>JBJOKF010000120.1:0-8602 GCA_046046235.1 Planctomycetota bacterium | reverse complement strand
TGTTCGGCGAGGCGCGCCGCCGCGAGCAGCGAATCCCAGGAGTGCTCGACGAGCTTCGGAGGCCCGCTGGTGCCGGAGGTGGCGACCACCACCTGCGTGGCGACCGCCTCGAACTCGCGCCTGCCGGCCGTCGGATCGGCCGCCACGGCGAGCGCATCGTCGACGGTCACCCAGTCGCGCAGCTCGCCCACGAGATCGCGGGCATCCTCCGCCAGAAACGCTACGGGCACGTGCTGCCGGCCGCAGGCGGCGGCGATCGCCACGAGCGACTCGACCCGCTTCGCCCGGGCGACGATCCCCACCGGCCGCACGGTGTCGAGCGCCTCCTCGAGCTTCGCGATCGCCGCGGCGAGGGTGGCGTAGTCGATCGATCGGCTCGCCTCGGCGCCGGCCCCGGCGACGATGGCCACGCGGTCGGGCGACTGCCGCGCGACCTCGGCGATCGCCACGGCGAGACGATCTTCGGCGGCCGCATCGGCCAGGGTGATCGGGGAAGCTTGCGTGTTCATCGAAAAACGGGTTCCTTGGCGAGGGCCGCCTTCACGAAATAATAACGAACCGGGGCTCCGGAAGGGTCGCCCGGCTTCCAAGGATTTCAGTCGGCAGCGGGACGGCGGTACGCCGCGGCCAGGTCGGCGACGGTGCGGATCGGGGGCCGGACCGGGGCGGCCGGGCCGGCCGCCCCGGTCCGGAACGGATCGACCCCCAGGGCACGCTCCAGGAGCACGATCGTCTGGGCGAGGTCGAGGGAATCGAGTCCCAGGTCGGCGCCGAGCAGCATCTGCGGCTCGACCGGCCGAGCCTCGCGGCCGGTGTCGTGCAGCACCTGCCGCACGGCGACCGCGATCGCCTCCAGCGGTGTGTGTGGCAGCGCATCGCGCGGATTCGTCATGGGAGAAACTCCTGCATGGTGGCCGACCCCGGCGCCGCCACGCCGCGGCCGGTGACTGCCTGCCAGACGACCAGCGCCGCCGTGACCACGATGATCCAGAGGTCGACGAAGGGCCAATACCACCGGGCGAGCATGTCGACGTAGCGGGCGTCGTACTCCAGTCGCTCGGGCCAGTCCACCCCATTTCGACCGTGGATCTGCGCCCAGCCCGTGAGGCCGGGCCGGACCCGCAGCCGCCGCGCCTGCCGGGCCGAGTATCGCGGCACGTAGGCCAGCGGCAATGGCCGTGGCCCGACGATGCTCATGTCGCCGACGAGCACGCTCGCCAGCTGCGGCAGCTCGTCGAGGCTCGAGCGGCGCAGCGCCCGGCCGAACGCCCCGAGCCGTTCCGCGTCGGGCAGCGGGCGGCCGTCGGCTCCCACCGCCTCGCGCATGGAGCGGAACTTCAGGATGCGGATCGGGCGGCCATCCTTGCCGGCGCGCGTGTCGGCATAGAGCACGGGCGCGCCCAGCGCGAGTCGTACGGCCACCCACACCACGGCGAGCAGCGGTGCGAGGCCCACGAGGGCCGCCACCGACACGACCACGTCGCCGGCGCGCTTGAGAAAGGCGAAACGGATCACGGCACCGGCTCCGCGCCGCGGGCCACGACCGCGACGAGCCCGACGAGCATCACCGGCACGGCCACCACCAGCGCCGTCGCCACGCCAGAGGCAGCCGACCGCAGCGTCGGATCGATGAGCGGCGTCACCGCCACCGCCGCCAGGCACGCGGACAGCCCGCCGTAGATTCCCGCCACCGTTCGATGCGGCCAGCCGGAGAGCACGAGCCGCTGGTAGAGATGGCTGCGGTGCGGGCGGAAGATGTTCTCGCCGCCCGCCAGACGACGCAGGAGCGTGAAGCCTGAGTCGACGATGAAAGGCCAGAGGGCGAGAACGGCCACCGGCAGCACCTCCGGCACGCAGTCGGCGGGCACCGCCAGCGGCAGGACCGCCAGCAGGCAGCCGCAGAAGGTGCTCCCCACGTCGCCCATGAAGATCCGCGCCGGCTGCCAGTTGCAGGTGAGAAAGCCGAGCGCGGCACCCGCGAACGCGGCCGCGAGCACCGCCACCGGCCCCGCCGCGCAGGCCGCGGCGGCGGCGGCGATGCCCGCCCCCGCGGCCGCCGCCGTGATGCCGGCGATGCCGTCGATGCCGTCCATGAAGTTGAAGGCGTTGGTGAGCCCGACGACCCACAGGATGGTGAGCGGCCAGGCCGCCGCGCCGAGCCGCACCACCCCGAAGCCGCCGAGGTCGACCCGTGTCACGGGACCGAGAACGGCCACTGCGGCCACCGCCGCCGCCAGATGCACCGCGAACCGGACGCTATTTCTCAGGGACCTCACGTCGTCGCGCCAGCTCACCGCCGCCACCGCCAGCGCCGGCAGGATCGCGCCGGCGAGCCGCGGGTCGTCCAGCCGCAGGAGCAGGAGCGTCGCCCCCACGACGGCCACGACGGCGACGATCGCGAGCCCGCCCCCACGGGGCGTGCTGCGGGCGTGGCAGCCGCGGTCGGTGGGGATGTCGACGATGGCCCGCGCGCGGGTCCAGGGCACGAGCGCGCGGGTGATCATCGCCGCCGCCGCCAGGGCGACCATGCACCACGCCGACCAAAGCCCGAACGTCGCCATGACTCTCGCTGCCAGGAACAGGCGGGAAGGAGGGGAATAAGGAAAGAGGACACGGGATGAAGAACGGGTCGCGACACCGCGCCCGCGGCGGGGACCGCGGCGCGGGGGCTCACTCAACGATTCTGGGCCGATGCGATCACGTCGCACACCTCCTCGACGACCGCCTCGTCGACGTGGGCGCCGATCGGCAGGCTCACACTGCGGGCCGAGAGCACGTCCGTCGCCCCGAGGATCCGCGTGCGATCGTGAAACCGCTCGTAGGCCGTCTGCCGGTGGCAGGGCGGGTCGTAGTAGGTCCGCGTCTCGATGCCACGGGCCGCCAAAGCCCGGCGGATTGAGTCGCGGGTCATGCCGAACCGGGTCGGATCGATCGTGACGGAGAAGTCCTTGTGGCTCGAGGCCGCCCCCGGCGCCTGCTCCACGAACCCGATCCCCGGCAGCTGGCCGAGCAGGTCGCGATAACGGGCGGCGATCCGGCGGCGCTCGCCGGCCACGGCGTCGAGCTGCGCGAACGACTCGAGCCCCACCGCCGCGTGCAGCTCCGAGAGCCGGCCGTTGACCCCCGGAAAGAGCGCGTCGTAGGAGCCGTCGTTGCCGTACTCGCGGCCGAGCCGCACGAAGTGCGCCAGGCAGTCGCAGTCGGTGGCGACGATGCCCCCCTCGCCGGCCACGACCAGTTTCGTCGGCGACAGGCTGAAGACCTGCGCCGTGGCGCCGGCGCCGACGGGGCGGCCGTGCTGCGCGGCACCGAAGCCATGCGCCGCGTCGACGACCAGCGGCAGGCCGTGCTCGTCGGCGATCGCGGACAGGCCGGCCACGTCGCAGGGGTTGCCGAAGTTGTGGCAGGCGGCGATGGCGACGGTCCGTGGCGTGATCGCGGCCGCGACCGCCTGCGCGGTGACGTTGGTCGTCGCCGGATCGACGTCCACGAACACCGGCCGCAGGTTGTTCCAGACGATAGCCGCCGGTGCCGCGAGGAACGTGAAGCTCGGCAGGATCACCTCGCCGAGCGGCTCGACGCGGTCGCCGCTGCGGGCCACGCCGAACCTCGAGAGCGGCTCCATGCCGGCCACGCCGCAGCCGCTTCCCTGCGCCCGCCGGCTCCGGCAACGGCCGCTCGACAGGTCGAGCCCGCGGTAGACGAGCATGAGCCCGACGGTGCAACTGCTCACCGCGATCGCATGCCGGACGCCCAGGCGGGCGGCCACCGCCTGCTCGAGCCGCTCGACGAACGGTCCCTTCGTGAGCCGCCCCGAGGCGATGATCGAGGCGAGGTCGGGGCCGAGCGTCTCCCAGGAGGGCAGAGCGGGGCGGACGAAGGGCACGCGGATCCGCGCGGCCGGCGGCTCGCCGGCGGCGTCCAATCCGGGCACGACGTCGAAGCGATGGTGCGACATGGGGCGATCGAGGGGGCTACTTGGCGCGGGCCTTGCGCGGCGGTGACGGATCGGCGTGGCGGTCGTACTCCGGCACGACATCGCGGAGCTTGGCCTTCACGGCTTCGGGGGGCTGGTCGAGCACGTCGGAGAGCTCGGCGATCGTCGCCTCGACCTCGGCCAGGCTCGTCGGCCGGTGCCGCGCGCAGAACACCTTGGGATGCCCAGTGGGCAGCCGCTCCTCGTCGTCGAAGTAGAGCTCCTCGTAGAGCTTCTCGCCCGGCCGCAGCCCGGTGAAGACGATCTCGATGTCCTCCTCACCCAGGCCCGACAGGCTGACCAGGTCCCGGGCGAGGTCGACGATCCGCACGCTCTCCCCCATGTCGAGCACGAAGATCTCCCCGCCCGAGCCCATCGCGGCCGCCTGCAGCACCAGCTGCGACGCCTCGGGGATCATCATGAAGTAGCGGGAGATCTCGGGGTGGGTGATCGTGATCGGGCCGCCGAGGCGGATCTGTTCCTGGAAGATCGGCACCACGCTGCCGTTGCTCGCCAGCACGTTGCCGAACCGGACGACGATGAACTTCGTCCGCGACTCCGCGGAGAGCGCCTGCACGAACCGCTCCGCGACCAGCTTCGAGCAGCCCATCACGCTCGTCGGATTGACCGCCTTGTCTGTGGAGATCATGACGAACTCCCGCACGTCGTGGCGGTCGGCGAGCCGGGCGAGGGTGCGCGTGCCGAGGATGTTGTTCTTGACCGCCTCGGCCGGGTTGGTCTCCATCATGGGGACATGCTTGTGGGCCGCGGCGTGGAAGATCACGTCGGGCCGGTGCGTCGCGAGGATCTGCTCCATGCGGGCCTCGTCGGCGATGTCGGCGACGAGCGGCTCGAAGGGCGGCCGGGGCTCGCAGCGGTCGAGTTCCTGCTCGAGGAGAAACAGCGCGTTCTCGCCCCGCTCCACGAGCAGGAGGCTCGCCGGGCCGAAGCGGAGCACCTGTCGGCAGATCTCGGAACCGATCGACCCGCCCGCCCCGGTCACGAGCACGGTCCGGCCGGCCACGAGCCCGCGGATGGCCGCATTGTCGAGCCGCACCGGCTCGCGGCGCAGGAGATCCTTGATCTCGACCGACCGCGGCTTGACGTGCGACGGGTTGTCATGGCCGGTGAGCAGCTCGTCGATCGCCGGCAGCACCTTCACCTGCGCGCCCGCCTCGGTGCAGGCCTCGAGGAGCCCGCGGAAACGCTTTCCCGTCAGGGTGCCCGACCGCACGATCACCTCGTCGATCCGGCGCTTCGCCACCTCCTCGCCGGCCCGGTCGATGTCGCCGAGCACCTCGAGGCCGCCGACGCGGTTGTGGATCAGCCCGGGGTCGTCGTCGAGGAAGCCCGCGACGAAATACTGGCTGTGGGCGGCGGAGACGAGATTGCGGGCGAGGAGCTCGCCCGCCTCGTCGGCGCCGACGATGATGGCGGTCCGCACCGGCTTGCTCGTGAGCAGCGGCCGCAGCTCCTCGCGGACGCTCCGCCACAGGGCGCGGACGCCCCCGATCGCCAGGATGGTGCCGGCCCAGTCGAGCACGAACACGCTCCGCGGCACCCGTTGGAAGTCCCCGAACCGGCCCGACGACAACAGCAGCGACTCAACGGCCGTGATGACGAGCATCGAGAGGGTCGCGGCCCAGACGAGGCTCGTGAGGTCGTTGAAGGAGAGCCGTCGCCACGACATGTGGCAGTGGCCGAGCCAGTAGAAGATCAGCGTCTTGATGACCACCACGCCGCAGAGCGTGCGGAGCGACACCCAGGCCTGCGCCTTGTCGAGGCTGAAGTCGTGACGCAGGAAGAAGGCGAACCAGAACACGACCGCGAAGATGCAGGCGTGGAATGCGAGGAGGATGACAGCCTTCCGGTTGACCCGCCGGAGCGGCGGCCGCGGCGGGAGCGCGAGACGGTTCATGGGGCGCCTCGCGAATGCCACCGGCCGGCGCGGAGTGCGGAGGCCATGGAGGGCTCCGCACGCACGGCGGCTACGCACAGCCCGGCAGCACCGCCGCCGCAGGAGGCGGCGGCTGCCGGACGTGGCGACCCTCGGCGTCGCCACCGGCCGGCGCGGAGTGCGGAGGCCATGGAGGGCTCCGCACTCCTATATTCAGCAGCGTTCAAGGTCGACGTCCTCCAGTTCGATCGACACGCCCTGGTTCAGGAGGCGGACGGCGACCAGGAGTCGTTGCCCGCCGCGCCGCCGCACGATCGTTCCCTCGATCCCCGCCAGGGGGCCGCTCCTGACGCGGACATCCTGTCCCGTTTCGAGCCGGGCTTCCGGCGTGAGCGGGCGATCGGCGTCGACGAGCCGCTTGATGTTGCGAAGGTCGGCCACGAGGCCCGCCGCATCGGTGACGGGCAGCCAGCGCGAGATGGTGTTCGTCGCCAGGGCCGCCCGACGCTGGTCGTCGTCCACACGCGAAAACACGTAGCCCGGAAACAGCGGCGCGTACGAGTCGCGGACGCGGCCGCCGGGCGACCGCAGTCGGCGTTTGACGAGCGGCGCGTAGAAGGGCACCTCCGCCGCCTCCAACTTCCGCATCAGATCCTTCTCGCGCCGCGACAGCGTGTAAAACGCGACCCATCGGCCGCGGTCGCCGGACAGATCGCAATCCCCCTCGGCCGCGGCCGCGCCGTCGAGCAGCGAGTCGGGGAAGATGTCGCGTTGGCGGGGGAGGATGGGCATCTTCGTGAAACCACGGAACCGGGGGGGCTCCAGCTGCGGCGTCCCCGGCGAAGGCGCCGCGTCGTCGCTTCGCAGACCGCCCGCCCGGGCCGCCCCTCGCCGTGGCAGGCAGGCATCCGCACCGCCATTCCCGGCAGTCTACGTCACGCCGGGGAGCGTGTCGTGCCAGCGATGTCGAACCTGACAAACGGGGCAAAGTTTTCCGGCAGACCCTGCCGATGAGAGCGATTGGAGCGATCGTACCGGTCGCAGGGACTTTGCATGGACCGCCTTCGCCCCCACCATCGACGCCGTTCGCGGCCGGCCGCCGGCCGGCCGCTGCACATGGCCTGCGTCGCCCTCTTGGTGGCGTCCCTGCCGCTCTCCACCGGCTGCCACATTTACGGCCGTCCGCAGTGGTCGGCGGCCCGCGAGGCGACGCTCGAGGCTCAGTGCCCCGCCGAGCCCGGGAGAATGCCGGCGAAGGAACTCGCCAAGGTCACGCTGCCGCCCTACGTGATCGAGCCCCCCGACATCCTGCTCATCGACGCGCTGCGGGTCGTGCCGAAGCCCCCGTTCCGCATCCAGTCGTTCGACACGCTCCAGGTCATCGTGGAAGGGACGCTGCTCGAGCAGCCGATCAACGGGCTCTACGTCGTGGAGCCGGGGGGCATGCTCGACCTCGGTCCCTCCTATGGCAAGGTGATGGTCGGCGGCCAGTCGCTCGAAGAGGCGCAGGACGCCATCTTCCGGCACCTGAAGCGGATCCTGCGCGAGCCGCAGGTGTCGCTCACGCTCGCCCAGGCCGCGGGTCAGCAGCAGATCGCCGGCGAGCACCTCGTCGGCCCCGACGGCACGATCAACCTCGGCACCTACGGCACCGTCTACGTCACCGGCATGACGCTCGCGGAGGCGAAGCAGGCGATCGAGAAGCAGCTCTCCGAGTATCTCGACGCGCCGCTCGTGAGCGTCGACGTGTTCAGCTACAACTCGAAGGTCTACTACGTGATCACGGAAGGCGCGGGCTTCGGCGACAACGTCGCCCGCTTCCCGGTCACCGGCAACGAGACGGTGCTCGATGCGATCGCCGGCATCAACGGGCTCTCGCGGCTGTCGAGCAAGGACATCTGGATCGCCCGGCCGGCGCCGTCCGGCGTCGGCTGCGACCAGGTCCTGCCGGTCGACATCGAGGCGATCATGAAGGGCGGCTCGACCGCCACCAACTACCAGATCCTGCCGGGCGACCGGGTCTTCATCGCCCAGGATCCCTGGATCGCCTTCGACAGCATCATCGACAAGGTCACCTCGCCCTTCGAGCGGATGTTCGGCTTCACGCTCCTTGGCGTGCAGACCGTGCAGACCGTCAACCGGCTGCCGTACGGCTTCAACCCGAACTTCGGCATCTGCTGGGTGGCCCGCGAGGTCTACGGCGCCGACGACCCGCGGTGGCTCTTGTTCCGGGCCTGGCTGTTCGCGGAGGCGCCGGACTGGCTGCGGGACATGTATGCGGCCCACGGCGAGGCATTCGCGGCCTGGATCCACGACAAGCCGCTGGCCAAGGCGGCGGTGCGGACGCTCATGGACCTGGCGATCGCCTCGGCGACGGTGCGCCGATGATGGTGCGGGCGGCGGGGCGATGGTATACGTGACGGGATCGGAGAGACGGCCGGCAGCGGCCACAGTGGGATTTCAGCGGAGCATCTCATGCAGCGCACACAACGGCTTTCCCGGACAATGGGTCTGGTTGTTCTCGCCGCCGCCGGCGGCATGCTCTGGCTGAGTGCCGCCGGCAACGCCCTGGCCCAGGGGCCGGCCGGCCCGGGCGGAACGGGCAACATGCCGTTCTCCAACATCGCCCGCCGCCCGACGATGAGCCCCTATCTCGCGCTCGGCTTTCAGGGCAACAACCCCGATACCGGCGGCACGCTTGGCGCGATGCAGGGAATCGTGCGGCCCCA
>JBJOKF010000028.1:0-10344 GCA_046046235.1 Planctomycetota bacterium | reverse complement strand
CGGAGCGTCGCTCCATGTTTGATTGGCTGGGCGGATTCGCACCGGGCACGCGCGCCGCCATCCATTCGGGAACATGGCGGACGGTGGCCCGCATCGAGGCGCTCGCCCCGGAGATGGAGCGGCTCGACGACCTCGCGCTCAAGCGGCTCGGGCGGGCGTTGTCGTACCGCGCCCGCGCCGGCGAGCCGGCCGATTCGTTGCTCATCGACAGCTTCGCGGCCACCCGGGAGGCTGGCCGGCGGCGGCTGGGAATGCGGCACTACGACGTGCAGCTCCTCGCCGGCATCGCGTTGGTGCACGGCGCGATCGTCGAGATGCAGACGGGCGAGGGGAAGACGCTCGTGGCCACGCTGCCGCTGGCGCTCTACGCCCTGTCCGGCCGCGGCGCCCATCTCGCGACGGTGAATGACTACCTCGCCCGCCGCGATGCGGAGTGGATGACGCCGATCTACGAGGCGCTCGGGCTCTCGGTCGGCATCGTCGAGTCGCAGATGGATTTCGACGTGCGGCGAAAGGCCTACGCCTGCGACGTCACCTACGGCACGGCGAAGGAGTTCGGCTTCGACTTCCTCAAGGACCGACTGATGGCCCGGGAGCTCGCCGAGGGCCGGGGAGACCTGGGCGCCACGCTCACCGGCAAGGCTCCGGGCGGGACCGCCAAGCTCCTGCAGAGGCCCTACTGGTTCGCGCTCGTCGACGAGGCCGACAACGTGCTCATCGACGAAGCGCGGACGCCGCTGATCATCGCATCGCCGCCCGGTGAGGCGCAGGCCACCGAGCAGGCGCTCTTCCGCTTCGCGGCGGAGGTGGCGGCCACGCTCGAGGCCAACGAAGACTTCGAGGTCGAGGCCCAGAAGCAGACGTGCGAGCTGCTCGGCCGGGGCCGCAGCCGCGTGCGGGCGTTTCGGCGGCCAGAGGCGATCGAATCGGTCAGCCTGCTGGCGATCTACGACGCCGTGGAGCGGGGGCTGCGGGCCAGGCGGTTCTTCGTCCGCGACCGGCAATATGTCGTCCGCGACGGCAAGATCGTGATCATCGACGAGTTCACCGGCCGGGCCGCGGAGGGACGCACCTGGCGCGACGGCCTGCACCAGGCGGTGGAAGCGCAGGAGCAGCTCGAGCCGACGGTCCCGTCGGGCCACGCGGCCCGCATCACGATCCAGGACCTGTTCGCCCGCTGGCCGCACCTCGCCGGCATGACCGGCACGATCGCGACGAGCGCCCGGGAGCTCGCCCGCACCTACGACGTCGACGTGGCGGTCGTACCCACCAATCGCCCCGCGATTCGACAGCGGCTCGCGCCCGTGGTCTGTGCCGATCAGGCCGACAAGTTCACCCGCATCGTCGCCGAGGTCGCCGAGATGCACGCCCTCGGCCGCCCCGTGCTCATCGGCACGCGTTCGATCGACAAATCGGAGCAGCTCTCCCGCATGCTCGAAGCGGCGGGCCTCGCGCACACCGTGCTCAACGCCCGGCATATCGAGCAGGAGGCCGACATCGTGGCCCAAGCAGGCCAACGCGGCCAGATCACGGTCTCGACGAACATGGCCGGCCGCGGCACCGACATCAAGCTCGGCCCCGGCGTCCACGAGCTCGGCGGCCTGCACGTCATCTGCACGGAGCTGCACGACTCGGCCCGAATCGACCGGCAGCTGGTGGGCCGCTGCGGCCGTCAGGGCGATCCGGGCACCTGGCGGCAGTACGTCTCCCTCGACGACGAGATCCTCGTGGCCGGTTATGGTGGGGCGGGCGCCCGCCGGGTGGCGGCGCGGCTCGCCGGGCGGCTCGCCGGCAATCCCGAGGGGCTGCTCGCGGTCTTCCGCCGGGCCCAACAGCGGGTGGAGGCGCGGCACGTGCGGCAGCGGCGGCTCCTCGAATACGTCGAGCGGCAGCGGGCCGAAGCCCATGTCCAGATGAGCCAAGATCCCTACCTCGACGCCGCCTCCTGAAAGGCTCGCATCCCGTTGCCTCCCATGCAGCCATCCGTCGCGATTGCGTCCGTCATCGCGCCCGTGCCGCTCCTGGCAGCCATGATGCTGCTGGCCGCGAGCTGCGGAGCAGCGCGGGCCGCGGAACCGGCCGCCGACGGCACCATCTCCGTGGTGGTCGATCCGGCGGCGGCCGTGGAGCCGCCGGCGACAGGCGGCGCGGCCGATCTCCTCTCGCGGGCGCTCGAGCCCCTGGTCACAGGTGGCAGCCCGGCGGCCTCGCCTCTGGCGGCCGCCTACGCCCGGCCGCTGCCGCTCGTGGAAGCCCTCGAGCGGTCGGCCGACCGCACACGACGGCTCTGGATCACGCAGGCCTACTGGCGGGTTTCGGCGGCCTTCGCACTTCTCCGCTGGAGCACCGAGGCGCTCGAGCGGCTGGAGCTGATCGCCCCCGGCGGCGATCCGCACGACCGCGCGGTGCTCGACGTCGCCACGGCGGCGGCCCGTGCCGACCTGGCCGACGCCCGCGCGGCCCTTGTCGCGGCGCAGCAGGAACTCGTCGACCTCGTGCGGCTGCCGGCGGGCGACCCGCTGCCCTGGCCGGTGGACCGGCCGCTGGCCGGGCCCTACCAGACCCACTTCGACACGATCTTCGCCAACCGGCCGGCGACGGGCCGTATTCGGGCCATCGTGCGGATGCTGCCGGCCAAGCACGAGGCGCTCGAAGCGCGGGCGGCTGCGGTGCTCGCGGCCCACAAGGCGATGGAGATGGCGGAGGCGGACCATGCCAAGGCGCAGCGGCCGATCGAGGCGGTGACCGCCGCCCATGCCGCCCTCGTCGGCCAGCAGCGGGAGTTCCTGGCCGCAGCGCGGGCGTACAACCTTGACATCGCCGAATACGCCATGGCCGTGGCTGACACGGCGATGCCGGACGATCGCTTCGTGTCGATGCTCATCGGCACCCCGATTCAGTGGCGACCGCAGCCCGCCGGCGCGCCGCCCGCCACCCCCGCCGCAACAAAAAATCCCGCCGACTGACGCTTCATGTCCCTGTCTGCCGCCCCTGACACCCCCCCCTGCCCCGCCGCAACGCCACGGCTGTCGATCGGCCCGGTCGTCGTCGACCCACCGGTCCTCCAGGCCCCGATGGCCGGCTACACCAACTACGCTTACCGCCAGGTGGTGAGGGAGTTCGGCGGCGCGGGGCTCCTGGCCACGGAGATGATCGCGGCCCGCGGCGCCCTCTGGCTCGAGACCCACAAGGGTGAGCACCCCGACCGGCTCTGGGGAGTCCGCGACGAGCCGCGGCCGCTCGCGGTACAGATGTGGGACAACGATCCCGAGAATCTCGCCGCGGTCGGCCGCCGCCTGGCGACCGACTTCCGGGTGAGCGTCGTCGACCTGAACTTCGGCTGCCCGGTGCGGCAGGTGACCGAGAAGGCCCACAGCGGCTCGTGGCTGCTTCGCGATCCGGACCGCATCGGCGGCATCGTGCGGCGGGTCGTCGAAGCCTGCGACGGCGTGCCGGTGACGGCGAAGATCCGACTGGGCTGCTCCGACGCCTGCCGCACCGCGATCGAAGTCGCCCAGCGGATCGAGGAGGCGGGCGCCGCCTGCCTCACCGTCCACGGCCGGGTGGCGGCACAGTTCTTCTCCGGGCGCGCCGACTGGGAGGCGATCGCCGCCGTGAAGCGGGCGGTGTCACGGATGCCGGTGGTGGGCAACGGCGACATCGACTCGGCGCCGACCGCCGTCGCCCGGCTGCGGGAGAGCGGCGTCGACGGCGTCATGATCGCCCGCGAGGCTCTCGCCCGGCCGTGGATCTTCGCCCAGGTGGCGGCGTTGCTTCGCGGCGACCCGCTGCCGGCCGAGCCGACGCGTGATGAGCAGCGGCATCTGGTGCTCCACCACTACGATCTGGTCTGTCGACGATTCGGTGCCGAGCGGGGCACGCTGTTGATGCGCAAGTTCGCCTGTTCCTACGCCCAGGGGATGCCGGGCGCGCGGGATTTTCGCGGGGCTGTCTCCCGGGTGACAACGAGGGGGGAGTTTCTCGAGGTGATGCAAAAACTCTTCCCCACGGCGGCAGAACCGGGTCCTGAGGCTGCCGGAGGCATTTTTCGCAGGCCAGCTTGTCAAAATCATGGGGCCGCCTAGATTGAAGGTATGAACTCGATGAGCCGTTCCGAACGCCGCTCCTCCGACACCGCCCTGCTCGACCTGTTGCGGACGCAGGGCGGACTGGGCATCGGAAACCTGGCCGCGCGACTCGGGGTGACGGCGACCGCCGTCCGCCAGCGGCTCGACCGGCTGATGCAAGCTGGCCTGGTCGAGCGGGCCATACAGCCTGCCAAACTGCGGGGCCGGCCCTCGCACGTCTACAGCCTCACCGAAGCCGGCTTGCGGACCGCCGGCGACAACTTTCGGGACCTGGCGCTCGTGCTCTGGGCTGAAATCCGCCGCGTGGACGACCCGGCCGTGCGTCGGGGGCTGGTATCGCGGATCGGTGCGGCCTTGGCGGGGATGTACGCCGGCCAGGTGACGGGGGCGACGCCCCGCGAACGGCTGGAGAGCACCGCCCGCATCCTGCGGGAGCGGGAGATCTCCTGCACGGTGGAGCCGGCCGGCGACGGGCAAGCCGTGCTCACGAGCCATGCTTGCCCGTATCCGGATCTCGCCGAGCGCGATCGCGGCATCTGCGCCGCGGAGCGGATGATGCTCGAGCAGTTGGTGGGCGACTCGGTGCGGCTGTCCGAATGCCGTCTCGACGGCAGCCCCTGTTGCCGCTTCGCCGTGGGCCCGGGGGCTTGTATCCCGACAGGCTGAAGCATCGAATACACCGCGCCCGGCCGTTCCGGACCGCACCGTTCTCCGCCCCGAACACGTCACGCCACTGGAGCCCGCTCATGACGCAACCACTCGCCCCCGCGACCCCCTGGATCGAGGGCCGCTTCGAGGAAAACATGATCCTCACGACGGTCGAGCAGGCGATCAACTGGGCCCGGCAGTCGAGCATCTGGCCGATGACGTTCGGGCTGGCGTGCTGCGCGATCGAGATGATGGCCGCCGGAGCGAGCCGCTACGACCTCGACCGCTTCGGCGCCGGCGCCTTCCGGGCCACGCCGCGGCAGGCCGACCTGATGATCGTGGCGGGCACCGTCACCTACAAGATGGCCAGCCGCGTCCGCCGACTCTACAACCTCATGCCCGATCCCAAGTATGTGATCGCCATGGGAGCGTGCACGACCGGCGGCGGCCCGTACTTCAAGTGGGGCTACCACGTCGTGAAGGGCGTCGACCTCGTCGTCCCCGTCGACGTCTACGTGCCGGGCTGCCCGCCGCGGCCGGAGAGCCTCCTCGAGGGCCTGATGCGGATCCAGGACAAGATCCAGGGGCAGCGGATCGCCAAGCGGGCCGGTGGTCAGGGCAAGATCGACGACGAACTGCCGGTGCCGCACCACTCCGGCTACGTCGTCTCGCCGGTGGGCGATCCAGGCCTCGTCTTCGATCACCAGAAGGTGCAGTCGTAATCGTCTCGTAGGCAAGAGCGTCTCGATCGGAATCGCCTCGAAGAAGGAAACGGGAAGCGACAGATGGTCTCCGGTTCACCCGAAAAGCTTGTCATCTCCGGCCTCCACGCCTCCGTGGACGGCCAGGAAATCCTCCGTGGTGTCGATCTGGAGATCGGCCGCGGCGAAGTGCATGCCCTGATGGGCCCCAACGGCTCCGGCAAGAGCACGCTGGGGTACTGCATCATGGGGCATCCCGCCTACGAGGTGACGGCCGGCTCGATCGAGCTCGTCGATGCCGCGGGCAACCGCCACGACCTCCTGGCGATGGAGCCCGACCAGCGGGCCCGCTCCGGCGTGTTCCTCGCCTTCCAGCGGCCGATGGCGATCCCGGGTGTGCGGCTGGCCGACTTCCTCCGCCATGCCGTCACCAACGTCCGCAACCCCGACCGCAAGGAAGGCCAGGAACTGATGCCGATGCGGGAGTTCCGCACCGAGCTCAAGGACAAGATGGCCGATCTCTCGATCGACACCGAGTTCGCCCGTCGCTACGTGAACGACGGGTTTTCCGGCGGCGAGATGAAGCGGGCCGAGATCCTGCAGCTGGCGATGCTGCGGCCGAAGTTCGCCGTCCTCGACGAGACCGACAGCGGCCTCGACGCCGACGCCGTCCGGCTCGCCAGCCAGAGCATCGCCCGGATCGGCGGCGCCGACATGGGCATTCTCATCATCACGCACCACGAGCAGCTGCTCGAGCACAACATCCCGCTCAAGACCCACGTCATGTTGGGCGGCCGGATCGTCGAGTCGGGGGGACCCGAGCTGGCGGCCGAACTGCACAAGAAGGGCTACGAGCGGATCCGCCAGGCCTACCCCGAGGCGGCCGCTGCCGAGGCCTCGAGCCGCCAGGCGGCCGCTCCGGCCGGCGTCTGATCTGAAACGATCCACCTGCGATTCACCTTCCCGGAGCACGCACCATGGCCACCGGCACCGATGCAAACGCCACGATCGTCGCCACCCCGAGCGACCCGATCGGCGACATCAACAAGTACGACTTCCGCACCGACACGCCGGCCGTCTTCAAGGCCCGCCGCGGCCTCGACGCCACCATCGTGGCGCAGATCTCGGAGATGAAACGCGAGCCGGGGTGGATGCGGGACTTCCGCTTGAAGTCGCTCGAGATCTTCAATTCCAAGCCGATGCCCCACTGGGGCGGCGACATCGCCGTCGACTTCCAGGACATCTTCTACTACCTGAAGCCGGCCGAGCATCAGGGCAAGACCTGGGAGGAGGTCCCCGACGCGATCAAGAAGACCTTCGATCGGCTCGGCATTCCCGAGGCCGAGCGGAAGTTCCTCGCCGGCGTCAAGGCCCAGTTCGAGAGCGAGGTCGTCTACGGCTCGCTGCAAGAAGACCTGTCCCGCCAGGGCGTGATCTTCACCGACACCGATACCGCGGTTCGCGAGCATCCCGACCTGCTGCGGGAGTATTTCGGCAAAATCATCCCCCCCACCGACAACAAGTTCGCCGCCCTGAACTCGGCCGTCTGGTCGGGCGGTTCGTTCATCTACGTGCCGAAGGGGGTCTCGATCGAGTTCCCGCTGCAGGCCTACTTCCGCATCAACGCGGAGAGCATGGGCCAGTTCGAACGGACGCTCATCATCGTCGACGAGGGCGCGAAGGTGCACTACGTCGAGGGCTGCACGGCGCCGATGTATTCGACGGAGAGCCTCCATTCGGCCGTCGTCGAGATCGTCGTCAAGAAGCATGGCCGCTGCCGCTACACGACCATCCAAAACTGGGCCAACAACATCTACAACCTCGTGACCAAGCGGGCCATGGCCTACGAGGGCGCCCTGATGGAATGGATCGACGGCAACCTCGGCAGCCGGCTGACGATGAAGTATCCCGCCGTCTACATGATGGAGCCGGGCGCCCGCGGCGAGATCCTCTCGATCGCCTTCGCCTCCGCCGGCCAGCACCAGGACGCCGGCGCGAAGCTCGTGCACGCGGCGCCCAACACCTCGGGCCGCATCGTCTCCAAGAGCATCTCGAAGAACGGCGGCCGTGCGAGCTACCGCGGCCTGGTCCGGGTCGAGCCGGGCGCCCGTAAGAGCCGGTCGAGCGTGGTCTGCGACGCGCTGATCCTCGACCCGCAGAGCCGCAGCGACACCTATCCCTACATCGAGATCGAGGAGCAGGACGTGTCCATCGGCCACGAGGCGAGCGTGTCGAAGATCGGCGAGGAGCAGCTCTTCTACCTGACCAGCCGCGGCCTCACCGAGGCCGAGGCGAGCACGATGATCGTGGGCGGATTCATCGAGCCGCTCGTGAAGGAACTGCCGATGGAATACGCCGTCGAGATGAACCGGCTCATCGAGCTGCAGATGGAAGGGTCGGTGGGCTGAGCGGCCCTCGATGACTCCCGTGACCAGCAGCATGAGCACCATGACGTCCACCACCGCCCCCGCCCCGACGTTCGACCGCACCGCTCTCGACCTCCTCCTGGCAGCCCGAGGCTCCGCCGGCTGGGTGGCCGACCTGCGCCGGGTGGCCTGCGACCACCTGGCGGGCCTGGCCCTACCCGACCGCCGCAGCGAGAACTGGATGCGGACCGACCTTCGTCTGTTCAAGCCGCAGGCCTGGTCGCTGCGGCACGCGCCGCCCTCCAAGGAAGCGGCCGAGACCGTTCCGGCGGGCCTGCTCGCCGGATTTCTGGCCGCGGGCACCGCGGCGAGGGAGACGTTCTCCGACGACGCGGTCGCACCCGTCGCCGCCACGGCGCTGGCCGGCCGGCTCCTGTCCCTCGACGGCCACGTCGTCCACGAGGAACTCGACCCGGCGGTGGCGGCGCAGGGCGTGATCTTCGGCGCCGCCGACCGGCTGCTCGCCGAGCATCGCGAGCTCTTCGAGCCGCACTGGTTCTCGGTGATCGATTCCCGGTGCGACTGGTTCGCCGCGATGCACGCGGCCTTCCATGCCGCCAGCGCCGTGCTCTATGTGCCGCCCGGCGTGCGGATCGCCGCCCCGCTGCACGTGCTCTCGGCCCTCGGGGAAGGCGGCGTCGACACGGCGCACGTCCTCGTCGTGCTGGGCGAGGGAGCGGAGGCGACCGTGCTAACCGAAACCGTCGGCGGCGGTGGCTCGGGCTTCCACTGCGGCGGCACGGAGATCGTCGTCGGCCGCGGGGCTTTCCTCCGCATGGTCAACCTCCAGAACTGGGGGCCAGGCGTCTGGCACTTCGCCCGACAGAAGGCGGTCGTGCACGAGCAGGGCCGGCTGCAATGGACGCTCGGGGCGCTCGGCAGCCGGTTGTCGCAGGTGGCGCAGGATGTGGCCCTCGTGGGCCGCGGTGCCGACGCCCAGGTCAACGGCGTGATGTTCACCGAGGGGCGGCAGCAACTCGTCTACAACACCCTCCAGCACCACGAGGCCCCGGCCTGCAAGAGCGACCTGCTCTACAAGGGCGGTCTGCAGGACCGGTCGCGACTGGTCTGGCGGGGCATGATCAAGGTGGACAAGGCCGCCCAGAAGACCGACGGCTACCAGCGGAACGACAACCTCATGCTCTCGCACGAGGCCCGGGCCGACTCGATCCCGGGGCTCGAGATCGAGGCCGACGACGTCCGCTGCACCCATGGCGCGACGAGCGGCCGGGTCGACGACGAGCAGCTCTTCTATGCCCAGGCCCGCGGCCTGTCTGCCGATGAGGCGGCCCGGCTCGTGGTGGCCGGCTTCTTCCAGCAGGTCTTCGACCGGATCACGATCCTGCCGGTCCGCGAGGCGCTCGCCCACGCGATCGGCAGCCGCATCCGCCGCCTCTCCTGAGGGTTCCGATGCCAGACTTCCACCGCGTCGCCGACGTCACGGAGATCCCCGATCCGGGCAAGATGCTCGTGGAGGTGGCGGGCGAGCCCGTCGCGCTGTTCCATGTCGAGGGCGCTTTCTACTGCATCGACGACGTCTGCACGCACGACGGCGGCCCGCTCGTCGACGGCGAACTCTGCGGCTATAAGATCGCCTGCCCGCGGCACGGGGCGAAGTTTGACATCCGCACGGGCGCCGCCCTGTCTATGCCGGCCGTCCGGTCGACTCGGGCGCACACCGTCAAGGTGGAGGACGGTGGCGTGTGGGTGGCGTTCGGCGCGGCTCACGGGCCAGGCGGCTCGGTCAGTGCCGCAGCCGTGCCCGCGGCGTCGCGCACGACTGATGTGCCCGCAGCGGAAGCCCCCACACCCGCTCCCGCTGCGACGACGACAGCGTCGACCGGCGTTGACGCGACCGGAACGCCGAGCGAAGAGGCCGTGCGGGAGTGGCTCAAGGAGGTGAAGGACCCTGAGCTCTTCGTCAACATCGTCGACCTCGGGCTGATCTACGGTGTCGCGCTCACTCCGGCCGCCGATGCCCCGGAGAAGCATCACGTGTCGATCGACATGACGATGACGAGCCCGGCCTGCCCGGCCGGCCCGCAGCTGATCGCCGACACGAAGCGGGTGGTCGGCGGCCATGCCGGCATCGCCGGCGTGGAGGTGCGGATCGTGATGGATCCGCCCTGGACGCCCGACCGCATGACGGAAGCAGCCCGGGACCAGCTGGGCATTTTCTGAAGACCCGCGAATACCGGCCCTGGGCTCTGGCTCTGGGCTCCGTGGCGACAAGTTTCCCAACTTGTCGAATCCGGTTTGCCAGGGCGCCGGTGACGGGCCGCCCACGCCCCGTCGCCGGACGTTCGCTCGTGGCATTCTGCCCCTCACTCACTCGGATGCTGACGGCGCTTCGGCCTCCAGCCTGCGCTTGTCAGCATACGCCGGCTCTCAGGGCATGGACGGCCCCTCACCTCCCGTACGACATGCCAAGCGCCAGGCCCGGAGGGCCGGGTCAGCACCAGCCGGCGGAGGCCGGCCAAG
>JBJOKF010000208.1:0-5454 GCA_046046235.1 Planctomycetota bacterium | reverse complement strand
GGCGACGATCCGGAAGCAAGACGACAGACGCATGGCGTGGGGTTCTCCAGGGGGCGGGCTCGGTCAGCGATCACCGGATGGCCGTCGCGACCTCTCGAAAACATAGCAAAACCGCCGCTCGAGCGGCGGCGATCAGCCCTTCGACGGCCGGGCCAGCGAGCCGCGGGTGAGTTCGAGAAACGCGGTCTCAAGGTTGACGTCCTGCTCCTTCATCGACACCAGGCCGTGCCCGGCGGAGACGAGCCGGGCGGCGATCGGCGACGGGTCGGTGACACCATCGGCGAGCGCGATCACCACGTCGCCATCCTTGACCGTGACGGCCGCCGCCTCGGGGCATGCCTCCAGCGTCTTGGCCGCCGCCTCGGGAGACCCGGCGACCCGGATCCGCATCGTAGGCCGGCCGCGCACCTGCGCGAGCAGGTCTTGCACGTCGCCGCAGGCGAGCAGCTTGCCGTATTCGATGATCCCGACACGATTGCAGATGTCGGCGAGCTCGGGAAGGATGTGACTGGAGACGAGAATCGTCTTGCCCATGCCTTGCAGCCGCTTGAGCAGGTTTCGCATCTCGATCCGGGCCCGCGGATCGAGGCCGCTGGCCGGCTCGTCGAGCAGGAGCACCTGCGGGTCGTGGAGGAGCACCCGCGCCAGGCCCAGTCGCTGCGTCATTCCGCGGGACAGGCTCGTGACGAGTTCATCCCGCTTGGCCACCAGGTCGACGAGTTCCAGCGACCGCTCCGCGACCTGCCGCCGCTTGGGGCCGTCGATGCGGTAGGCGGCCGCGAAGAACTCCAGATATTCGATCACCCGCATGTCGTCGTAGACGCCGAAGATGTCGGGCATGTAGCCGATCGCGCGGCGGATCTCCCGGGGGTGGGTGTAGATCGAGTGACCGCAGACGTAGGCCTCGCCCCAGGTGGGCGCGAGCAGCGTTGAGAGAATCCGGATGGTGGTCGTCTTGCCGGCGCCGTTGGGGCCGATGAAGCCGAACAGATCCCCCTGCTCGAGCTTCAGGTCGAGCGACTCCAGCGCGAAGAAGTCGCCGTATTTTTTGGTGAGGTCGATCGTCTCGATCATGGCGTCGGCTCCGCGGCGAAGGGAATCACGATCCGGCAGAGGGTGGCGGCGGCGGGCAGGGAATCGACGCCCCCGGCCTCGCCACGCAGGGCGAGCCGCCACCTCGTGGCTTCGCGGCCGTCGGCAGCGAAGCCCACGAGCACGGCCCGATCGACGGAAAGCAATGGCGACAGGTCGAGCCTGGCCAGTCGCCCCGCCTCGAGCCCGGTGTAGCCGGTGCCGCCGACGGCGGCGTGGAAACCCGCCACCTCGAGCATCCGGCCCACATCGGTCGAGGTCGAATCCCAGCGAACGGCGGCATCACGGTCTTTGACCGCCCCGCGACGGGTCAGCGCGCTTGCGAGCGACCGCGGCCCCCGCCCGGAGTCGGTGTCGTAACGCTCGCCGGGGCGAAGCGTGCCGAGGTCGTAAAGCCAGCCGGCATGCAGCAGCCTGCAGCCGTCGAGCGGAAAGGGCAGATGATGGGCGACGCCGCCCCCGAGCGTGCCCTGGGAATTCGTGAAGAGCGTCGAGGTCACGACGGACCGCTCGGCCGCGGCCGTCCAGCTTGCCTCGAAAACCCTGCTCGACGCCGCGGCAACCGGCACGCCGTCGAGGACGGCCAGCGACGAACCGTAGCCATAGTCGTCGGTGGCCAGCGAGGGATGCGGCACCGCCGCATCGAGACCGCCAAATCCGCGGCCCGCTGCCGCGCACCACGACACTGCGGAGTCGACTGACGGGGTGGCATCGCCACAGCCGAGGCCCGGCGCCGCGCCGGCAGCCACCTCGACCCGGTCGTTCTCCGTCACCAGCAACGCCGCCCATCCCCTGCCCCGGATGCGCCGGCTCTCGGCATCGATGTCGACGATGTCGGCCGTGCGGGCGGCGACGGCCCGGCCGCCACCCCACCAGGCCGTCATCCCCCAGGCAGCGGCCGTGAAGGCGGCCGCGATCGCCGGCAGCGTGAACCACGAAAGCCACGGCCGCCCCCCGTCACGCGACACGAGCCACCAATCGAAGGGATACAGGCAGAGCACGTACAAGAGGCCGAGGCCGGCGATCATCTCGAACGGAATCGGACGGGCGGGACGGCTTCCGTCGGCGGTGGGAAAGGTGTCGAGCGCGGTCCGCAACTGTGCGGCGAGATCGGGAGCGGCCGCCGTCTCCACGGCCGGCCGATCACCGCCTGCCGGCGCGCGGCCGCCGAGCAGGGCCACGAGCAGCGTGTCCCATCCCGGCCAGGTGCGAAGTGCGGGCAGGGTGGCGTCGATGCCGAGCCAGGTGACGGTGCCCAGGCCGCGGCCGCGCCGCACCACGATGGGAAGCCCCGCGCCGCCATCCATCGCGGAGAGTTCGACGACACCGGCCGCGCGGCCGGAAAACACCGGTATCGGGAGGCCGGTCGGCGGCACGCGATCGACCAGCCCCGCTGCTCTGGCATAGGCCTCGATGGCGCCCCAGCGGCGGAGCGGCACCATCCGCTCGAACCTCCCGGGAAGCCATGCCGCCGGGGCCGCCGCAGCATCGGCCGCGACCACGTCGGCGGCCGATGCGCCGCTGAGGAACACGAGCCGGCCGCCGTCCATCACCCAGGCGTCGATCCCGGCGAGAACCTCGGCCGGCAACTGCGGAATCGCGTCGCCGCAGACGACGATCGCATCGGCCGCGTCGTAGTCGCGGGCCGAGCCCCCCTCCGTGAAGCCGACATCATCATTGCTCCGCCGCGGATCGATCGTGATCACGCTCGTCTGGGAGCCCTGCTCCCGGTCGATGAGCCGCGCCGCGCGGGCCACCGCGGGCAGGTCGCCATAGGCCACGACCACACGCTGCGTCGATGCCAGCGGCTCGCCGAGCCGATGCTCCTCGACGACCGTGCCTTCGCCGCCCGGAAGCCCCCGCTCGACCCGCACCCGGCCCGAAGGCCTGCCAAAACGCACGCTGAATCGCGCGGCCACCCTGCCCTCTCCGGCAGCGGTCGCGACCGCGGGCGGCGAACGGACGAACTGCCCTTCAGGATCCTCGACGCTCACCTGCAGTGGCGTGCCTGGCCGCAACGCTCCCGACGTCGACGACACGAGGATCGGCGTCCAGGCGCCGGTGCGCCGCATTCCGCCGATGCCCGCCGTCACGTGAAACTCCGGTGCCACGCCGCGGTCGGCCTCGAGGCCGGCGGCGTTCGCGACCAGTCCGGCCACCCCGAACAGCGCCAGGGCCGCGGCTCGGCTCATGGCTTCTCCGCATCGGGGCACGTGCAGGCGAACTGCCCGCAGCCCGGGCAGCCCGTTCCGTATTTCCTCCGCACCGCGTCGTCGAGATCCACGCCGACCACGTTGGCGATCGTGACCAGCCAGGCCAGCACGTCGGCGAACTCGAGCGCCTGTTCCTCGTGGGTGCCGCTGCGGAGCGCAGTGGCCAGCTCGCCGATCTCCTCGGTGAGCCACATGAACGTGCCCTCCACGCCACGCGACTCGTCCTTTTCGTGATACATGACCCGGATGAGGTCCTGAAACTCGCGCAGCGTCATCGGCGGATCGGCTCCCTACGGTCCGGGCGGCGTGCTCGGGCCGCCGCATGGACCCAGTCTACAAAACACCGCCGCCGTCGTGCGGCGAACAGGCCGGGGTGCCGCCGGTGACATCCGCGGCTACCATGAGGGCTTGGTCCCCTGCCCCGCTCCGCCCGTCGCTCGCTGCAGCCGCCGGCCCGGCCGTCTTTACGGATCCTCGCATGACGACGCCTCGCTCCATCCGCATCTTCGACACCACGCTCCGGGACGGCGAGCAGTCGCCGGGCGCGAGCATGAACCTGACCGAGAAGATGGAGATCGCCCAGGCCCTCGTGCACCTCGGCGTGGACATCATCGAGGCCGGGTTCCCGATCGCGTCGCCTGGGGATTTCGCGAGTGTCCGCGACATCGCCAGCGCCGTCTCCGAGGCCACCGTCTGCGGCCTGGCCCGCTGCAACGACGCCGACATCGACCGGGCCTGGGAGGCGCTGCGGCAGGCCCGGCAGCCGCGGATCCACGTGTTCCTGGCCACGAGTTCGATTCACCGTGAGTTCAAGCTGCGGATGAACGAGGAGGAGGTGCTGGCCCGCGCCGTGGCGGGCGTGAGCCGGGCCCGCAACCACTGCGGCGACGTGGAGTTTTCACCGGAGGATGCGGCGCGGACCGAGATCGACTTCCTGTGCCGGGTGGTCGAAGCCGTGATCGCGGCGGGGGCGACGACCGTCAACATCCCCGACACCGTCGGCTATTCCACACCCACGCAGATGTATCGCGTGATCAAGAGCCTCGTGGATCGCGTCCCCAACATCGACCAGGCGGTGATCAGCACCCACTGCCACGACGACCTCGGACTCGCCGTGGCCAACAGCCTGGCGGCGGTCGAGGCGGGCGCGGGCCAGATCGAGTGCACGATCAACGGGATCGGCGAGCGGGCGGGCAACTGCTCGCTGGAGGAGGTCGTGATGGCGCTGCGGACGCGCCGCGACTACTACGGCTGCGACACGCGGATCACCACGCAGAAGCTCGTGCCCACCAGCCGCCTCGTCGCCAACATCACGGGCATCCAGGTGCCCCGCAACAAGGCGATCGTCGGCCGCAACGCGTTCGCCCACGAGGCGGGCATCCATCAGGACGGCATGCTCAAGGAGCGGCGGACCTACGAGATCATGCGGCCGGAGGACGTGGGCCTCGAGCGGACCGACCTGGTGCTCGGCAAGCACAGCGGCCGGGCGGCCCTGGCTGACCGGGCCAAGGCGCTGGGCTACCAGCTCGATGCCGAGCAGCTGCAGACGGTCTTCGAACGATTCAAGCTGCTGGCCGACCGCAAGAAGGAGATCTACGACGGCGACATCGCCGCGCTCTGCGAGCAGCAGTTTTCCGCGCTGCCCGAGCAGTTCACCTACCAGGGCTACACGCTCTCGTCGGAATCGGGCGCGGCCCCCACGGTCACGCTCCGCGTGCTGCAGAGCGGCGCGGCGAAGGAGGTTTCGATCACGGCGGGAGACGGCCCGATCGACGGCATCTTCCTGGCGATCGAGAAGCTCACCGGGATCACGACGGTATGCCGCGATTTCCGGGTGCAGGCGGTGACGGTCGGCAAGGACGCGCAGGCCGAGGTGACCGTAGAACTCGAGCATGCCGGCCAGGTGCAGCGGGGCCGCGGTGTCTCGACTGACTCGCTCGAGGCGTCGGCCAAGGCCTTCCTCGCCGCCACCAACCGCCTCGCCGTCGGCGGCTCGCCCCGGATCCACCCGCAGCGCGCCTGAGCACCCGCCAGCGGCTGGGCCGCCTCGAGATTCAGATCGCTTCGCTGCCCCGCTCGCCGGTGCGGATGCGGACGCACTCGTCCATGGGAAGCACGAAAATCTTGCCGTCCCCGATCTCGCCGGTCT
>JBJOKF010000174.1:0-3472 GCA_046046235.1 Planctomycetota bacterium | reverse complement strand
CATAGCCCCGGCGGAGCCGTCCGAAGAAGGATGCCTCGTCGTCGCCGTGGGGCAGGTGGCGCAGCAGCCACACGCTCACCACCGGCACGAACGTGCTCGACAGGATGTAGGAGCCGATCATGGCGAAGCCCACGGCGAGGGCCAACGGCGCGAAGAGCCGCTGCGCGGCCCCTTGCATGAAGAAGGCCGGGATGAAGACCGCCAGGATGCAGACCATCGCCAGCAGCCGTGGCACGGCCGTCTGCAGGTTGCCGAGTCGCACGGCCAGCGGCACGCTCTCGGTGCGGGCCATCCAGGCGTGGATGTTTTCGACCTCGACGGTGGCCTCGTCGACGAGAATGCCGATGGCGAGGGCGAGGCCGCCGAGGGTCATGACATTGATCGTCTCGCCCGTCAGCCACAGGGCCAGGATCGAGAAACACAGGGCCAGCGGGATGTTGAGCACCACGACGACCGCACTGCGCCAGTCGCGCAGAAAGATCAGGATGGCGATCCCCACGAGGACCGCTCCGAGGGCGCCCTCGACGACCACCGACTCCACCGCCCGCGTGACGTAGGGCGACTGGTCGAACTCGAAGCTCACCTTGATATCGGGCGGCAGCAGCCGCTGCATCTCGGGGATGGCCTTCTTGATGTTGGCGATGACGCTCATCGTGGAGGCGTCCGCCCGCTTGGTCGCGAGGATGTAGACGGCCCGCCGGCCGTTGGCGAGGGCGTAGCCGGCGGGCGCGTCGGCTGCGTCGGAAACGGTGCCGACGTCCCGCACGTACACCGGCGACTCGCCCGTGCGGATCGGGATCGTCAAGAGCGCCTGCGGGTCACGGACGACCGAGTTGGTGGAGACGATCGGGTAGCTGTCGCCGACCACGAGGTTGCCCGAGGGGCTGATCGTGTTGCCCTGGGCGACGGCCCTCACGATCTCGTCGGGCGACATGCCATAGGCCTGCAGCCGGCGCGGGTCGACCGTGATCACGATCGTGCGGGCGCTGCCGCCGAAGGGCGGCGGCGCGGAGACGCCCGGCAGCGCGGCGAACATCGGTCGCACCCGGAACAGCGCGATGTCCTGAATCTCCGCGATCGAGCGGGTCTCGCTCGAGAGCACGAGGTAGCCCACCGGCACGCTGCCGGTGTCGAACCGCATCACGAACGGCGAGACGGTGCCCGGCGGCATGAAGGCCTGCGAGCGGTTGACGTAGTTGATCGTCTCCGCCATCGCCTGGGCCATGTTCGTGCCCGGATGGAAGTAGAGCTTCATCAGGGCCGTGCCCTGCACGTTCCGCGACTCCACGTGGTGAATGCCGCTGATGTAGAGGAAGTGATACTCGTAGTAGTTGGTGAGAAATCCCTCCATCTGCGCCGGGTCCATGCCGCCATAGGGCTGGCAGACGTAGATCACCGGGAGGTCGAGGCTCGGGAAGATGTCCACTTCCATGCCGCGGGGCAGGCCGGCCGGATAGGGGACGCCGAGCTGCTCGCACACCGATCGGCCGACGGCCAGAAAGCTGCCCAGGGCGATCGCCAGGACCACGACCATGACGGTCAGCGGACGCCGCAGCGCTGTGGTGATGACGAACTGCATGCGGCGGGAATGCTTTCAGGGGCGTGAGTCGCTTCTCGAATCCGCCCAGAATGACCCGATTCCCTGAACTGCCGGCCCGTGCCGCGCGCGGGAAAAATCCTTACATCCGCCACAGTTTACCGCCGATCTACACCCGACGGAGCGCCGGTTCCTCGGCTCGGCGAGGGGAAAGATGGCTCCGGGCTTCTCAGGAATCGCGCACGGATGGGCGCTGCGATCAAGCTCGTCGTCGTGATCGGCGCTGCGGCTCTCGTCGCAGGCGGCGGCTGCGCGACCACGTCCCGCATCTCGCCGGACATCCCTGAGATCGCCGGGCCCCCGGCGGTGCTGGCGGTCGCCGCCGCGGATGCCTCTCCCGCCACGGAGGCTCAGGATCGCCCGGCCGCGCTGGAGGCTCGAGAAGCCCCCACGATCGCGCTCGTCTCGAGCGAGGAGCCGCTGCCGCCGCCGACAGCGGCCGCCGCCGCGGAGCCGGACGGCCTCGAGCTTCCGCCCCAGGGGCAACCGGAACTCGTGCCGGCGGGGACGATCGGCGCCGAGGCCGACCTGCCGGTCCGCGACGTGACGATGGCGAACATTCTCGCGTCGGTCGCGGGCCGCAATCCCGAGGTCGGCTTCGCCAACCAGCGGTATGCCGAGGCCTACGCCCGACTCGTCGCCGCCCGCGCGCTCTGGCTGCCATCGATCAACGCGGGTCTGGGCTGGAACAACCATGCCGGCCCCCTCCAGGCCTCGAACGGCAGCGTGAACGAGGTCAGCCGCAGTTCGCTCACGACAGGTCTCGGTGTCCAGACGATCGGTGCCGGGTCGCCGGTCGTGCCCGGTCTGTTCGCCAACTTCCATTCGGCCGAGGCCATCTTTCAGCCGCGGATCGCCAACCGGGCCGCCGCCGCCCGTGACGCGGCGGTGCGCACCACGATCAACGACCTGCTGCTCGACACCGCGCTCGCCTATCTCGAGCTCCTGCGGGCCCACCAGTCGCGGGCCATCGCCGTCGACATCCGCGAGCACGCCGAGCGGCTGGCCACGGCGACCGCCGACTTCGCGCGCAGCGGCGCGGGCAACGAGGCGGACGCAGACCGGGCGGCGACCGAGCTTTCGATCCGGCAGAACGAGGTTGTGCAGGCCGACGAGGAGATCCAGGTGGCATCGGCGCGGGTGGTCGAGCTGCTCAATGACGACCCGCGGTTCGTGCTCGCCCCGCTCGAGCCGGCGATCGCCCCCGTCGAGCTCGTGCCGCTCGACGCGCCGCTCCAGACGCTCCTGCCGACCGGGCTTCAGCGGCGTCCGGAGCTCGCCGAAGCCAGGCATCTCGTCGGCGAAGCGGTGCACCGCATGTCGATGGAGAAGCTCTCGCCCTGGCTGCCGAACGTGCTCATGGGCACGAGCTATGCCGCGTTCGGCGGCGGGGAGGGCAGTCAGATCGCCAATACGGCCGGCCGCTTCGACCTCGACGCCATCACCTACTGGCAGGTCCGCGGGCTCGGCGTGGGCGAATATGCCGCACGCCGCGAGGCCCGAGCCCAGCATGACCAGATGCGCATGCGGCAGATCCGCATGATGAACCGCGTCAGCCGCGAGATCGTCGAGGCGCACGCCCAGATGCTCGCCCGGCACCGGCAGATCGCGATCGCCGAGCGGGCTGTCGAGCGGGCGACACATTCCTTCGAGCGGAACTGGCTGCGGGTTCGCGACCTCGAAGGGCTGCCGATCGAGACGCTGCAGTCGATCCAGGCGCTCGATCAGGCGCGGCGGGAGTATCTCCGGGCGCTCGTCGATTACAACACGGCACAGTTTCGGCTGCAGCGGGCCCTGGGCTGGCCGATCGATCTCGCATCCGCTCCTGCCGCCGACGGCGCTGCGGGCTCCTGACGCGCGGCGGCTGTAGGCCGC
>JBJOKF010000198.1:0-3676 GCA_046046235.1 Planctomycetota bacterium | reverse complement strand
GTCCGGGAGTCGCTCTTCTTCCTGGTCTGGAGCTGCCCGCAGGCGGTCTCGACGGCCGTCCTGTGTGACCTGGCCGGCCTCGCCCGCACGTAATTCTCATCCGATTCTGGTCTTGTCCCCGGCCGTCGGCGGCGGTGAAATCTCGGCTTCAGGACGCGATGTTCCCCGGCCGGAGTGAGTGGCATGGATGCCCCACGTTCGATCGTCTTCGTCAAGCTGTCGGCCATCGGCGACGTGCTGCACGGCATCCCCGCCGCCGTGGCCGCCAAACGGGCGTTTCCCTCGGCCCGGATCGGCTGGGTGGTGGAAGGTCGGGCTGCAGACGTGCTGGCCGGCCATCCCGCCGTCGACCACCTCTTCCGCCTGCCCCGTGGCTGGCTCAAGTCGTGGGTGGCCGTGCAGTCGCTCCGCCGCCAGCTTCGTGACTTCGGGCCCGACGTGACGATCGACATGCAGGGCCTGCTGAAGAGCGGCGTGGCGACGTGGCTGTCGGGCGCCAGCCTCCGGATCGGCCACGAGCGGCCCGAGGCCCGCGAGGGAGCCTGGCTGGCCTGCAACCGCCGCGTGACGACGACCGCGGCGCACGTGGTCGACCGCAACTGCGAACTGCTCGCGCCGCTCGGCGTGCGGGCGACGGCTCCCGCCTTCGACATGCCCGACTGGCCGGTGAGCCGCCATCGGATGCGGGACTGGCTCGATTCGCTACGGCTCGCGACCGCGCCGGCGATCATCAATCCGGGCGCCGGCTGGCCCTCGAAGATCTGGCCCGAAGACCGCTTCGCGGCGGTCGCCCGCCGGCTCCACGACGACCATGCGATCCGGTCGCTCGTCGTCTGGGGCGGCGCGGCGGAGCAGGCCGCCGCCGAGCGGATCGTGGCCGCGGCGCCCCGGGCGATGGTACTCGCGCCGAAGACGTCGCTGCAGGATCTCGGGGCGCTTTGCCGGCTCGCGCGTCTCTTCATCTCGGGCGACACGGGTCCGCTCCACCTCGCGGCCGCCGTCGGCACGCCGTGCGTCGGCCTGTTCGGGCCGGTGCCCGCCGATCGCAATGGCCCTTACGGCCCTGGCCACACGACCGTCGAGCCGCCTGCCGACATGCGGCCGGCATGGGAGAACCGTAAGACCGACACGCAGGCCATGCTTGGCATCGACGTAGATCGTGTCGTGGCCGCCTGCGGGCGATTGCTGCAAAAAGCCGCCGCGGCCTGAGGCGCATCCCCGGCCAGTCAGCGTTCCAGCGTCACGAACGCCACGGCGCGAGCCGGCAGCCTGCAGGTCGCTTGCCCTGCCGCCAGCGTCACCGGCAGTTCCCGCACGAAGTCCGCCTCACGCCGCAGGAGCGGCGGGGCGTTCGGATCGGAGGCGTGAAGCACGCGGGCGACACAGCGGCTTGCCTCGAAGTCGGGCAGGTGGATCGTGGCCGGCACGTCGCTCGTTCCGGACCCGTTCACGAGCATGACTTCGAGCCGGCGGCCGTCCTTGGTGATCGAGGCCATGGCCGGCGTCAGCGGCACCTCCGGGTCGGCTGGACGCGCGGGATCCCGATACATGGGCGCAGCCCCCTCGATCGCCACGAGCTCGTCCGCGAGCCGTTCGTTAAAGAGCCGGTGCAGCCAGTAGAGCATCGACCGCTGCTCGGGCTTGTCGCCGGCGACGACCAGGAACCCCGGGTTCGCGGCCGCGCTGAAGAGCGTCCAGCCGGAGGCTCCACGGACGACGTTCTCGCGGGCGTAGTAGAGCAGGCGGACCGCCCGGTAGAGCGTGCCGACCGCGTCGGCATTACGGGCCGCCTGCCAGGCCTGCGCTCCGGGCGGCGCGGTGTGCAGCCCCCATTCCGAATCGTAGATGAAGACGTCGCGGTCCGGGTTGTAGGCCCGGATCAGGGCCTGCAGCCGCAGGGCGTCGGCCAGCCGCTCGTGATTGTTGCCGATCACGGTCGCTTCGAAGCCTGCGTCCACCTTGGGAAAGCCGTAAAGGTGGGGGCAGACGTAGTCATAGTGGCCCGCCGCGTCCCGCAGCACGGCGTTGCCCCATTGGATGTGGCTCGGCTCCACCGAGATGCCCACCAGCGCGTCGGGCTGCGCCTCCTTGATCGCCCGGCTCACGGCGACGACGTGGTCGGCATAGTCGCTGGCCGATGAAAACGCCTTGCCGCCGGCGTTCCAGATCGAGACATAGACCTCGTTGCCGATCTCCCAGTGGCGGAAGCCGAGCTTGCGATCGCGGGCATGCGCTACCGCCCGCCTCCAGGCCTCGGGCCCGAGCTTCGTATTGGCATGCACGCCCTCCAGCTCGATCATCGACGCCTCACGCGGGATGCCCAGCCGGTCGAGCAGCCAGGCCGTCTTGTCGAGGGCCGCCTCGGCGGAGCCGAAGGGCTCGTCCTCTTCGAGGGCATAGAGCCGCGTCAGCGGGAGCTTCAGCTCCCGCACGGCCTCCTCGAGCACCGGCGGGAGCACGTAGTCGCCCGACTTCGAGAAGGGCGCCGGCTGCCAGCGGCCCAGGCTCGAGATCGAGAGCCCTCCCACGAGCCGATTGGGCGGGCCGAGCCGCCGCGCGGTGCTCACCCGCAGGTCGAGGGCGGGGCCCGGCTCCAGGTGCAGGGGCAGCGGCGGCACATCGAGCGACTTGGGGTTGATCAGGCCGCTTGCGGCAGCGGCCGCGGCCGTCACGGACACGTCGTCGAGCCAGAGCGTCCTGTCCTGGCGCAGGCCCGCTCCCACGGCTGGAAAAAAGGCGAAGTACACGTGGCGGGCCTCGTCGGCGTAGCAGTCGAGGCCGACCGTGAAGGAGAGTTCGTGCCGCCGCCAGTCGATCCCGACGTCGAACTCCCGGTCGAGCACCTGGGGCCCGGCCGCCGGCGGCTTGAGCTGCTTGTACGACGCCGCGGCCACCCGGACCGGCCCCGGCTTGTCGCTCCGCGCCCAGAAGGACAGCGTGTAGCGGGTGGCGTCGCGGGTTTCGATAGCGTTGTTGTAGGGATGCGTCACGAGCACGCCCCGCCACTCCCGCGGGTCGGCCGGCCGATGCACCCGCAGGCACGCCTTGCCGCCATGCGGATTCGACGTCTCGCAGGTCATGCCCGGGGCCACCTGGGGAACGTCGAGCCCCCAGGCGGACCACGAGCGGTAGAGATCGGACACGGTCTTGAACGGCGCCTCGAGGTCGCCGTTGGCGAGCAGGTTCTCCCCGACGACCACCGCCGCGCCGCACCAGCACGCGAGCGTCGCCCAAAACCCCAGCGCGACGATACGTATCACGTTCTCAAACGCTTCACTTCGAGGACAGTTCGAACCGCAACTCGTTGGGGCTTTTCGCGGTCACGTCCGCCGTGAGACCGGAGGTCTCGAACCGCGCGTAACGGGCTGGGATCTCGTTCACGAGCGAGCCCTTGTCCAGCGACGACTTCGAGATCGTCACGGCGTGCGTGCCCTCGACCGCGCCATCCCCGGGCCGGAAGGTCCGCAGGGAGAACCGCCCCTGCGGATCGGTCATGCCGACGGCGGTAAACGCCTTGTTGTCGCGGTCAGGCCGCGTGACCGAGAGGGTGACGACGGCCTCCTCCACCGGAGCGCCGTCGAGCGTCACCACGCCACTCGTCGGAAACCGCGCCGGCCACTGCCGGCTCCACTCGTCCTCGCGATATCGCGAGCAACCCGCGACGAGGCACGCGGCG
>JBJOKF010000098.1:0-14349 GCA_046046235.1 Planctomycetota bacterium | reverse complement strand
CTCGAGCCGGTGTCGATCGTGCCGGCATTCGCGAAATCGACGGCAGGCCATGCAGAGGCACTGCCGATCGTCTGCAACGACCCGGATGCGTTGGTGATCGAGCCAAGGACGAGCTTCGAATTGACGGAGCCGCCTATCGTGAACGAGGTCGTCGCGCCGGCGTCGAAGGTGAGGCTATTGAGTTGGTAGGTGCCGGTCACCGTCGGACTCGGGCGGGTAGCGCCTGTGAAGATCAGGTCATTGCTCGTCGCGGGTACGGGAGCCGTGCCGCTCACCCAGTTGGCGCCAGTGCTCCACAAGTTGTTTCCTCCGCCGCCGCTCCAGGTGAACGTGTCGGCGAAGGCGGAAGACGCGAGCAGGAATGCTCCGGCCACGACAGGCACGATCCGCCGCATGGTCGAAAGCAGTTTGTGGGCAGCGTGCATGGGAGTGATTCCGGGTCCGTGAGTGAAGCTGCTGTGCGTCAGCCCAGGTGTGGTCTCTCCGCGGACCCGACCCAGGCAAGGCCGGAGTCTAGGGGAGGGCAAAAGAGCCGTCAAGAAATCCAGGAAATCTGCCCAATGCCCCCCTGTATGGGTATGCCCTAAAGTGGGGTTTCAGTGCTGGTTTTCCGAGCCGATTGCGCAGCGGCGGAAAGCGACCGATGCGGAGGGAAAACAATCGAAATACGCGGCACGGGAGCCTTGGGGTATGTGGGTGGCCTGGGGGTCTTGCGGAGGATGTGGCTGAAATTGACGCCCCGCCTCTGTCTCAGTAGCGTGCCTCCCCTCGGAGCGGCTCTGTGTTGGCCGCATGCCGCGACGATTCGGCACCGATGTCGCTCTCTCCATTCAAAGGCGGAGGTTTTGATGGTAGGCAAGCTGCTCGCTGAGGCTGTCGGCACGTTTTGGCTCGTTCTGGGTGGCTGCGGCAGCGCCGTGCTGGCGGCCGCGTATCCCGACCTCGGCATCGGCTTTCTCGGCGTCTCGCTCGCCTTCGGGCTGTCCGTGCTTTCGATGGCCGCGGCCATCGGCCATATTTCCGGCTGCCACCTCAATCCCGCCGTCACCGCGGGCCTGGCGGCCAGCGGCCGGTTCCCGATGGCCGAAGTGCCGCGGTACATCCTCGCGCAGGTGATCGGCGGCACGGTCGGCGCGGGCGTGCTCTATCTCGTCGCCGGCGGCCTGCCCGGATTCGACGCCGCCGGCAGCGGCTTCGCCTCCAACGGCTTCGCCGAGCACTCCCCCGGCGGCTATCCCTGGCAGAGCTGCTTCATCATCGAGGTCGTGCTCACAGCCGTGTTCCTCTTCGTGATTCACGGCGCCACCGACCCCAAGGCCCATGCGGTGATCGCGCCCCTGGCGATCGGGCTGTGCCTCACGCTCATCCACCTGGTGAGCATCCCGGTCACGAACACCTCCGTGAACCCCGCCCGCAGCACCGCGACGGCCATCTTCCAGGGCGGCTGGGCGCTCCAGCAGCTGTGGCTCTTCTGGGTGGCGCCGATCGTCGGCGGCATCCTGGGCGGCGTCATCTACAAGGCTGTCGACGACTGCCGCGACTGAGACGCACATGCTCCCCTCATCGGTTCCCGCGGCGGCTCGTGATCCATGTGCCGCCGCGGGGCCTCGGGGCCTTCGTTCGTATCCTCAGGGCCGCAGGTCATAGCAGAGGATGCGATCCTGCTCGCGGAGGTAGAGCCGGCCGTCGAGGATGACCGGATGCGACCAGCTCGGCAGGTCGCCGCTGCCGGGGATCTGGAACCGCGAGACTTCCTCGTAGCCGGCTGGGTCGGCCTTCACGAGCGCCACGGTGCCGTCGGCATAGCGGACGTAGAGGTGGCCGTCGGCCGCCGCGACCGCCGCCGAGTTTTTCCCGCTGCCCCGCTGCTTCCAGACGGTCTCGCCGGTCTCGAGCTTGGCGCAGAAGAGGATCGGCTGGTCGTCGGCGCAGCCGTAGAGATGGTCGCCCACGAGCACGATGCCGCCGTGCTTGTTGGCCAGTTCAGGCTTGATCCCATAGACCTCCTCCATCGCGACCTTGCCCCCGTCGGAGGCCTTCTGTCGCACCAGCCACCCGCCCCGCTTGTAGCCGGCGGCGAAGAAGACGAGGTCGTCCTTGACGATCGGCGTCGGGATCACGGCGACGGTCTTGTCGATCGGATACGCCCACAGGAACCGGCCGGTCTCCGCGTCGACCGCGAACCCGCCGGCGGCGGTCGTCTGGACGTAGGCCTTGCGGCCACCGATGGTGGCCGTCGCGATCGAGGCGTGGCCCGCGCCGCGATCCCCTTTCATCGGGCAGGCCCAGAGTGGCCGACCGGTCTTCTTGTCGAGCGCCACCATCGTCGCCTTCTCGCCTCCCGGCGTGCAGACGAGCCGGTCGTCGTCGACTGTCACCGACTCGCTGTAGCCCCATGAGTCGCCCTTCGTGCCGCCGAACTGGGCCTTGAGATCGACGCGAAATTGCTCGCGGCCGTCGGTGGTCGCGCAGGCGACGAGCTGGCCGTGCGGCGTGAGCACGTAGACAGTCTCGCCGTCGACCGTCGGCGTGCTCCGCGAGCCCTGCCACGAGGCCTGCCCCTCGTTCCAGGCCGGCCCGGTCTTGTGCTTCCAGAGCTGCTTGCCGGAGGCGCGGTCGAAGCAGGAGAGATATTCGTCCTTGTCGGCGGCCGTCGACGGTCCGTCGCCGAGCGTGTAGATACGCTCGCCCGCGATCGCGAGACTCGCGTAGCCGCGGCCGGCGCCGGCCGTTTCCCAGACGAGCTTCGGCCCAGTCTCGGGCCAGCGGGAAAGGAGCCCCGTGTCGGGGGCGACGGCGGTGCGGTCCGAGCCGCGGAACGTGGGCCAGTCCTCGGCCCGGCTGCCGCCGGCCGCCGCCAGCACGGCGCAGAGCGCCAGGGGGAGGGCCGCGTGGCGCAGAGACAGGGCGGTGCTGGAATGCCGCATCGGAGTGCTCCAGGACGAGGACGGAAGCCGTGGGACGAGGAGGACCTCGGACGAGACCCGAGAGAAAGGGCTGAGCATGGCAGCGTAGGGCTTCGGCGCGCGGCCGGTCAACCAGCCGATCGGCCCACGGTATAGTGGGGATTCGTCCCGATCCCGCGACCTTTCCGGAGCCCATCCCGCGTGTCCGCCCCGTCATCGCCCACGCCCGACTCGCCCTTCTGCCAGCGCCGCACCGTGGAGCAGGTGGAGGAGGGGCAGGAACTGGCCCCCAAGTTCGACGCGCAGGGACTCATCCCCTGCGTGACCACCGATTTTGCCTCCGGCGAGGTGCTGATGGTGGCGGTGATGAACCGGGAGGCGCTCGCCCTTTCGATCGAGACGGGAGAGGCCCACTATTTCAGCCGCAGCCGGCAGCAGCTCTGGCACAAGGGGGCCACCAGCGGGCTCGTCCAGCGGATCGTGGAGATGCGGATCGACGACGACCAGGACTGCGTCTGGCTGCGGGTCGAGGTCGCCGGCGGCGCCAGCTGCCACGTGGGCTACCGCTCCTGCTTCTACCGCCGCGTGCCGGTCGGCCCGGACCGGGCCCGCGACACGGCGCTCGAGTTCACCGAGCAGCAGAAGGCCTTTGATCCGAAGACGGTCTACGGCGACGCGCCCAACCCGACGCAGCTGTGACGCGACGTGCCCGACGGCGGCCGTTTTCCGACGTGTCGCAGCCGCGGGTTCACGGTGCGGGAGCGGCGGGCTCCGCGTCCTCTTCCGCGTCTGGCGTGGGCGCGTCCTCCGCGCGGGCCAGCTCGCGGGCCAGCTCGATGTTGTTGCGGATCGCGTCGGTCCGCGACTCCTCGGGGATCTGCTCGAGCAGTTCGAGCGCTTCTGCGCCGTAGCCCGCCTCCAGCAGACAGCTGGCGAGGTTGTTGAACGGCTCGATGCGGTGCGGATACCGGTGGGCCGCGAGGCTGAAGCACTCGATGGCCTCTTCGAAGCGGCCGGTTCTCGCGTAGAGGATGCCGAGGTTGTTGATGACGTACATGCGGTTGGGATTGTCGACCCGCGCCCGCTCCAGGCAGGCGAGGCCCTGCTCGACGTCACCCAGGCGAACGTGGGCCATGCCCTCGAGGAAGGCGACGGGGCTCACGAGCGGGTCGAGCGTCTTCCAAGGCGTACGGGCGCGCCGGGCCGCGGCGAGCATCTCCTCCCACTTGCCCTGCCGCCAAGCCCGCCGCGCGAGGATCACCTGCTTCTCCTGCTCGATCGCCGCCCGGGAGTAGGCGATGCCCAGCCCGCCGATCAGGAGCACGAGCGGCACGAGCACCCACCAACGCCTCCGGTCGTCGCCGAGCAATGCCGCGACCGCGGGGACCGCCGCCGGCCGGAGACCGTGTTTGACGACGGTCAGGGCCGCCAGCGTCACGGCGATGTGGATCTGATGGTTGACCCGCTCGAGCGGGAAGTCGAAGCAGGAGAGCGTGGCATAGCCGGCCAGCGTGGCGGCCGCCGCCAGCGTCAGCCGCCGATCCTCCGGCGGCACGTTCTGGGCGAGGATCGTCCGGACCGCCGCGCCCGCCGCGACGAAGCAGCCCAGGAATGCCAGGATGCCGGGCAGGCCCTTCTCCACGAACACCCAGAGGAAATCGTTGTGCGGCTGCACCCAGTTGGTGTGGACGTTGGAGAAGTCGAGGTCGTCGCCGCCGAAATATTCGTGGAACCGGACGGTGAAGTTGCCCGCCCCCACGCCGGTGAGGGGATGGTCGGCGATCATGCGGCCGGTGATGCCCCAGACCATGAGCCGCCCTCCCTCCCGCGGCAGGCCGTCGGAAACCGTTTCCTGGGCGACCATGCTCCGAAACCGCTCCGCGAGCGGATGTCCTGACGGGGCCGTGGCGACGAGGCCGACCACGCCGGCGAGGCCGGCCAGAAACCCGAGCACGATCCGCCGCCGCGCGGTCCGGGAGAGCGCCGTCCCCGGCGGTCCGACGCACATGAGGCCGATGGTGGTCGCGGCGGAGACGAGCACCGCGAGCCACGCCGCCCGCGACTGCAGCAGCACGACCATCGCGAAGCCGGCGGCGGCCGCCGCTGCGGACAGGCCGCGCCAGGTCTGGCCGAGCGTGAAGATGCCGCAGACGCACCAGGGCAGGAGCATCGCGAGGATGCCGGCGTAGAGGTTCACGCCCGACATCAGCCCCGTGACTTCCTCCATCGCATGGCGATCGTGGAGCCCCAGGCCGAGCTTCAGGCTGAGCTCCTGGAATCCCACCGTCGCCGCCACGAACCCCGCCGTGACGAGCACACGCACGAGCTGCTTCTGCCACGCGGGCACGATCGGCAGGATGAGGCAGGAGAGGCAGAGCGTCAGGAAGGTGGCGAAGGTGCGAAACACGTCGGTGTAGCCCGCCGACGGATTGGCGGCGACGAGGAGCGAGCCGGCCGTGACGATGAAGTACGCCCCGCAACAGGCCACCAGCGGCTCGCGGAGCACCGACAGGTCGAGCAGCCGGGTGACGCGGGGCACGCAGAGGACGCCGACGGTGGCCAGGAGCACCACGAGCGCCGCCAGCAGCCGCGGGATCAGCGTCACGTCGATGGCGCCGTCGTCGACCACGCAGTCGAGCACCACGAGCATGGTGCCGAAGAAGGCGAGGAAGAGGGCGAATCGCAGCGGCAGGTGGTCCCTGATCGGGCCGGGCTGGTGGCAAGCGGCGGGCGGGGTGACGGGCGGGATCATCGGGGCGTCGCGGGGGCGGAACGGGCTGTGCCTGCAGCATGATCGACCGTCGGCCGCGAGGGAAGGACGTCGTCGGACAGAATGAACGGGCGGGGAGCGAACGCCAGGTCGACCGCCGCCGGGCCGTGGTCGAAGACGAGGTCCTCGTTCATCCGGGAAGCCATGGCGACGAGCGGATCCACCCGCGGCGCCAGGACGGCCAGGGTCCCCGCGGCTCGGACGACCGCCTCCGGCACGGTCACGATCCGCGCCGGCAGCCCGACCCAGGCGAAGATCCTCCGCACCATCTCCCGGTAGGAGAGCGTCTCGCCGCCGGAGAGTTCGTACGAGTGCCGCAGCCCATGGGCATCGACCGCCCGGCCGCAGGCATCCGCGACGTCGTCGGCATGCACGGGCATCCGTCGCCCGGCCGCCGGTCCGGCCACCGGGAAGAAACCGGCCCGGCGGATGAACCGGGCAATGGCCGCGACGTTGTGGTCGTGCACGCCGTCGTAGGTCATCGTGGGCCGCAGGATCACAAGCTCGATGCCGCGGGCCGCCGCGGCCTCGGTGACCGTTTCCTCCGCCGTGGCCAGGCGGGCTGCCAGGGCCCGGTCGGCCGCCGCGGGCGACGACCGCTTCGTGTAGCGGCTCGTCGACGACACCACCACCAGCCGCCGCGCCCCCGCCGCCTCGAGCAGCGGGAGGTGCTCGGCGACGCTCCACACCGGGCAGAGCGTGACCCACCGCGGAATCGGCCCCCCATCGACGCGCCGCCCCGCCGCGAGCCGATGCCACTCGACCCCGCTGTCGGCCGCCGCCGGGCCGGCGGCATGCCGGGAGCAGGCGACCACCCGCCGGACCGGCCGCGCCGCCGGCCCGCAGAGCCGCGCAAGCAGCCGCGCGCCGACGAAGCTCGTGGCTCCGATCACGCCCACGGCCTCATGGGGGGCGGTGCCTGCCGGGGCGGGGTCGCGATGCATCTCGACCACCGGCCGCAGGGCGGCTACGAGATGAGCGGCCGCGTCGCTGCGACCACCGGCATGAGCGCCCCCTCGACGCCCGCGGTCCGCGATCGGCGGCGGGCCGCGCCGCGGCCGATGAGCCGCCGGGCCGCATGCCGGGACGCCACGGCGGCGAACCTGAGCCACACGCCGACGGTCACCAGCTCCATGAGTCCGGCAGGGTATTGATGGCGGAAGTGCTGGCGATAGAAGCGGATCATGCCCCGGTGTTTGTGCCATTCCACGAAGATCGGCCGCTCGATGCTGCAGCCTCCCTTGTGGTGCACGATCCGGGCGGCGGGCACGAACAGGATCCGCCAGCCGTGGCCACGGGCCCGCATGCAGATGTCGAGATCCTCGCAGTGGAGGAAGTAGCCCTCGTCCATGAGGCCGAAGTCGTGGACGGCGGCGCGTCTCACGAGCATGCAGGCGCCGGAGATCGCCTCGACCTCGATCGGCGCGGCGGGGAGGGGCTGATAGTGCAGGTGGAAGTCGTCGAACAGCTTGGGCCAGCGCCGGGAGAAACGGGACAGCCCGAAGGCCCGCACGAACGACCGCCACGGCGTGGGCACGGCCCGCCGCCCACCCCCCTGCTCGCGGCCGTCGGCGTAGGTGAGCAGGCCACCGGCGAGCGCCGCATCGGGCCGGTCGGCAAGCGCCGCACAGAGGCTGGCAATGGCGCCGGCGGCGACGACGCAGTCGGGGTTGAGAAAAAGCAGATAGGGCTGGGTGGACGATTCGGCGCCCAGGTTGCAGCCCGCCGCGAACCCACGGTTCTCGGGAGAGCGGATCACCTGCAGCCGCGGATGTCCCGCGAGTGCCGCCACGAGCGGTTCGAAGCCGTCGGGGTCGGACGCGTTGTCGACCAGCACGACCTCACGGGCCTGGTCGAGCACGGAATGCAGACAGTCGACGAGCAGCCGTCCGGCGTTGTGATTGACGATCACGACCGTCGCCGGCGCAAGCTCTTGTCGAGCGACCGCCAGATGGCGGTCGTCGAGGCCTTTCTTCTCGCCTGGATGGAGCGTCGTTTGAGCCAGCATTTCCGAAGCCCGAGGAGGGCGTGCCACTTTGCTTTCACTATGCTGCAAAACTGCCGGCGAGCCACGAAAAAAGCACCCACGAAAATAGTCTGGGCAATGTGGGGAATCAACAGGGGTAGCAAAAGCTGGGCGGGCATGTTTTGGACGAAACACCAGACCAGATTCCGGTGCCCGTGATAAACGGCAAAATCGGCAGATTTGCCCCGCGACGCGGCCCCTCCCACATGAAACACGGCCGCGTTGGACACATACCGCGCGGTGTGGCCGAGGAGCCGTAGGCGGAACCCCAGGTCCACGTCCTCGAAGTAACAGAAAAAATCCTCGTCGAAGCCGCCGGCCTCGAGGAAGGCGGTGCGGCGGTAGACGGCGGCCGCCGCGCAGGCCGAGAAGATTTCGCCGTCGCGGTCGTCGTCGGCGGTCGGCGCGCACCCATGCCCGTCGCGCCAGGACAGGCCGCTCACGTGGTAGACGTCACCCACGCCGTCGAGCACGCCCGGGTGATCGTCGAGCCACTGCCGCGACCCGAAGGCCGCGGCCTCTGGGTGCCGGCGGGCGGCGGCGACGAGCGCCGAGAGCCAGCCGGGCGCGGGAAACGCATCGGGATTGACGAGCGCGACGAACTCCTCGCCACACATGCCGACGGCACGGTTGTTGGCCGCGGCGAAGCCGATGTTGCGGCCGACCTCGTGGAACACGACCCGGCCTGACAGCCGGCCGTCGGCCAGAACCCAGCGCCGGGCGGTCTCGAGGGATCCATCCCGGCTGGCGTTGTCCACGACCACGATCCGGTCGGGCAAGAGCGACTGCCCCGCCAGGCAGTCCAGGCAGCGGGAGAGATGCGGCCCACCGTCATGGTTGACGATGATGACGGCGACGGAAGCGGCGCCGGCGTCGTGCATGCGGCAAGGCTGGGGACGAACGTCGCGCCTGGGGAGAGCGTGCTGAGCCGGAAGATCAGATTCACGCTACTCGTCGGGGACGCCCTGTCAAGCTCGGGGGCGAGGTGCGCCGGTGGCGTCGGGCCCGGACTGGCCGCGGTGGAACCGGAGGTATGATGAAAGGAGCGGCGGCGGTCTTTGCGCCGGCACGTTCCCCCGATCCCTCGCCCGAGTGCGCCATGCTTTCCCCTGCCCAGGTCGCGGAGAACTACTTCCTCGAGAGCCGCCACATGCTCCTCGAGCTGGCGGCCCACTTCGATCGTTACGAAGCGGCGCTCGCGCGGCAGGCGAACGGCAAGGCGGGCCAGGCCGCCGACCGGGCGGCCGCCCAGATGGCCCGGCTCCGCGAGGCGATCGAGATCGTCGCGCGGGCCGCGCCGGGCGGTGAGCGGACCGTGGCCCTGCTCGAACTCTTCGCCCGTCCTTAGCTGCGCGGCGCCCCGCGGCCCGCCTCTGCCCTCACAGGAACGCCCTGCCATGCAGATCATCCAGCCCCACTACCACGCGATCGCCCGCACGGCCCAGGACTACGAGCGGATGGCGATGAGCGGCGTCGTCGCCGTCGCCGAGCCGGCCTTCTGGGCGGGCTTCGACCGGCTCTATCCCGAGACCTTCATCGACTACTTCCGCCAGATCTCGGAGTTCGAGCCGACGCGGGCGGCCCAGTACGGCATCCGCCATTTCTGCTGGGTGGCCGTGAACCCGAAGGAGGCCGAGAACCCGACCCTCACCCGCGAGGTGCTCAGGCACTTTCCCGAGTTCTTCGCCAAGCCGACGGTGCTCGGGGTGGGGGAGACCGGTCTGCACAAGTCGACCAAGAACGAGTGCGACTCGCTCGAGGCCCACGTCGATCTCGCCATGAAGCACGGCCAGCTCGTGCTCATCCACACGCCCCACCTGGCCGACAAGGCGCATGGGACCAAGCGGGTGCTCGAAGTGCTCGCCGGTATGAAGGTCGATCCTGAGCGGATCTGGATCGACCATGTCGAGGAGCAGACCATCAAGCCCTGCCTCGACGCCGGCTACTGGGTCGGCTTCACGCTCTATCCGATCACGAAGTGCTCGCCCAAGCGGGCGGTCGACATGCTCGAAAAGTACGGCACCGATCGGATCCTCGTGAACTCGTCGGCCGACTGGGGGCCGAGCGACCCGTTCACGCTCCAGGAGTGCATCCTCGAGTACCGCCGCCGCGGCCATTCGCTGCAGGAAGCGATCGAAGTCTTCCACAACAACCCCTGCCGTTTCCTCGGGCAGAATCCGAAGTTCGACATCCAGCCGATCCGCGTCGAGCCGCTCGCCGCCGCGGCGGCCTCCGCCTAGACGGGGCGGACGGGGAACACGCCCATGCCAGACGCCGCCACGACCGAACTCGCGCTCGTCCGCCAACTCTCCTTCTGCGCCGGCCACCGGCTGTACGGACACGAGAGCAAGTGCGCGTTCTTCCACGGCCACAACTACCGCGTCGACATCGAGGTGGTGGCGGCGGGCGGCGGCAGCACCGTCGACGCCGTCGGCCGCATCGTCGACTTCTCGCTCATCAAGCGGCGGATGCTCTCCTGGCTCGACGACCATTGGGATCACGCCTTCCTGCTCTTCGAGCAGGATGCCGCCGGCCTGGATGCGATCCGCCGAGTGCAGCCCACGAAATACTTCGTGATGCCCTGGAACCCCACGGCCGAGAACATGGCCCGGTATCTGCTCGAGGTGGTGGCGCCCGGCGTGCTCGGCGACTTGGGGGTCGTCGCCCGCCGCGTGGCCGTGTGGGAAACCGACGAGTCCTGCGCCGTGGCGACGCGGTCGGGCGCCGCGGTCGCGCCGCCGGTGCCGCTCGGCGCGGCGGTGATCGTCGACGACAGGCAGGCGGCAGGGGGCTCGTCATGACGTGCGATCCGAGGCCGGTCCCGGCGCAAGGCAGCTATCCCACGACCAGGCTGCGGCGCAACCGCCAGCACGCCTGGCTGCGGCGGATGGTGGCCGAGACGACGCTCTCCCCGGCCGACCTCGTCTGGCCGCTCTTCGTGCACGAGCACGAGGCGAGCTTGCCGGTGGCGAGCATGCCCGGCGTCGAGCGGCTGTCGATCGACGGCGTGGTGAAGGCGGCGGCCGACGCGGCCACCCTCGGTATCCCGGCCATCGCGGTCTTTCCGGTCGTCGACGCCCGCCGGAAGTCGGACGATGCCGTCGCAGCGACCGACCCCGACAATCTCGCCTGTCGCGCCGTCCGGGCGATCCGCCGGGAGGTGGGGGACGCCGTGGGCGTGATCTGCGACGTGGCCCTCGATCCCTACACGACCCACGGTCACGACGGCCTCTTGCGGGACGGCCGGATTCTCAACGACGAGACGGTCGCCGTGCTCAGCCGGCAGGCGGTCGTGCTCGCCGAGGCCGGCTGCCCGGTGGTCGCCCCGTCCGACATGATGGACGGCCGCGTGGGGGCGATCCGCGCCGCCCTCGACGCGGCGGGCCGGCAGGATGTCTGCATCCTTTCCTATGCCGCCAAATACGCCTCCGCCTTCTACGGCCCCTTCCGCGACGCGCTCGGCAGCGCTTCCGCGCTGGGGGCCGCCGACAAGAAGACCTACCAGATGGATGCCGCCAACGGCGACGAGGCGGTCCGCGAAGTGGCGCTCGATCTCGCCGAGGGAGCCGACATGGTGATGGTGAAGCCGGCGATCGTGTCGCTCGACGTCATCCACCGGGTGAAGCACGCGTTCGGCGTGCCGACGCTCGCCTACCAGGTCAGCGGCGAGTACGCGATGATCATGGCGGCCGCGGCCAACGGCTGGATCGACGGCCCCCGGGCGGCCCTCGAGAGCCTGCTCGTGATCAAGCGGGCCGGCGCCGACGCGATCTTCACCTACTTCGCCCCCGACATCGCCCGCCGGCTGGTGTGATCAGTCCTGTTTCTGCACGAAGATTGGCCCTCCGGTTCTGACGCTCTGGCTCGGGCTCTGGAACCGTGGCGACAAGTTTTCAACTTGTCGAATCCGCGCCGCCAGCGCGTCGGGGTCGCCCGTGCCACGAAAGCCGGACGTTCGCTCCGGGCATCCTGCCCTACGCTCACTGCGGTGAAAGCAGCGCTTCGCAATCCTTGCTGCGCTTGCTTTCACAGCCCGGCTCTCGCGGCACGGGCAACCCCTCACGGGTGTTCACGCGAGACAGGCAATACCACGCTCTGAAGCGCGTCAGGACTGCGTCGCATGGATGCGACGCCCAGCACCAGCGAGCGGAGGCTCACCAAGCAATGCGAGTAGGATGCGAGGCATTGCGTGAAGCCGCTATGCCCCCTTCGGGCGGAAGGCCGCGAGCCGCTCGGGATGGGTTTCCAGCCGCGGCGGCTGCTCGACGCCCGAGTGGATCAGGTCGACGCAGTAGGGGATCGCCGGGAAGACGGCGCCCAGGCACTCACGGATGCTCTTGGGGCGGCCGGGGAGATTGACGACGAGCGCCCGGCCGCAGACCCCCGCGGTCTGTCGCGAGAGGATCGCCGTCGGCACGTGCTCGAGCGACACCTTCCGCATGAGTTCCCCAAATCCCGGCAGCAGCTTCGTGCAGACTCGCTCGGTCGCCTCGGGCGTCACGTCCCGCGGCGCGGGGCCGGTGCCACCGGTCGTCACGATCAGGCAGCAGCCCGCCTCCGCCAGGCTCTTGATCGCGCTGGCGATCGCGTCGATGTCATCCGGCACGATGCGTGGGCAAGGCTCCCACGGCGAGGCGAGCACCTCCGCGAGATAGTCGCGGATCGCGGGCCCGCCCTCGTCGGTGTAGTCGCCCCGGCTCGCCCGGTCGGAGACGGTGAGGATCCCGATCCGCGCGGGAGCGGTGCTGGGGGCCCCGGCGGTCATACGACGCCGCGTTGCTCGAGCAGGGCGAGGACGGCGTCGACGCACCGCTCGACCGGCCACTCGTGGGTCGGCAAGACGAGATCGGCCCGCAGCGGCGGCTCGTAGGGGGCCGAGATGCCGGGGAAGTTCGCCATCTCGCCGGCGTCGGCCAACGCGTAGTGGCCGTCGGTGTCGCGGTGCCGGCAGATCTCGAGCGGCGCCGACAGGTGCACGACCAGGAACCGGTCGCGGCCCACCCGGTCGGCGGCCTTCTGCCGCACCGCCTCGTCGGGGGCCACGAAGGCCGCCAGGCAGACGAGGCCCGCGTCGTTGAAGAGCCGGGCGATCTCCGCCCCGCGGCGGAGGTTCTCGCTCCGCTCGTCGACGGTGAAGCCCAGGTCACGGCTGATCCCCATCCGCAGCGACTGGCCGTCGAGCACGGCGACCGCGCGGCCCTGGTCGAAGAGCCGCCGTTCGATCGCCTTGGCGAGCGTCGACTTGCCGGAGCCGGTCAGGCCCGTGAGCAATACCGTGACCGGCTTTTGGCCGAACCGTGCCTGCCGCTCCGCGGCCGTCACGGCGCTCGTCGTCGCCAGGAGATGCTCCGCCGCGGGGCTGTCGTCCCAATGGTCCTTGCGGCCGTCGTCGGCCTCGCGGTCGAGGATCATGCCCGCGGCCACCGTCGCGTTGGTGACGCGGTCGATCATGATGAAGCCGCCGGTCGCCCGGTTGCGCCGGTAGGCGTCGTAGGCGATGGGGCTCGTGAGCGCCACCTGGCAGCGCCCGATCTCGTTGAGTGCGAGCGTGGGCGCCGGCTGCCGGTGGAGCGTGTTGATGTCGATGCGGTAGCGGAGCGACGCGACCGAGCCGGGGGTGAGCTTGGTCGTCTGCTTGAAGAGATACTGCTTGCCGGGGACGAGCGGCTCCTCGCTCATCCAGACGACCATGGCGTCGAACTTTTGGTCGACCTTCGGCACGTTGCCCGGCCGCACGAGCATGTCGCCGCGGCTCGAGTCGATCTCGTCCTCGAGCGTGAGCGTGACCGACTGCGGCGCGAAGGCCTCCTCGAGCTCGCCGTCGAAGGTCACGATCGACTTCACGCGGCTCTTCTTCCGCGACGGCAGCGAGAGGATCTCGTCCCCCCTGCGGATGATGCCGGAGGCGATCGTGCCGGCAAAGCCACGGAAGTCGAGGTTCGGCCGCAGCACGACCTGCACCGGGAAGCGGAAGTCCTCCATGTTGCGGTCGGAGCCGATGTAGACCGACTCGAGCAGGGGCATCAGCGGCGAACCCGTGTACCACGGCATGGTGGCGCTCGGCCGCACGACGTTGTCGCCGCGCAGGGCCGAGATCGGCATGAAGTGCACGTCGGGCAGCTCGAGCCGACTCGCGAAGTCGACGTAATCCGCCTTGATCTTCTCGAACACCGCCTGGTCGTAGCCGACGATGTCCATCTTGTTGACCGCCACCACGATGTGCCGGATGCCGAGCAGCGACACGATGAACGAATGCCGCTTGGTCTGCGGGAGGATGCCGTGCCGGGCGTCGACCAAGATGATGGCGAGGTCGGCCGTCGACGCGCCCGTCGCCATGTTCCGCGTGTACTGCTCGTGGCCCGGCGTGTCGGCGATGATGAACTTCCGCTTGTCGGTCGAGAAGTAGCGGTAGGCGACGTCGATCGTGATCCCCTGCTGCCGCTCGTCCTCGAGCCCGTCGGTGAACAGCGCGAGATCCACGTCCTCGCCCGTGGTGCCGTAGCGGGACGAGTCCTTCTTGATGGCGGCGAGCTGATCCTCGTAGATCATCTTCGACTCGTAGAAGAGCCGGCCGATGAGCGTGCTCTTGCCGTCGTCGACGCTGCCGCAGGTGATGAACCGCAGCAGCTCCTTGCGCTCGTGCTGCG
>JBJOKF010000070.1:0-13996 GCA_046046235.1 Planctomycetota bacterium | reverse complement strand
ACCCCGGATTCGACAAGTTGAAAACTTGTCGCCACGACGGCCCAGAGCCAGAGCGCCAGGCCCGGAGGGCCGGGTCAGTACCAGCGAGCGGAGGCTCGCCACGGGAAAACGACAGGATGTCGTGTTTCCCGTAAAGCAGCCAAGCACCAGCGAGCGGAGGCTCGCCAAGAAACGCGGGCAGGATGCCCCGAACGAACGTCCGGCTTTCGGGACATGGGCGGCCCCTCACCGGCGACGCACCTCGAGCAGCACGCTCTCGTTGTCGCTGCCGCGGATCGGCCACGCCGCCACGCGGCGCACCGTCACCCGCTTCACGTAGCCCCGGTGCCGGGCCTCGCCCTTCTCCTCCTCCCACCGCGGCCCCTTCACCACAAGCATTCGGCCGTAGTGCTCGCAGAGCGGCTCGAACCAGCCCAAGAGCTTCAAGAGCGGCGCGACCGCGCGGACGACGAGCACGTCATACCGCCCCGGGCCGCCAGCCCGTTCCTGCACCAGCCGCTGCGCCGCCGACGCATGCACCGGCACGTCGATCCCCGCCTCGCGGACGATCTCGGCCACCGCCCGCGCCTTCTTCGCCACGCTGTCGCACAGTTCCACCCGCAGGTCGGGCCGGAGGATGGCCAGCATCACTCCCGGCACGCCGCCGCCGGTGCCCACGTCCAGCACACGCTCCCCCTCGGCCAGATGCGCCGCGATCGCCACCGCGTCGGCAACGTCGCGCGAAACGAGTTTCTCCACGTCGGTATGACGGGTGAGATTCAGCCGCTCGTTCCACGCCCAGAGGCTCGTCGCGTAGACGGCGAGCCCCTGGGCCGCGGATGGCGCGACACGGAGGGCGTGCCGCTCGCAGGCGGCGGCGATCTCTCGGGCGAGATCGCCCCGCCGCGCTGCATCGGCCGCGTGTTGCTCCGTCACTTGATGCGCATCACTTGATGAACAGCATCTCGCGATACGTCGGCAGCGGCCAGAGGTCGTCCGGCAACAGCACCTCGATCTGGTCGGCCGTCTCTCGGAGGGAAACCATCGCCGGGATCACGTCGTCGTGGAAATGCTTGACCTCGGCCCGCAGGCCGGCGCCCCCGTGGTGCGCCAGCGTCTGCTCCAAGGCCTCGATCCGGGCCTCGAACTCACCGACCAGCTTCGTCAGCTTGTCGAGCGTGCCCATGTGGACGGCATGCCCCAGCGACTTGAGCTTCGTCGCCGTGTCGACGAGCTCGCCCTGATAGCGATAGCCGGCCGGGAGGATCATCGTCTTGGCAATCTGCAATGCCGACGAAGCCTCGGTGTTGATGTCCTTGCAGTAACGCTCCATGTAGATGTCGTAGCGGCTCTCCATCTCTCGCTTCGACAGCACACCGTACTTCTCGAACAGCGCGATGTTCTTCGGCGCCACCAGCACGTCGAGCGCCTCGGGCGTGGCCTTCAGGTTCGGCAGGCCGCGCTTCTGCGCCTCGTCGTGCCATTCCTGCGAATAGCCGTTGCCGTTGAAGATCACCGCCTTGTGCTCGGAGATGATCTTCTGGAGAAGCTTCTCGACGGCGCCGGCGAGCTTCGACTGGTCCCCGCCGGTCGCCTTCTCGAGCTCCGTGGCGATGTAGTCGAGGCTCTCGGCCATGATCGTGTTGAGCGCGACCAGCGGGCCGGCGATGGACTGGCTCGAACCGACGGCCCGGAACTCGAACTTGTTGCCCGTGAAGGCGAACGGGCTCGTCCGATTGCGGTCACCCGCGTGCTTCGGCAGCGGCGGGAGCGTGTCGACGCCCACCGTCAACGTGCCGGACGACTTCGAGCTGGTCGCCTTGCCCTTCTCGATCTGCTCGAACACGTCGGCGAGCTGCTCGCCCAGGAAGATCGAGATGATCGCCGGCGGCGCCTCGTTGGCCCCGAGGCGATGGTCGTTGCCGCTGGCGGCCACGACCGCCCGCAGCATGTCGGCATGGAGGTGGACCGCCCGGATCACCGCAGCGCAGAACACGAGGAACTGCATGTTGGCATGCGGCGTCTCCCCCGGCTCGAGCAGGTTGCCGAGCCTGCAGCCGAGCGACCAGTTCACGTGCTTGCCCGAGCCGTTGATGCCCGCGAAGGGCTTCTCGTGCAGCAGGCAGGCCATCCCGTACTTCTGCGCGACCCGCGTCAGCGTCTGCATGATCGTCTGCTGATGGTCGGTCGCGATGTTGGCGTTCTCGTAGATCGGGGCGATCTCGTACTGGCTCGGGGCCACCTCGTTGTGGCGGGTCTTCACCGGCACGCCGAGCTTGAAGAGCTCGCGTTCGCCCTCCAGCATGCACGCCAGCACCCGCTCGGGGATCGCGCCGAAGTACTGATCCTCGAACTCCTGCCCCTTGGGCGGCTTGGCACCGAAGAGCGTGCGGCCGGCCATCACCAGGTCGGGCCGGGCGAAAAAGAAGTTGCGGTCGATCAGGAAGTATTCCTGCTCGGGGCCGGCCGAGGCCGTCACCTGGCCAATGTCCTTGTGGCCGAAGAGGGCGAGCACCCGTCGCGCCTGCTTGTCCACCGCCTGCATGCTCCGCAGGAGCGGCGTCTTCTTGTCGAGCGCCTCGCCCGTCCAGGAGCAAAAGGCCGTGGGGATGCAGAGGGTGGTGCCGTTGGGATTGTCGAGAATGTAGGCGGGGCTCGTCGGATCCCAGGCCGTGTAGCCGCGGGCCTCGAAGGTGGCCCGCAGACCGCCCGACGGAAAGCTCGACGCGTCGGGCTCGCCCTGGATCAGCTCCTTGCCGGAGAACTCGGCGATCGCATCCCCGTCGCCGGTGGGCGTGAGGAAGCTGTCGTGCTTCTCGGCGGTGATGCCCGTGAGCGGATAGAAAACGTGGGCGTAGTGCGTGGCGCCCTTCTCGATCGCCCAGTCCTTCATCGCGAGCGCCACGGCGTCGGCGATGCCCGGGTCGATCGGCTTGCCCTGCTTGATGGTCGCCTGCAGCGCCTTGTAGACGCTCTTCGGCAGGCGATCCTTCATCACCGCATCGCTGAAGACATTGGCCCCGAAAATCTCACTCGTGGGCGTCTCGCGAAAGTTCCACGCCTGGCCATGGGACTTGTAGTTGTTGATCGCGGCGACGGCACTGGCACGGGCACTCGTCATGGCAGAGTCCTTCTTCTTGGTGATCGCGCACCGGGTGCGCAGAGGTGGGTGGTGAAAACCATGCGGGCCGCCGCCAGAAGAAGAACCCAACGGCCCAATGCGTTTTCGGAAGCCACAGGGCAGACTAGCGGCGCTCCCGGGGCAGTTCAAGTAGCCCGAGCCTCACCACCAGGGCGACTCACCGGGCAGGCCGGCTGACCGGCTTGGCGACGGGCCGAGCCGCCACGTTGCGGCGGGCGGCCTCCATGGCGGCATCGAGAAACGGGTCGCTCGCCTGGGCCACGAAGACGCCCGCCGCAGGACGCGCCACGGCCTGCACCTGCATGTCGGGATCGACGCCGACGCGGCTGTAGGGCAGTCCCTTGGGCGAGAAGAACTTCGCCGTCGTCAGCCGCATCCCCACGCCGCCGACCTCGAGCGGGAAGATCCCCTGGATCGATCCCTTCCCGTAGGTCCGCGTGCCGACGAGCGTGGCTCGGCCGTGGTCCCGCATCGCGCCGGCGAAGATCTCGCTGGAACTCGCGGAGTCGCCGTCGATGACCACGACGAGCGGCATCCGCCAGGTCCCGGATCGAGTGGCGGAGTAGTTGAAGTCCTCGTCGGAACTGCGGCCCCTGGTCGCCACGACCAGGCCCCGCTCGAGAAACAGGTCCGACACGTCCACGGCGGCGGACAGGAGCCCGCCCGGATTGCCCCGCAGGTCGATGACCAGCGACCGCATACCCGCCACGTCGAGCCGGCGGAGGGCAGCCTCGAGATCGGCGGCGGTCGTCTTCTGGAAGGACGTGATCTTGAGGTAGGCCACGCCGGCGGCGACGTCGAGCATCCGCACGTTCTCGACGCTCGGCACCTCGACGTGCTCCCGCCGCACCGTCACGGCCCGGGCGGGGGCCGGACCACGGACCACGGCCAGCGTCACGAGCGAGCCCTCCGGCCCCTGCAGCAACTGCGCCGCCTCGTCGACGCTCAGGCCGCCGATCGCCCGACCGCCCACGCCCACCAGGTGGTCGCCCGCCCGCAACCCCGACCGCTCCGCCGGGCTGCCGGGAATCACGTGCACGACGAGCAGCCCGTCTTCGGCGCTCTTGAGCTCGACGCCGAGCCCCACGAAGTTGCCCTCGATCTGGGCGTAGAGGTCGTCGAGTTGCCCGTTCGTCAGGAAAGCGGAGTACTCATCAAGGCCGCCGACGGCCGCCGCGGTCATCTCCATGAGCGTCACCGCGGGCGGAATGCCGAGGGTCGCATGGCCGGCCCGGGCCACCCACGCGGCGAGCGTCTCCGCGTCGGACTGGCTGGCGATGCTGCGGCCGGCCGTGATCCGGGCGACTTGATCCCGGTAGAGCGCCTTGCGATCGGCGGCGGCCTGAGGGATGTAGAGCGCCGCGAAGGAGGGCTCGTCGATGGCGATGTCCATCGTCAGGCAGCCCCGGGCCACCAGCTTCGCAAACTGTGGCTGGTCGACATGGTGGGACGCGATGCGGCCGAGCACCTCGGCGTAGAGCCGCCGCGCGTCCATCTCGGAGAGCTTCAGCAGCTGCGCCCGGAAGGCCTGCTCACAGTGCCGCCGGCCCAGGTCGCAGTGGATCTTCGCCAGGTCGTACCGCTGCTGCAGGTCCGGCGGCAGCACGCCCTTGCGGGCGGCCGTCTCGCAGAGTGCCACGACGTCGGCCCAGCGCTGCTCGCGCACGAGCACCGCCGATCGCGTCCCGATGTCCTCGAGCGCCACGACCGCGGCGGGAGGCTGCTCGGCGGCCGCCGGAATCGAGCCGCAGAAGACCGAGAGGAAGCCCGCCAGCAGCACCGCCGCCGTGCGGCACAGGCCACTCGTCGAGGGGGGGACGACGCTCACTGACAGCAGTCCGTTCGCAAGGCCGCATCCCGTGGCGGCAGGCATGCGGTCGCTCCGTTGACCGCCCGCGATTATGGATCACGTTCAGAGCGCGGTCAAAAAATCCTGCCGGCTTCGCCGCCCGCCCGCAGGCCGCTCGCGGCCACCGCGCATGACCGTCATCATCCGCGTCCGCAACACGCCCTGGCGGACACCTTGGTAGGATGAGTTGGTCCCGCCACGACCGCAGGAACCTCATGACCCGCACGCCCGACCCCGCCGGCAAACTCCCGCCCGCGTCGGCCGTGGAGCCGCAGCCGACGCTCGTCCTGCTCGATCGCGCGCGGCAGGGTGACGACGCCGCCATCAACGGCCTGCTCGAGCGGCATCGGGCGGCGATCCGGCGGATGATCGACCGGCGCATGGACCGCGTGGTGCAGCGACGGGTCGATGCCAGCGACATCGTGCAGGACGTGATGCTCGAAGCCAATCGCCGGCTCGGCAGCTACCTGGCCAATCCCACCATGCCCTTCCAACTCTGGCTGCGGCACATGGCTCGCGACCGGCTGATCGACGCCCATCGACGGCACCGCGTCGCCTCCACCCGCAGTCTCGACCGCGAAGTGCCGCTCGTGACGGCCGACGGGGGCAACCAGTCGCAGGCGGACCTGATCGGCCAGCTCGCCGACCGCGAGCTCACGCCGGCGGCGACGGCCACCTGGCGGGAGCTGGAACGTCGGTTCGCGGCTGCGGTCGACGAGCTGGACGCCGACGACCGCACGATCGTGCTGCTACGGCACTTCGAGCACCTGTCGACCGCGGAAGCGGCCACGGCGCTCGGGCTCTCGAAGCCGGCCGCCGGCATGCGCTACCTGCGGGCGATGCGCCGGCTCCGGGTGCTGCTCGACGGGTTCGACACAGCGCCGGTGGAGGCTCCGGGCCCGGATCCCACCGGGGCCTCGTGAGCCGCCCCACTGGGCTTCGGCTCCCCGACGGCCCGAGCTGGCTATCATGCCGGCAGGCGTCCGTCACGGGGAACGAACACTCGCCCGGCCGCCCCCTCCTGCTGCCACCCCCGACCCTTGAGCCGCTCCCCGCGATGCCCCGCACCCGCGCCATCGACACATTGCTTCCGCCCGCGGACGAGGAGACGCTCGCCACCCTCGTCGAGGAGCTTTCCGAGCGTGAGGCCCCCGAGGCCCAGGCCCTGCTCGAGCGGATGGTGGCGGACCATCCGGCGCTCGCGGGTCAGCTGCGTGAGCTCTTCGCGGCGATGCTCGTGACCGACGCGGTCGCCGAGCACTCGGCCGTCATCGAAACCGGCCTCAGGGAACGCGCCGCCGCCACCACGATCGGTCGAGACCCGGCCGCACCGCCCGCCTTCCCCCCGCCCGCGGCGGCCGTGACGCTGCCACTGGAGTTCGGCGACTACGAGCTCGTGGAGGAGATCGGCCGCGGCGGCATGGGCGTGGTCTACCGAGCCCTCCAAAAAAGCCTGGGCCGCACGGTGGCGATCAAGATGCTCCTGCGGCGGGACCTCGCCTCGCCCGCCGACCTGGCCCGGTTCCGCAGCGAGGCGGAGGCGGCCGCCCAGCTCGACCATCCGGGGATCGTGTCGATCTTCGAGGTGGGCGAATGGGACGGCCATCCTTTTTACAGCATGCAGTTCGTGGAGGGCACGACGCTGGCCAAGCGGCTGCTCGAAGGACCGCTGCCCGACCGCGAGGCGGCGTCGCTGGCGGCCAAGGTGGCTGACGCCGTCCAGGCCGCGCACGCCCGCGGCGTGCTCCACCGCGATCTCAAGCCCTCGAACATCCTCATCGACTCCGCCGGCGAACCGCACGTCTCCGACTTCGGCCTCGCCAAGCGGCTCGCGGCCGACGAATCGGTGACCCACACCGGGGCGATCCTGGGCACGCCGTGCTACATGTCGCCCGAGCAGGCGGCCGGCAGCCGCGGTGACGTCGGGCCCGTGAGCGACGTCTGGAGCCTGGGGGCGATCCTCTACCAGATGCTCACCGGTCGGCCGCCCTTCCAGGCGTCGTCACCGATGGACACGCTCCTGGCGGTGCTCGAGGCGGATCCACCGGTTCCCCGGTCGATCGACCGGCGGATCGACCGCGACCTGGAGATGATCGCGCTGAAGTCGCTGCAGAAGCCGCAGGAACTGCGGTACGCCTCGGCCGCCCAACTCGCCGCCGACCTGCGGGCCTTCCTGGCCGGCGAGCCGGTGGCCGCGCGGCAGGGGGGCTTCGCCGACGTCGTCGCCCGGCTCTTCCGCGAGACGCACCATGCGGTCGTACTCGAGAACTGGGGTCTCCTCTGGATGTGGCACTCGGTCGTCGTCTTGAGCCTTTGCGTCACGACCGACGTGCTCGCCTGGCAGGGCGTGACCACCCGCTGGCCCTACTTCGTGCTGTGGGCGGGCGGGCTTGCACTCTGGGCGCCGATCTTCTGGGCGCTGCGGCATCGCAACGGGCCGGTGACGGCGGTCGAGCGACAGATCGCCCATATCTGGGGAGGCAGCGTGATCGCGAGCGTCATGCTCTTCTGGGTCGAGGCGCTGCTCGACCTGCCGGTGCTCAAGCTCTCGCCGGTGCTGCCGCTCCTGGCCGGGCTCGTCTTCTTCGCAAAGGCCGGCATTCTCTCGGGCGCGTTCTACATCCAGGCGGCGGTGCTCTTCGCCACGGCGCTCGTGATGTGCGTGGCGGGCCCGGTGGGCCACATCATCTTCGGCGTGGTGAGCGCCGCCTGCTTCTTCGTGCCGGGCCTGAAATACTTCCGCCAGCGCGGCCGCGGCTAGAGCCGGCTAGCCCACGACACAGGTCGCCAGCCAGTAGAGGCCGCCCGACAGGGCCATCGCCACCGGCAGCGTGAGAATCCAGGCCAGCGCGATCTCGCGGACCGTCTCGGGCTGGATGCCCGACTTGTTGGCCCACATCGTGCCCGCCACGCCGCTCGAGAGCACGTGCGTCGTGCTCACCGGCATTCCCAAATGGTCGGCCATGGCGATCGTCGAGGCGGCGACCAGTTCGGCGGCGCCTCCTTGGGCATAGGTGAGGTGCGTCTTGCCGATCTTCTCGCCGACCGTCTTCACGATCCGCTCCCAGCCGAACATCGTGCCGATGCCGAGGCAGAGCGCCACGCCCATCACCACCCACTCCGGCACGTACTCCACCGGCTTGGCCAGTTCACCCGCCAGGCTCTTGAGCACCTTGCGGCGATCCTCGGCCAGCGTGTCGCCGAACTGCCGCAGCAGCGTCCGCACCGACGCCCCCAGTTCGACCAGCCGGGTCCGCAGGGCCCACCGCTCCTCGGCGTGCAGATCCTGGAAGCTCGCGCGGCCGTCGAGGCTCGTCAGCACGCCCTGCACCAGCGGCAGCGGGTCGAGCGTGGCGAGCACGACATCGTTGGATGGAAACGGATCGATGACGTCGTCGACCAGCGACGACTCGAGCACCGCCGCCGCCGCGACTCCCTCGCTCCGCGACAGCCGCTCGACCTTCGATTCGGCGAGGTGCCGGTCCTTGAGGGCGAGCATCATCTGGGCCAACTGCGGCTCGGTCAGCTCGGTCTCCAGCTTCTTCGCCGCCGCGACCGTGGCCGCGAGGTCGGCCGACGAGGCGCTCATGTCGAGCGCATAGGCCGCCGGCACGATGCCGATGAGCACGAGCATGATCAGACCCATGCCCTTCTGGCCGTCGTTGGAGCCATGCGCGAAACTGACGCCGGTGCAGGTCCCTATGAGCAGGGCCCTGATCCACCGCGGTGGCGGCCGATCGCCGTGCGGCGGCTCGTAGAGCTCCTTGGCGGGGATCAGTCGCTTGCTGATCAAGAGCAGCGCCGCCGCCAGCCCGAAGCCGATCGCGGGCGAGAGCAGCAGGGCGATCCCCACCTCGGTGGCCTTGTGCCAGTTGATGCCCTTGAAGATGGAGCCGTGCTCCATGAGGGCGTTCATCATGCCGACCCCCATGATCGAGCCGATGAGCGAGTGCGAACTCGACGCGGGCAGGCCACGCCACCAGGTGGCGAAGTTCCAGATGATCGCGGCCCCGAGCAGCGACAGGACCATCGCCAGACCGCGGCCGGTCTTGATGTTGACCAGCAGATCGACCGGCAGCAGGTGGACGATGCTGAAGGCCACGCCGATCCCGCCGGCGTGCACCCCGATGAAGTTCCAGATGCCCGACCAGATCACAGCGGGGGTCGGCTTCATCGACTTCGTGTAGATGACGGTCGCCACCGCGTTGGCGGTGTCATGGAAGCCGTTGATCACCTCGAAGCCGAAGGCGATCGCCAGGGCGACCAGGAGCAGGACCATCTGGCCCGGACCGAGCGTCTGGATCGCCTCGAAGACTTCCATGGCCACCACTACGTCGCGTTCGTGCCGACTCCTGCAGTCCGTCCCGAAGACGACTCCGCCGGTTGAAGCTACGACTCCCCCGTGGCCGAAACAAGCGACGGACAGGCCACACACCGATTTCTCATAATGCAATCCGTCCTGGCGCCGTGGCCGAACCCGGCCGCCGGGCGAACCGGCGCGGCTCGATCGGCGTAGACTGCGGGGGGGTTCCGCGCCCCCGCGGGACACTTCGAGGAAAGATCACACAGATGGCTCATGGGGATCGCATCCGCGTCGAACGCCGCCTGGCCGGATCCGGCGTCGCGTACATGCATCACGGCATCGACCTGGGCGACGGCACGGTCGCGCACGCACGGCCCGACGACTTCCGCCGGCCCTTCGCCGGCGGCCGGGTGGAGCGGACGAGCCTGGACGCGTTCGCCGCGGGGGGCGAGGTGCTCCTGACGAGCGCTCCGCCGGCCCGCTTTTCCCCGGCGGAGATCGTCTCCCGTGCCCTCTCCCAGGTGGGCCGCCCCGGCTACTGCCCGGCGGTGGACAACTGCGAGCACTTCGCCACCTGGTGCGCGACGGGCGCGCGGGCGAGCCGCCAGGCGGACATCGTGCTCTCGCGCATCGGAAGCGCCGCGGCACGGGTCGCCGCGGCCGTCGCCGCCCGCGGCCTCGCGGCGTCGGCGCGAGGTGCCGCCAGCCGTGTGGCGGTGCGGACGGCACTGGGCACGACGGTCCGCGTCGGCCTGCGGACGCTCGTGCCGGCGGCGGTCGCCGGCGAGGCGCTGGCGCTGGCCGCCGAATGGGCCACGCACCATGCCGGCGGCTCCGCGGCCGAGAGCCGGCGGGCCGGTGAGGCGGTAGGCCTGGCGACATCGGCGGCCACCTGCGGCTTGGCCGGGCTGGCGGGCGGACCGGCGGGCGTGATCACAGGCGCGCTCGTTGGCGCGGCGGTCTGGACGGGCGGCAGCCTGGCGGCACGCACGGCCGAGGCGGGTGGCTCGGCTCAGCGGCGGTCGCCGTAGTCGCTGAGCGACCCGTGGTTCCACGACACCCGCAGCGCGTTGAGCACGGCGGCCACGTCGATCCCCTCCTGCACGAGCGCTCCGATCGCGGGTGGCAGCCATCCGGCCGCCGCGAAGCCCATGCCGACCAAGCTCGCCGCCATGCCGCCGACGGCGCTCTGAAGCGCGATCGACCGCATGCGCCGGGCGATGTGCAGCAGTTCGTCCACGCGGGCGAGCGTCGTGTCCATCACGACGGCGCCCGCCGCCTCGCTCGTCACGTCGCTGGCCGCGCCCATCGCAACCCCCACCGTCGCCGCCGCGAGCGCCGGCGCGTCGTTGATGCCGTCGCCCACGAAGAGCGTCGGCGCCTCGGCGGTCGCCTGCTCGACGAGCCGCAGCTTGCCCTCTGGCTGGATGCCCGCATGCACCTCGGTGATGCCGACCAAGTCGGCGAGCCAGCGCACCTCGCTCTCGCGATCGCCCGACACGAGCAACACCCGCTCGAGCCGGTGCGCCGGGGCGAGATGCTCGACGAACGGCCGCCCGTCGGCCCGCGGCGCATCCCGAAATCGCAGCACAGCCTCGGTCCGGCCGTCGACGACGACCACGCATTCGAGGCCCCCGGTGACGGGAGGCAGCAGGCCGGCACCGGCGGGGTCGATCTGTGGCAGCTTCTGCCGGCTCGTGATCACCACCTCGTGCGCGGTCCCGCCGGGCTCCGCGCGGATCTGCCCCACGAGCCCCTGACCGGGCCGCTCGGAGACGGCCTCCACGGCCGAGAGCCCGACACCCGCGTCGGCCGCGGCCTGACCGACCGCGGCCGCCAGCGGATGCTTGGAGTAGGCCTCGAGGCTCGCGGCCAGACCGAGCACGCGGTCGCGTGACAGGCGGCCCAGGACCACGACATCGGTCAGGCTCGGGCTGCCGTAGGTGAGCGTGCCGGTCTTGTCGAAGATGGCGATGCGGCAGGTGTCGAGCCGCTCGAGGATCGACGGGTCGCGGATCACGATGCCCCGCTTCGCGGCCAGCGACACGGCGCCGATGATGGCCACCGGGATCGCGATCAGGAGCGGGCACGGGGTGGCGACGACGAGCACCGCGAGAAACCGGGTCGCGCTGCCGCTCGAGAGCCAGGCCCCGACGGCGATCGCCACCGCCAGCGGCGTGTAGAACGCGCCGAGCGCATCGGCCAGCCGCCGCAAGCGCGGCCGCTGTTCCTCGCTCGCCCGCAGGACATCCATGATCTTCGCGTAGCGGCTGTCGGCCGCGACCCGCTCGGTGCGGACCTCGAGCGCGGCGGGGCCGTTGATGGCGCCTGAGAGCACGGCGGAACCGGGCGCCTTGGCCATGCGATAGGGCTCGCCGGTGAGGTAGCTTTCGTCCATCGAGCCATGCCCCGCGACGACCGTGCCGTCGACCGGACAGATCTCGTGGGGCAGCACGACGACCTCCTCCCCCACGGCCAGTCGCTCGAGCGGCACGTCGACGAGGCCGGCAGCCGACTTCGTGTGGGCCAAGGTCGGCATGCGCCGGGCGAGCGCGGCGAGCACGTCGCCGGCCCGGCTCACGGCCCGCGACTCGAGCGCCTCGCCCCCGGAGAGCATGAGCACCACGAGCACCCCGGCCAGATACTCGCCCAGCACGACGCTCGTGACGATCGCGATCCCGGCGAGCAGGTCGGAGCCGAACTCGCCGCGGAAGAGGTTGCCGAGCAAACCGGCCACGAGCGGCACGCCTCCCAGCAGGAGCATGGCGACGAGCGGCACCTCGGCGACCGTGAGCGACCGCCCTGGAAACCAGTGGCCCGGATCGAGGGGGCCGAGCGGCGCCGGCCCGCTCCCGTATCCGGACAGCACGAGCAGCCCCCAGGCAGCGAGCGCGAGAATCGCTGCGACGGCGATCGCCTCGTTCAGGGGAAAGCCATGGTCGTGGGCGGCACGCGGCGTATGCGATGCGGACATGCTCCCATCCTATCCCCTCGGACGCACGGCGGGTGGAGCGGCGGCGATCAGGCCCGCGACGCCATGAGCACGCTGCGCCCAAGCGCCGTCGGCTCGCGACCGCGGATCGCAAAGCCCAATGCGGCGAGCCAGCCGCCGATTTCAGCCGCGGAGTAGAGGCGGCCCTGCGTGATCGTTGCGAGGAGGACCGAATACTCGGCGGACCAGAGCGGCCCCGACTTGTCGTCATCGAGCAGCATGTCGTGGATCAGGATCTGCCCGCCCGCGGGCAACCCCGCAGCGCTCTTCGCCAAGAGCTCACGGCACTCAGCCTCGTCCCAGTCGTGGAGCACGTTCGAAAACAGGTGGCAGTCATGGCCGTGGGGCCAGCGGGCCGTGAACATATCGGCGGCCACCACGTCGATCCGGCCGTCCAGACCGGCGGCGGCGACAGCGCGCCTGGCGATCCCATCGACCGGCGCGGCTTCGAGCACCGTCGCCGCCAGCGACGGAAACCGCTCGGAGAGCGCGATCGAGTAGACCGCCGAGCCGCCGCCGACGTCGAGCAACCGGCGCACCGAGCCCGCGTCGACCGCGGCCGCAAGCGCCGGCGCGAGCACCCGGCCCCGGCAGTCCATCGCGGCGGTGAACGCCTCGGCGAAGGCGGTGTCGTGCATCGACGCATGCCAGTCGCCCGGTGCGTCGTCTCCCGGCCAGTGAGCGGGACGGCCCGTGCGAAGCACCTTCAGGAAGTCGGCCACACCGGGCTTGTCGGCCATGGCCGCGTAGTACGCACGGGCATCGAACGGCGCCCCGGCCACGAGAAACTCCCGGGCCGTCGGCGTCGGCTCGAGCAGCTCGTCGGCCGAGCGGGCGAGCAGGCCCTGGGCGACGAGCAGCGTGCAGAGCACGTCGGTCGGCCGCGGGTGCAGGCCGAGCCTCTCGCACAGGCCCGCCAGGTCGACGGGGACGCTTGCCAGCTCCGTGAACAGGTCGAGGTGCACGATCGCGACGGTGAGCGCATCGGGGGCGGCGATCGCATCGCGAGTGCGGTAGATGAGCGACGGATCGGTGGCGGGGAGGTGCATGGCGCCGCCTAGCTATGCATCCGCGGGAAGGGATCTCCCACGGCGATGATCTCGGTCTCTCGGGCGGCGAGGTCGTGGAGCCTCGCGCGAACCGACTCCTCCGGCAGGAAATCGCACGCCAGCCGCACGTACGTCGCATGGTGCCGTGCCTCCGACTCGAAGAGGCTCCGGTAGAAGTCGCGGAGCTCCGCGTCGGCGACGTGCTCGCCCAGCCGCGAAAACCGCTCGCAGCTACGGGCCTCGATGAGGCCGGCCACGAGCAGCCTGTCGACCGCCCGGCCGGGCTCCTCCTTGCGGACGAGCTCGTGCAGCCGGGGCCCGTAGCTGCTTGGCTTGAGCTTGCGGAAGTGGATGCCGCGCCGGTCGAGCAGATCGAGCACGAGCCGAAAGTGCTCGAGCTCCTCGTTCACGATCTCCGTCATCGCCCGGGATAGGGCGACATGGTCGACGTACGAGAAGAGCAGGTTCATCGCCACGCCCGCCGCCTTCTTCTCGCAATGGGCGTGGTCGATGAGCACCTCGTCCAAGCCCGCATCGACCTGGGCGAGCCAGCGGGCGGCAGTGTCGGAGTGCAGGCTGAGCATGGCGGGCCGGTTTGCGGGACGGGGCGGGCGACGGCATCATACCGAGAGGCGGCCCGCCAGCCGCGGCCGCTCGATCCCCGCCGGAATCCCCATGATCG
>JBJOKF010000056.1:0-7005 GCA_046046235.1 Planctomycetota bacterium | reverse complement strand
CCCCGTCGCTACTCGATCACCTCGCGGCCGGCGCGGATGAACACCCGCTTGGGAAACCCTTGCGCGGCGATGTCGCCGTAGTTGTGTCCGGCCTCGGCCGGATAGACGCAGAACGAGATGAGCGGGTCGGCGCCCGTGTTGACCGAGCGGTGGCCCCAGTGCGGCGGTACGTAGACCATCCGGTTGCGCCGCATCGGCTCGGCCCGGCACGAGCCGTCGGAAAGCTTGCACATCATGTATCCACCGCCGGCGATACAGAGATAGGTCTCGGCGGTGCCGCTGACGGTGTGGTAGTGCCCCTTCGTCATGAAGCACTCGTCGCCCACGCGGCCCGGATAGAGCTTCGAGATGCAAAACAGGAGATGTCCGTAGGTCTCCGGGATCACCTTCTCGAAGACTTCGTAATGAACGGGGTCGCCGGCCGCGATCAGGCGATCGAGCGCGGCGGCGTCCTGGTAATAGCCCCGCATGTCGCTCGCGCGACGGATGAGCACGCGATCGGGCTCAGCCATCGCGCCGGTGACGAGATCGATGTCGACACCGAAAGGGAGGTCGGCGTCGGTGCCAGAACGATCGGCGACTGCGTGGGCCATCGGCGATGAAGCTCCTGTGGTGTTTCGTGGACTCGTGTGTTGCGGCAGGTGGGTCAGGTGCGGGTGCTGGCGGCGATCTGGCCCAAGGCGTCGAACCCCGAGCCGCGGGCCGGGATCTCGACGTGAAACACTTCCTCCATCACGCGGGTCCAGCCGTGCAGGAAATAGACCCAGCCGTCCTCGACGTGCAGGTGGCGGGCGGCCGCCTGCCGCCGAGCCTGTACGAGGAAGTGCAGGTCGCCGCGGTAGTTGAAGTCCCAGGCCAGGCCATGCTCGGGAAACACGGCCGCGTCGGTGAGCGGCGAGCCGGGGGCGTCTTTTCCGAGACCGGTGGCGTTGGCCACGAGCGAAGACGACGCGAGCCGGGCGAGCACCCGGTCGTTGTCTTCAGGCCGGGGCGTATGGATGTATTCCACGGGGATGCCCACGCCCAGCTTCCGGTGGATCGCCTCGATCTCGTGGAGCCGGCCTGGGCTGCGGTTGGTGATGAAGAGCCGCCGGGGCAGGTTGTCGCCGTGCTTCGGATCGAGCATCGCGCAGGAGAGCGCGATCGACGAGCCTCCCGCCCCGAGGATGAGCGTGTCGCCGCCGGTCTTATTCCAGTGGTCGGCCGGCAGGAATGCCTCGAGCGAGAGGCCGCTCGTGATCGGATCTTTCGCGTAACCGCAGAGCAGCGACTGGGGCCGCGAGCCGCCGGGCAGGATCCGCTTCGCGATCCCGCTCACCTCGCCGAGGAGCTCGGCGTACGGATCGAGCTGGTCGAACAGGTCGCGGCAGGCGGTGAGTAGATCGATCTTATGGGTCGTGACGAGGGCCCCGAGCGACCGTGGGTCGTCCTTGATGAACGTGACCACGTGCCGGTACACGGCCGGGGCGTCGTGCCACTTGCAGTCGATGCCCCGGATCGCGACGGCGCCGAGCCCCAGGTGGGCCGCCCACTTGGGAAAGACCTGCATGATCGAGCTTTTGCCGGTCGTCACCCCGATGAAATACATCGTGGGCCGTGTGGCCGGCTCGAAGGCCGTATCGGCCGTCGCCTGCACGGGGGGCAGGACGATCGCGGCGTCGGTGGACTCTCGAGCGGGGTATGCGGTGGTGCTCATCTGGCAATGCTCATGATTGGGGGCTCATGAATGGGAGCTCATGGATGTCGGGTCGAGGATGCGTAAGAGCGCCTGGTAGCGGTCGAGGCGGCGGGCGGTGAGCGTGGCGTGCGACCGCTTGGGCTTCACTGCCGCGGCCAAGGCCACCCACTGACGTGCGGCCGCATCGGGCGACGGGAAGAGACCGGCGCCCCAGCCCGCCACGATCGCGGCACCGGCAGGCGCGCCCGGGCTCTCGACGACGGGCCGCACGGGAAGCTGGAGCGTGTCGGCCTTGATCCCGTTCCAGATGCTGCTCGCCGCTCCGCCGCCGGTGACCCGCAGTTCATCGAGCTGCGCCTTGGGCAAGAGCCGACGGATCGCCGCCACGTACACCGCATACTCGAGGGCCACCCCTTCAAGCACGGCGCGATAGAGCTCGCCCCAGCCGTGGGCGTGCGTCAGCCCGGTCCACGCACCGCGGAGATGCGGCTGCGGCGGCGAATTGCGGCCCGCGAGGTGCGGCACGAAGAACGGCAGGTCATCTGCGGGCTCGACCGCCGCAGCGAGCCGATCGAGGGCGGCGAGGCCGGTGGGTTTTGCTCCGCCAGTCCGGCGGCCTTGGCCCGCAGTGGCAAAGAGCCCGTGGAACCACTCGAGGTTCATGCCTCCGCCGTTCACATAGGCATAGGGATGCCAGAGCCCCTGCGTCACCGAACGGGCACACGACAGGATCCCCAGCTCTGCATCGGGCGTGAATCGGCTGCACGACGCGGCAAACACGCTCGCCGTCCCGGCGACGTCCACGCAGATGCCCGGCTTTGTCGCCCCGCATGCAAGGAGGCTGGCGGCCGTGTCGCCACAGCCCGCGACGACGGGCACTCCGGCTGCCAGGCCGCAGGCCCGGGCCGCGGCGGCCGTGAGCGTGCCGACGATGTCTTGTGGCGGCACGATACGCGGCAGTTTCGCGCGATCGAAGCGAAAGACCCGGCAGAGCTCGTCGTCCCAAACGGCCCGAGCCGTGTCGGCGAAGCCCGAAAAATGCAGATAGGTGTGGTCGATGAAGGCCTCGGCGCCGGAGAGGCCGCAGAGCCGCATCGCGGCGTACGCGCCGGGCTGCACGAACGCGGCGATCTGCTTGAAGTCGGCGGGCCGCTCCCGCTGCCACCATAGTTTTTTCGGCCCGTGATTGAAGCTCGGTGGGCCGCCCGTTTTACGGATGATCTCGGGTCCGGCCGCGGCGAGCATCCGGTCGATCATGCCGCTGCAGCGGGTGTCGAGCCATGAGTCGTAGGGCGTGACATGCTTCCCGTCGGCGGCCACCCCGATCACACCGGCCATCTGGCCATCGATGCCGATCGCCGCGACGGCGGCCGGCTTGATCCGCCCCGTCTCGATGCACTGCTTGATCGTGCGGCAGACGCTCGCGTATTGCCGCCCCGGATCCTCCTCCACGACGCCCGGCTTCGGCCGGCCAAGTCGCGAGGCCTCGAAGGCCGATGCGAGGAGCGTGCCGTCGGCGTCGAAGGCGGCGGCCTTCGTGCCCTGTGTGCCGATGTCGATGCCCAGCAGAATCGCCACCACGTCCCTCCCTGCAGCGGCCCGGCCCGTCAGGGCTGTACCGCGATCACCACCTTGAGCGCCGTGCCGCTGGATGCCGCCGCATAGGCCTTTGCCAGGTCGGCGAAGGAATAGACGTGCGACACGATCCGCCGCACATCCACGCGACCCGAGCCGATGAGCTTCAGGCTCGCCACGTAGTCTCGCGGTGCGCCGCCCGTCGTGCCAGTGACGAGCAGGCTCTTGTAGTGGATGGCGTTCGTGTCGAGGGCGACGCCCGATGTGCCCCGCGGCCAGCCGGCGAAGAGACACAGCCGGCCGAGTGGCGCGAGGATCTCGAGCGCCTCGGCCTGGATCTCGGGCACCGGCACCGCGATGATCACCACGTCGACACCGCCGGGGGCATGTTCGCGGGCCCAGTCGCCCACGGGTCGCTCGGCGACGTTCACCGTGTCGGCCGCGCCGAGGTCGCGGGCGAGATTCAGCCGCGCCGGATTGCGATCGGCCACGACGATCCGCCCGGCGCCGCTCGTCGCCGCGAGCATCACGTGGAGCAGTCCCATCGGGCCCGCGCCGTAGATCACGACCGTGTCGCCGGGCTCGATCCGGGTGGCCCGCTGCGCGGCAACGACGCAGGAAAGCGGCTCGGCGAGCGTGGCGGCCCGCGGATCGACGGCCTCGGGCAGAGGGATCACGAGCGCCTGCTCGATCGCCGCCCGCGGAATCGCGACCAAGGGTGCATGGGCTCCGTCGCGATCGATGCCGAAGGCCGAGTATGAGGGGCACATGTTGCCCATGCCCTGCATGCACATCGAGCAATGGCCGCAGCCGATGTTGGGCGCCACGCCCACCCGCTGGCCGATTGTGAAGCCGTTCGTCGGGCCGTTCAATTCGACGACCGTGCCCACGAACTCGTGGCCGAGCGTGATCGTCTGGCCGTCGCGAAGCTTGCGATGGCCGTGGTTGACGATTTTGATGTCGGTGCCGCAGATACTCGCCGCGTCGATGCGGACGAGGAGCCCGCCGGGTTCCGCGGTCGGCTCGGGGGCGTCGGCGACGGCGAAGCCGTCGCCTTGCGTGTAGCGGGCGGCAATCATGCGGTCGCCCCCACGGCACTGACGGGCACGGGTCGGCCGGTCCGGAGGCTCTCGTTGATCGCCACCACCGCCTCGACGGCCCAGCGGCCATCGACGCCGGTGACGGCCGTGGGCCGGTCCGCGAGCACGGCGTCGACGAAGCTTTCCATTTCGCCCAGGTAGGCGTCGCGGAAGAGCGTCCGCCAGCTCGCCACCGCCTCGCCATGGAGCCCCGATTCCACCGTGATCCACTCGCAGCCATGCCTGCGGGCGCTGCCCACGAAGAGCACGCCTCTTTCGCAAAGGATCTCGACGCGGGCGTCGTAGCCGTAGTGGGCCGGGCAGGTGCCGTCGATCACGGCGATCGTGTCGTCGTCGAGCCGGAGCGTGGCCACGACGTTGTCGTAGAAATCGGGAAACCGCTCGCGTGCCTCCGGCATCTTGAAGTTGTGGGCCTCGGCGTAGACGTGCCGGATACGAGCGCCGGTGAACCAATGGATGCTGTCGAGGTCGTGGCTGTTGACCTCGGCGACGATGCCGTTGCTCTGCTTCAGGTCCCACATCCAGGGGCCGGGGCCGCCGGGCCCGCGGCCGGTGCTCTTGATGATCATCACGCGGCCGAGGTCGCCCGAGTCGAGCACCGCCTTCGCCCGCCGGAAGCCTTCGTCGAACCGGCGCATGAAGCCGATCTGGAGCTTCACGTCCGCGGCGGCGCACGCCTCCTCGATCGCGAGGCACTCCGCCGCCGACAGTGCCATCGGCTTCTCGAGGAAGATGTGTTTGCCGGCCGCGGCCGCCGCGCAGGCGATCGCGCAGTGGAGAAACGTGGGCGTGACAATCACGACGGCGTCGATGGCCGGATCGGCGCAGAGACTGCGGAAGTCGGCGTAGGCCCGCGGGCCGCCCAGTTCATCGGCCGCTGCACGGAGATTGACGGGGCTGGCATCGCAGACGGCGGCCAGGTCGGCCCGTTCGATTCGCCGGGCGATATTCGCCCCATGGATCAGTCCGGCGCGGCCACAGCCGATCAACCCGATTTGCAGACGGTTCATGCCCGCAACGTACTTTGTCCGTACAAAGTATGCAAGAGAGCGTTCGGCTGCTCAAGCCTGGAGTCGCTTTCAGCGCTTGAGCCGCAAAGAAAACGTGTAGTGTTCGGGACGGTAGATCGCCCGCACGTATTCAAGGGGGCGGTCGCCACGGGTGTAGGTGATCCTTTCCATGCCGAGGATGGTGTCGCCTGGCTTGATCCGTAGCAGTTTCGCCTCTTCGGCGCTCGCCTTGCCGGCCCAGATCTTCTGATCGGCCCACTCGATCGGGATCCGGTGCTTGGATTCGATGATCGCATAGAGCGACCCGTTGAAATCCTCGCGTCTGTCGATGCCGAAGGCGGCGGGAATCTCCGAGCGCAGGAAGACCACGGGAAACGCCTCGCTTGTCCCACGGAGGCGGCGAATGCACAGCGTCTTCTCGGACTTCGACAGGTGGAGCGCCGCGGCCACGGCGGCGTCCGGCACATGCACCTCAACCCCCAAAATCTCCGTGGAAGCCCGCAGATTGCGGCTCTCCATCTGTTCGCTGAAACTCGTGAGCCGGCCGAGATCTTCAGTCACGTTGAGCCGCACGATGCGGGTGCCGGCCGACCGTCGCCGCTCGATGAGACCCTTGGCGGCGAGCGCGTCGGTCGCCTTCTTCACAGTCGCCCGGCTGACGTTGAAGATCCGGATGAGATCCATTTCTCGGGGCACTTTGAGCCCGATCTGCCCCGCCTTGGCGATCCGTTCGAGCATGATCTGCTCGACCTGGTGATAGAGCGGCACCGGCGAGCGGAGATCGAGCGCGAATCGCTCGCTCGAGCGAAACAGGTGGTCTCCCGGCTGGTCGCCGCCTCGGTGCCGGCGGGCTGCGGCAGGTCCACGACCCTTCAAAGCTTTCATGCGGGTGCATGACTCCAAAAACACTCTCGATCGCCGTGCCGGCATGAGCACGACATGTGCGTCAGCGATCGTGGTGGAGCACGATCATACCGACGGTGTTTGGCCGCTGAGAACCAGGGATTGCCAGGGTTGGGCGGTGCGGTCTCAGTTGACGACAGCCTGAGCGCAACCATAAGCTTCCAGCCATGCTTTGTACGGACAAACAAAAAACCCTGGTTGTCGCGGCCACTGTGGTGGCGGCGCTGCTGCAGGTAGGCGCTGCGTTGGCCGCACCGGCTGATACCTCGAGCCCGGCCTGGACCGCGGACTTCGTCCGACAGGCGCTCGCCGAGGCCCGTGATCAGGGTGATGCCCGCCGCGGTGCGGGGGTTTTCAATGCCGCCACGACCGGCTGCACGTCGTGCCATAAGGTCGCGGGCCAAGGCGGCGCCGTCGGCCCCGAGCTCACGACGATCGCGAAATGCCTCGCGCCCGAGGAGATCGTCGAGAGCGTCTACTGGCCGGCGCGGGCGGTGAAGCCGGAATACAGGGCCTATGCATTCACGCTCACCGACGGTCGCGTGCTCCAGGGGATCGTGAAGGAAGAGAAGGCGGAGGCCGTCGTCGTGGTCGATGCCACCGGCAAGAGCCACTCGATCGCCCCGGCCGACATCGACGAGCGGACGGAGGTCGGCTCGCTGATGCCGGCCAACGTTTTCACTGCGCTGCCCGCCGATGACCGCCGGGATCTCGTGCGGTATCTCCTGGAACTCGGCCG
>JBJOKF010000048.1:0-5794 GCA_046046235.1 Planctomycetota bacterium | reverse complement strand
GCGGATCCGGACACACGGTCGGCATGAGCGACATCCTCTTCCAATACCACCGCGTCAATCCCACGACGTGGTTCTACTTCGCGTCGCTCCTGGCGGTCGCCCTGTTCTTCAAGTTCAACCGGCTCTGGAGCATCCGCAACCTCGATGTCGTCGGACTGATTCTCCTCGCTCCGGGAATCCTGGCCGTCGAGTTCGGGGGTTACAAGGCGAACGTCGCCGACCAGCAGCTTGGGTTCGTCTGGGTGTTCGTCGTGACGGGCTGGTTTCTGCTGCGGATGCTCTGCGACTCGATGATGGTCCGCCGGCCGATGCTGGAGCCGAACCTGACCAACGGCGGGCTCCTGTTCCTGGGCATGTCGCTCCTCGTCTTCCTGCTGGCCAACGTGATCACCACGCGGCCCCAGCGGGACGACATGGCCGGGGCGGCCGCCGCCGACCGGCTCGAGGCCCGCGAGGCGAAGGTCGACGCCGACCAGCTGGCCCGCCTCGGGCCCGGCTATCCGCTGCTCTTCCTGCTTCCCCAGATCTCCACGCAGCGAATCTTCTTCGCTCCCGACGCCGCCGACGAACCGGTCGACCAGGGTGACGCGAGCCGGCGGGCCGTGCACGAGACGACGGCGCGGATCATGGCGATCGTTTCGCAGCTGGCGATCGTGGCGGGCATGGTCGTGATCGGCTGGCGACACTTCGAGAACACCCGCCTCGGGATCGCCGCGGCGGTGCTCTACCTCCTCCTGCCCTACACCGCCACGATGACGGGCCGCGTCGATCACGTGCTCCCGGGTGCGCTCGTGCTCTGGGCCGTGGCCGCCTATCGCCGGCCGTTCATCGCCGGGGCGCTCGTCGGCCTGGCCATCGGCACGATCTACTATCCGGTGTTCCTGCTGCCGCTGTGGTGCAGCTTCTACTGGGAGCGGGGCGTGCGACGGTTCGCACTCGGCGTGGCGGCGTCGCTGTCGGCGCTCGTCGTCGCGCTCTGGTTCACGTCGCCCGATGCGACCGTGTTTCTGGGCCAGTTGCGGCAGATGTTCGGCTGGATCTTCCCCAACGAGGTCTCGCTCGAGGGCTTCTGGGCGCTTCCCTCGCAGGATGCGGTCTTTCGGCTGCCCGTACTCGCCGCCTTCGTGGCGATGATGGCCACGCTCGCGATCTGGCCGGCTCCCAAGAACCTCGGCACGCTCATGAGCTGCACCGCCGCGGTGCTGCTTGGAAGCCAGTTCTGGAAGGCCCACAACGGGGGCCTGTTCATGGCCTGGTACCTGCCGGTGCTCCTGCTCGTGGTCTTCCGGCCGAACCTCGAGAATCGGGTGGCCATGCTGATGCTCTCGCCCGAGTGGTTTCCCCGGGGTCAACCGCGACGGGGATCGTAGTCGGGAGGCGGCGCCCGGCGATTGGCGAGCCAGGCCCGCCAGGCGGCCGTGTCCCACGAGAAGTTCGCGCCCGTGAGGATGACGAGCGCCTCCAGCACCCGGTCGTTGCGGACTGCGACCCGGTGCTGCTTCGGACCGCCCCCCATCGACAGTCCGCCGCCGGACGGCGTGAACGTGGCGCTCGTCGAGCCCTCGGGAGTGCCGTCGCCAGTGACCACGACATGCTGCGTCTCGAGCGCGTCGATCAGCGGCCCGACGGCCGCGGCCAGGCCGAGCCGGCCGAGGGCCTCGGCGGCGCGGTTGACCTGCGCATTGTCGGCGCTGTGCAGCGCGGCCACGAGCGTGGGCAGGGCGAGGTGCGGGCCGATCAGCATGAGCCGCTCGGTCGCGACGATTCTCGTTTCGGGATCGGCATGGTCGAGCGCGGTCGCGACGAGCACGCCCGTCGCGGCGGGTGAACGAATCCTGGAGAGCGCTTCCACATACCACCCCCGGATGCGGCCCACGGGCTCCTTGGCGAGCGCGGCGGCGACCGCGGCCACGGCGAACGGATCGGCAATCCCGCGGATCTCCTCCGCCGCCCGGTCGGCCCGGGACGGCTGATCGAGCTGGCGTCGCAGCCGTTCGAGCTTCGCGACCCACTCCTTCTCCGCGAACTTCGTCCGTTCGCTGCGGTCGAGGAGCTCGATCTCCTGCGCCGTCCGCCACGCCCCGCGGTGACGGACGAAGCCCCGCGCGGCCATCACCTCCTGCTGGCTGGGCTTCGCCGGCTCGGTGGTCGGCGGCGCTACGTGATCGTCGCTTCCCGTCGCACCCACCGGGTCGGATCCCCGGGCGACACCCCAAGCGACTCCGCCGCAGGCTGACGCGACCGCCCACCCAACCGCCCAGACGACCAGACTGCCCACCCTCGCGCAGACGGCCACCCTCTGGAGGTGGCCGGGAAGGCCCGATGGACGGTCGCAGTGAATCCCCGTCGTGATCATGGCAGTGATCTCGGCAGCGGAGCGGGCGCCGCTCGACGAGCGCGTCTCAGCGGGCCCGGGCGGCGTCGTGAATCATACCGACATACGACATCATCACCCGGATCACGATCGCGGCCACCAGGCATGCCACCGCCGCCCAGATCGCGAACCCGGCCCCCCGCACGGCCGCGGCGAAGCCCCGACGAGCGGCGTCGCCGAGCTGGTCCGCCGCCCGCTCGAGGGCTTCAGCCGTCGTGCCTGTCATGTCGCCCACGGCAACCGCCTCGAGCACTTCTCGGGGCAACGCCCCGCAGCGGGACAGCGCCGCCGCCAGGTCGTCGCCGCGACGCAGCCGCCCCTCGACGGCGGCGGGGTCCATGGCGAAACCGGGGGCAGCGGCCGACGCCAACGACACCATCTCTCCGATGCCGACGCCGGCATGCGCCGCCAGGGCCGCCGCCCGGCACCAGGCCGCTCCCTCGGCCGCCCGGGCCGCGCCGCCCAGCACGGGCATGCGTCCGCCGACCGCGCGGACCCAGCCCCGATCGCGCCAGTTCCGCATCGCGGCAGGCACGAGCCACGCGGCGGCCGCCACCGCCGCGACGATCGCCGTGAGGTAGCTGGCGAGTCCCTGCAGGCCCGTGAGCCCGATCCCGAGAACATCGAGCGGTCGACCATCGACCCCGTGCGCCCGCCCCGACACCCCGATCAGCACGGCCACGGCCGCCATCGCCATCGCCAGTTGCACCGTCGGCCCGGCGAGCGCCCGCCGGAGCGCGGTCCGCCCACGGACCGATTGCTCGACGGTGGCTGCGGTTTCCCGCAACACCTCCGCCAGCCGACCCGTCCGATCGCCCACGCGGACCATGCCCGTGACCAGCGGCGGAAACGCGCCGTCGGCTCGCTCCATCGCCGATGCGAGGTCATCACCGTCGCGCAACCGGTTCGCCACCGCCCGCATCGCCGCCCGCCAGCCGGACGGCACGCGTGCCGCTTCCGAATCCCAGGCCCGGCGGAGATCGATGCCAGCGGCAACGGCGATCGCCAGCCGGCCGAGCAGGTCGGCGAGCACCGTGTCTGGCATCCGGCGACGGCCGAACATCACGTTGCTCCGAGGTTCATGCCGGGCCCCGACGGGCTCGTTGCGGCCGTTCGGCCCGCACGGCCGGCGGTTCTAACACAGTGCCGGAGCATCTGGTAAAAATCCGCGGTCATCCTCCCATCCCCCTGCCGCTCCCGCCCATGAACGTCCTGTGGCCCACCGTCGCGATCGTGGGTGTGGGAATGATTGGTGGTTCGATCGGTCGGGCGGTGAGGGCCAGACGGCTGGCCACCCGGGTGATCGGCATCGGCCGGTCGGCGGAGTCGCTCGCGGCTGCCAAAAAAGCAAGTGCCGTCACGGAGACCTCGCTCGACATCGAGGCCGTGGCCGCGGCCGACCTCGTCGTCGTCACGACCGGGGTGGCCTCGATCCCCCAGCTTCTCGATCAGGTCGATGCCGCCGTGAAGCCCGGCACGCTCGTGACCGACGCCGGGAGCACGAAGGCGTCGATCGTCGCCTCCTGGGAGAAGCGGCGGCGGCGACGGCGGGGACGATTCGTCGGCAGTCATCCGATCGCCGGCAGCCATCGCCGCGGCCCCAGCGCCGCCGATGCCGAACTCTTCGCCGGCCGGGTGACCGTGGTCACCCCCGTGGCCGCCACGCCCCGAGGCGACACCGAGGAGGTCGGTGGTTTCTGGGCGGCTCTGGGCTCGACCGTGTTCCTGATGACGCCCCGCGAGCACGACCGCATCCTGGCCGCCACCAGCCACACACCCCATCTGGTGGCCGCGGCGCTCGCGGCCTCCACGCCCGCCGCCTCCCGCACGTTCACCGCGGGCGGCTGGCGGGACACGACGCGGATCGCCGGCGGCGATCCGGAACTCTGGGCCGACATCCTCCTCGACAACGCCGGTGAACTCGGGCCGGCTATGAAGCGGTTTGCCGGGATCGTGGAGCGGATGCTCTCGGCGATCGAGGCCGGCGACCGTCGTCGGCTCGTCGCCCTGCTCGAGCGCGCCAAGGAACACCGCGATGCTGTGGGAAGTTGACGTCGCCCTCACCGATCCGGCCGCCGATCATGCGGCGCGGGACGTGGTCACGGGCGCGGCCGAACTCGGCATCGGCGACTGCACGCGGGCCTGCACGGCCGCAGGCTGGCTGCTCGAGGGCGATCTCGGGCGGGCCGACGTCGAGCGGATCGCGGCCACGCTCCTGGCCGACCCGATCACGGAATCATTCGTCGTCGGCGAGGTCGGCGAGCCGGGGCTCGTTCGCGAGGCCGAGGGCCTTCCCACGGTGGTCCACGTGCTGCCCCGGGCGGGCGTCACCGACCCTGCGGGCCTCACCGCGCAGCAGGCCGTGGCGCTGCTGGGCTATCGAGGCGTCGTCGTCCGGAGCCTGCGGAAGTATTGGCTGCCCGCGCTCGCCCCAGACGACGTCGAGCGGCTGGTGGGCAAGCTCCTCGCCAACGACGCCATCCAGGAGATCACCGTCGGCCCGCTGTCGATGACGTCCCTGGCGGGAGGCCGCACCTGGGCGTTCACGCAGGAGACGATCCCGCTCGGGGGCCTCGACGAGTCGGCCCTCGAGCGGCTCAGCCGCGAGCGGTGCCTGGCGCTGACGGCACGCGAGCTGCAGGCCGTTCGCGACCACTTCGCCGCCCTGGGACGGGAGCCCTTCGAGATCGAGCTCGAGACGATCGCCCAGACCTGGAGCGAGCACTGCTGCCACAAGACGCTCTCGAGCGGCGTCGATCATGTCGGTCCCGCCGGGGAGTCGCACTACGACAACCTGCTCAAGGAGACCGTGTTCGCGGCGACCCGCACGATTCGCGACAGGCTTGCCGGTAGGGACTGGTGCGTGAGCGTGTTCCGTGACAACTCCGGGGTGGTGCGGTTCGACGGCGATCACGACATCTGCGTGAAGGTGGAGACCCACAACCATCCTTCCGCGATCGAGCCCTATGGCGGCGCGGCGACCGGCCTCGGAGGCGTGATCCGCGACGTGCTGGGCACCGGCCTGGGCGCCAAGCCGATCGCCAACCTCGACGTGTTCTGCGTAGCGCCCCCCGACACTCCCGCGGCCGAGATCCCGCCCGGCGTGATCCATCCGCGGCGGCTCCTGGCGGGCGTGGCGGCCGGCGTCCGCGACTATGGCAACCGGATGGGCATCCCCACGATCGCCGGCGCCGTCGCCTTCGACCCGGGCTATCTCGGCAACCCGCTCGTGTTCTGCGGCACCGTCGGCATCATGCCCCGGGGCAGCGCGGAGGCGGCGGTGCAGCCGGGCGATCTGGTCGTCGTGGCCGGCGGCCGCACGGGCCGCGACGGCATCCACGGCGCGACCTTTTCCAGCATCGAACTCTCGAGCGAGAGCGAGGCCGAGAGCGGCGGCGCGGTCCAGATCGGCCACGCGAT
>JBJOKF010000004.1:0-9434 GCA_046046235.1 Planctomycetota bacterium | reverse complement strand
CAGGCGGTCCGGGAGGGCATCGAGTCGTGGAACGAGGCCTTCGAAAAGGCCGGCTTCGCCACGGCCATCGAGGTGCGACAGCAGCCGGACGTGACCGACTGGGATCCCGAGGACGTCAACTACAACACGTTCCGCTGGATCACTGCCGGCGCGAGCTTCGCGATGGGCCCGTCCCGGGTGAATCCCCGGACCGGCCAGATCCTCGACGCCGACATCATCTTCGACGGTGATTTCCTGCGGTTCTGGCGGTCCGAGTACGAAACCTTCACGCCGCAGTCGATCGCCCTTCTCGCGGGCGGCGGTGCGCATGGCGGCCGACACGACGGCCACTGCTGCGGCGCCTGCTCGCTCTTCGAAGGCCATGCCCGCGAGACGGCCCTGGCCGCGACGGCCGTGGCGGCGACCGCGGACGGCGGCCTCTCGGAGGCCGCCAAGGAGAAGCTCGTCCTCCAGGGGCTCAAGCTCGTCGCGATGCACGAGGTGGGCCACACGCTCGGCTTGCGGCACAACTTCAAGGGCAGCGCCTTCCGGCCGCTGGCCGATATCAACGACGTCTCCAAGACCGCGGCGAGCGGTGCCAGCACGAGCGTGATGGACTACCTGCCGGTGAACATCGTGCCGAAGGGGAAGACCCAGGGCGACTACTACACCGCCAAGCTCGGTCCCTACGACCTGTGGGCGATTGAATACGGCTACAAGCCGATCGCGGCCGGCAACCCTGAAGGCGAACTGGCGGAGCTCGAGAAGATCGCCTCTCGGAGCGGTGAGCCGGCGCTCGCCTACGCCACCGACGAGGAGACCGAGTTCGCCGACCCCGACCCGCTCTCGAACAGGTTCGACCTGGGCAACGATCCGCTGGAGTTCGCCCGGAGCCGTGCGGAGCTCGTGGCGCAGGTGATGCCCGTCATCGCCGACCGCATGACGGCGAAGGAGAAGGACGGCAGGGGAGGGGGTTACGAGCGGGTGCGACAGGCTTTCGGCGTGTTGCTGGCGGCCCACGGGCAGGCGATGGTCACGGCCTCGCGGCTCGTCGGCGGCCTGTACACGTCGCGGAGCCACAAGGGGGATGCCAACGCGCCCGCCCCATTCCGCGTCGTCGAGCCGCAGAAGCAGCGGGACGCCCTCGCGCTCCTCGAACGGCAGCTCTTCAGCTCCCAGCCGTTCGCGTTTCCACCCGAGCTGTACAACCAGCTCGTGCCCACGAACTGGATGCATTGGGGCAGCAGGCAGGTCGACCGCGAGGATTACCCCGTGCACGAGGCGATCCTCGGGTGGCAGACCCGCGTGCTCGGCCGGCTGCTCGACACGACGACGCTCGCCCGTATCCGTGACAGCGAGCTGAAGGTGCCTGCCGAGCAGGACGCCTTCACCACGGCCGAACTCCTCGACAGGCTGACGAAGTCGATCCTCACCGAGGTCACCGCGACCGCCCCCGGCGACTACACCGTCCGCAAGCCGGCCATCGACAGCCTGCGCCGCGGCCTGCAGCGGGAATACGTCACCCGGCTGGGCCAGCTGGCCATGTCGAGCCGAGGCTCCCCCGACGCACAGTCGATCGCAGCGGCACAGCTCCGGTCGGTGGACGAACGGATCGGCGCGCTGCTCGCCCGCAACGACGTGAAGCTCGACGACTACTCGCGGGCGCACCTGGTGGAGATGCAGGCCCGCATCCGCAAGGTGCTCGACGCCGGCTTGCAGCTGCCCGGCCCGTGACCGGGACCGTGGACAGGCCCGCCCCGCCCGGTAGGCTCGTTATGCTCATCAAGCTTGTCAGGGCGCTGTGCGGCGGTCGCCCGGCATCACTCGGAACATCCCCATGCACCTGGTCGTCGCGGTCTTGAGGCCGTCGCAACTGGAGGCGGTGCGCGAGGCGCTCGCTGCGGCGCACGTCACCCGGCTCACGGTCTGCGATGCCCAGGGCTACGAACCGCCGCTCCTGGCGGCGGCCGTGCTCCAGGACACGGTCATCCAGATCGCAGTCAACGACGACTTCCTCGAGCGGACCGTGGAGACCCTTCAACGCACGCTGTCCGCCGCCGCACCGGACGGGCCGATCGATCTCGCCGGCCGGCTGCTCGTCCTCCCGATGGACGAGGCCGTCCAGATCTATCGCGATGTCCGCGGACCGGAGGCGATCTGATGACTGCCGATGTCGGACACGAACCCGGTGCCCCCCAGCCCGCAAGCCCGCGGATTCTGCTCGTGTCGCCCGACCTGCTGTCGACGAGCCGGATCGCCGGGCTGGCCCGCGACGCGGCCGCGCGGCTGGAGACGCTCCGCACGCTCGACGGGCCGCTGCCGGGCGGTCCCTACGATCTCGTGCTGCTCGATCTCCAGGCCCTGGCGGGCGACCCGGCGGTGCTCGTGACGCGGCTGCGGGCGCTGCTCGCCGGGCAGCAGGCCGAGGCGGGCCGGGCGGCCAGGCTCGTGGCCTTCGGACCGCACGTGGCCAAGCAGCGGCTCGACCAGGCCCGCGACGCCGGCGCCGACGCCGCGATCAGCCGCGGTGAACTCCTCGGCGGCTTCCCCGCGATCCTCAAGCGTCACGGCGGCTGAACGCGGTTCAGCCGCCGGCCGGTTCGTCGAGCACGACCTCGTCGCACTCGGTGCCGTCGACGTCACGCCGCAAGAGCAGGTACGCGGCCGTCGCAATCGACCAGAAGTAGCCCCAGCCGAACGAGGCCAGCACCGCCTCGAGCGACCGCATCCAAAATCCGATGGCCCTGGCGCCCCACGGCACGTCGGCTCCGGCGGCCGCCGCGTCGCGAAGGACCGCGGCCGTGCGGTCGTGGCCCATGCCGAAGCTGGCGGCCCACATGGCGAGGGAAGCGGTGGCATCGGCGAAGACGCCGGCCGCCGCGAGCGCGGGAATCGCGACGATAGCCGCCACCACAAGGGAGAAGGCGTAGTGCAGCGGCCGCTGATAGAGATAGGAAAACGCCGTCGAGATCGCCTGGAAGCTGTCGCCTCGCTCGACGCCGACCGCGCCGACCATCAGCGGCCAGCCGGCGACGACGCCCACGGCGAGGATCGCGAGCACGACCGCACCGGCGAGGACGATCGGCCAGACCGCGCCCGCGACCGCCAGGCCGATGTCGCTCCGCATGAGCAGGCCGAGCAGTGCCCCCGGCACGGCGAGGGCGAGCATCCCCAAGATCACGAACGCGACCGCATTGAAGGACGAGAGCCACTTCTGCGTGCCGTACCAGATCGAGGCGAACAACCCGGGCGCATCCTCGCCGACGAGCTTCAGGGCGACATGCCTCGCGATGCCCGTGCCGAAGATCGACCAGACCAGCACGAACCAAGCGAGTCGAGCGGCCGCGCCGGCCACCTGCGGCCCGGTGGCCAGCGGACGGAACGGGATGGCGGCCAGACGCAGGATCTCGGCCAAGGCCGATGGCAGCCGGTCGAGCAGGCCCGCGAGCCAGGGCAGGGCTCGGCCGGTCGGCGGCGCGGCCAAGGGCCAGCCGGCGGCGGACGGCGGGGCCGCGGTGGCCCCGCCCGACGGCAGGACCAGCCCTTCGCTGGCGGCCGCGACCAGATCGGCCGTGCGATCGACCCCAGCCAGCTGCAGTCGATCGGCGAGCGACCAGCCGGCCCACGTGGCCAGGCAGCCAAGCGTCGCCAGAAGGATCACCGTCGGCGCGAAGGCAGCCCCCGCGGCGCGAAACAGGAGCCAGCAGGGGAGCGCCTCGCTCCAACGGACGTCGTACACGACGCCCGCGGCGGCCGGGATTGCCGGCGGTGGCGCGTCGACGGCAGCAGCCCGGGTCGCCTCCGGGGCCCCGGCGGCGTGGCTGGATTGCAGATCGTCCATGGTTCACCCTCTCGTCGGTGTGCGTGTGGACCAGCCGCCCGGTCCCGGGCCGACGGCGCCCCGGCGACTTCCGGACGGCGGGCGAGAGTATATGCGGCCCCGCCGGGTCTTTCACCGGCTGCGGCATCGGGCCGAGCGGTCAGGCCTCGTCATTGACGGGGGCCGGAGGATGCTCCCCCTCATCATCATCGTCGCCCGTTCGCGGGGCCTCGGGCAGCGCGTACGCCTCGTCCAGCCAGCGGCCCAGATCGATGAGCCTGCACCGCTCGCTGCAGAATGGGGCGCTCGGCGTCGCCTCGAGCCGCACGGGGCTGTCACAGACGGGACACTGCGGCATGGTCATTCCGAGCCCTTGGGCTTGCCCCCCGCGTCGGGCTTCTTCGCGCCCCCGTCGCCCGAGCCGCCTGAGTCGGCGGCGGCGCCCTTTTTGTAGGAATCGCTGCGGTAGTCGGTCTTGTAAAAGCCGCTGCCCTTGAACACGATCGCGCCGCCGGCGCCGATCAAGCGGCGCAGCTTCTTCTTACCGCACTCGGGGCAGGTCTTCTTGACGGCGTCGGTCATCGACTGGAACAGCTCGAAGGCGTGCCCGCAGCCGTCGCAAACGTAATCGTACGTGGGCATCGGTCAGTTCTCCTTGGAGACGATCACCTGGGCCGGCCGTACGACCCGGTCGTGCAGCCGGTAGCCCTGGCTGGCCACTCCGACGACCGTGCCGGCGGCCACGCCGGGCACCACCTGCTGCAGGATCGCGTCGTGAACGGCCGGATCGAAGGGCCGCCCCTCGGTCTCGATCGTCTTGCAGCCGTGGCCGTCGAGCAGTTTCTCGATCTGCTGGGCGGTCATGCGGAAGCCCGACCGCAGGGTCTCGACGTCGGCCGTCTTCTCGCTGGCCTCGATCGCCCGACGGACGTTGTCGAGCACCGGCAGCAGATCCCGCAGCAGGTCGATCTCCCGATAGCGCTGCGCGTCGTCGTACTCGCGGCGGGCCCGCTTGCGGAAGTTCTCGAGTTCCGCCTGAGACCGCAACAGCCGCTCCTCGGCCTCCCGGAGTTGGCGGGCGATGTCGGTGGATTCCGGCTCGTCCGGCGCCCGGCCCGACTCCGGCGGCTCGGACGGCGCGGCGTCGGGATGATCGTCGGCGTGGCTCATGGCTTGTGCTCCTTTTTACCCTTGGCCTTCTCCTCGCGTGGCCCCGCCGTCGGCTCGGACGGCTCGCGAACCTGGAAATACTCCGCCAGGCGGCTGAAGAAACTGGAACGCTTCGGGCTCACCGCCTGGTGCTCTTCGGCGGCCAGTTCACGGAGCAACTGCTCCGCTCGCGGAGAGAGCGACCGTGGCACCTCCACCAAGACGTGCACCAGCAGGTCGCCGATGCCGCGGCCCCGGACCTCGGGCATGCCGTGCCCCTTGACCCGAACCACGTCGCCCGGCTGCGTGCCGGCGGCGATCGCGAGCGGCTTCGGGCCGTCGAGCGTCGGCACGTCGACCGTCGCCCCCAGAGCCGCCTGGCTGAAGGTGATCGGCACCTCGCAGTGCAGGTCCCGCCCCTCACGGGTGAGGAAGGGATGCTCCTCGATCTCGATGACGCAATAGCAGTCGCCCGGCGGCCCGCCGTTGCCTCCCGGCTCCCCCTCGCCCGCCAACCGCACGCGCACGTCGCGATCGACGCCGGCGGGAATGGTCACCCGACGCTCGACGTGCTCGACCGTGAGTCCTTCCCCACCGCAGTCGGGGCATTTGTCGCGGACCACGCTGCCGGCGCCGCGACAGGCCGGGCAGGTCGTCTGCAACCGGAATACGCCGGCCGACTGGATCACCTGACCGTGCCCGTTGCAATAGTCGCAAGCCTGCGGCTTGGTGCCCTTGCGGGCACCGGAGCCATCGCAGGACGCACAGACCTCGTGCCGCGAAAACTCGATCGTCTTGGTGGCGCCGCGGGCCGCCTCCACGAGCGAGAGCGTGACGCTCGAGTACACGTCCCGACCCTGTCGCGGCCGTTGGCCACGCCGACCGCCGCCGCCGCCGAAGAGGCCACCGCCAAAGAGGTCGCCGAACGCGTCGAAGATGTCGCCGATGTCGTTGAACTCGTGCCGGCCGCCTCCCTGAAGGCCGGCGTGGCCGAAGCGGTCGTAGCGGCTGCGCAGTTCGTCGTTCGAGAGCACCTCGAACGCCCGCGCAGCCTCCTTGAACCGGTCCGAGGCCTCGGCGTTGCCGGGGTTCTTGTCAGGATGGAACTTGATCGCCAGCTTGCGATACGCGTCCGAGATCGTCGCCCCATCGGCTCGACGATCCACTCCCAGCACCTCGTAGTAGTCGCGCTCGATGGCCATGGACATACGCGGTCAGGAGTGCATACGCGGAAGGGGATCGAACTCGCGGCCGCGGCGACTCCCAGCCGGGGCGGCTACCGGACGCTGCCTTCCGCCCGCCGCTTCTTGGCGTCGTCTTTGTCGAGGTTGGTGACCAGGGCCTCTGTGGTGAGCATCAAGCCGGCGATGCTGGCGGCGTTGGTCAGCGCCACGCGGACGACCTTCACCGGATCGATGATCCCCGCCTTGAGCATGTCGACATACTCGCCCTTGTTGGCGTCGTAGCCCATGTTGAGGTCTTTGTCGGCCACCTCGTCGGCCACGACGGCGCCGTCGATACCGCCGTTCTCGGCGATCTGCCGGATGGGCGCCTCGAGCGCGTGCAGCACGATGTCGATGCCGATCTTCTCATCACCCTTGGCCTGCGAGCGGGCCTTCTCCACCGCCTCACGGCAGCGGAGCAGCGCGACGCCGCCGCCCGGCACGATCCCCTCCTCGACGGCCGCCCTCGTGGCGTGGAGCGCGTCCTCGACGCGGGCCTTCTTCTGCTTCATCTCGGCCTCGGTGCCGGCGCCGACGGAGACGATCGCCACACCGCCGGTCAGTTTCGCCAGCCGCTCCTGGAGTTTCTCCCGGTCGTACTCGCTCTCGGTGCCCTCGATCTGATTGCGGAGTTGGTGGACGCGGGCCTGCACGTCGTCCTGCTTGCCGGCCCCCTGGACGATGGTGGTCTCGTTCTTGTCGACCGTGATCTTCTTGGCCCGGCCCAGGTGGGACAGGTCGAGGGCCTCCAACTTGAGGCCGAGATCTTCCGAGATCAGCGTGCCGCCGGTGAGCGTGGCGATGTCACCGAGCATGGCCTTGCGGCGGTCGCCGAAGCCGGGGGCCTTCGAGGCACAGACGTTGAGCACGCCCCGCAGTTTGTTGACGACCAGCGCCGTGAGCGCGTCGCCGTCGACGTCCTCGGCGATGATCAGGAGCGGCTTGCCCGACTGGGCCACCTTCTCGAGCAGCGGCAAGAGGTCCCGCAGGTTCGAGATCTTCTTCTCGTGGATCAGGATCAGCGCGTCGTCAAGTTGGCAGACCATCTCGGCAGGCTTGTTGACGAAGTAGGGAGAGACGAACCCCTTGTCGAACTGCATCCCGTCGACGAACCGCACGGTCGTCTCGGTGGTCTTGCCTTCCTCCACCGTGATGACGCCGTCCTTGCCCACGCGCTGGAGGGCCTCGGCGAGCAGGTCGCCGATCGCCCGGTCGTTATTGGCGCTGATCGCCCCGACCTGCGCGACCTCCTCCGGCCGGCTGACCTTGCGGGAGATATCCATGAGCCGCTCAACCGCCGCCGTGACCCCCTTGTCGATGCCGCGCCGCACCGCCGTCGGGTTGCTGCCGGCCGCCACGTTTCGCGTGCCCTCCCGGAAGATGGCTCGCGCCAGGACGGTGGCCGTCGTCGTGCCGTCACCCGCCAGGTCGGACGTCTTCGACGCCACCTCGTTCACCAGTTTCGCGCCCATGTTCTCGAAAGCGTCCTCGAGATCGACCTCCTTGCTGACCGTCACACCGTCCTTCGTGACCGTCGGGCCGCCGAACGACTTGTCGATGATCACGTTGCGGCCGGTGGGGCCCATCGTGACCGCGACGGCGCCGGCGAGTTTCTCGACGCCCTTGAGCAGTTTGGCGCGGGCGTGATCGTCGAACAGCAGTTGCTTGGGCACGGGTCGTTACTCCTGAGTTGGATGCGAGGACGTGGACGTTGGGCGGGGGTGGGCTTCAGCTCATGACCTTCGCGAGGATGTCGCTCTCGCGGAGGATCTTCACTTCATGGCCGTCGACCTCGATATCGCTGCCGGAATACTTGCCATAGATGACCTGGTCGCCGACCGCCACCGACAGCGGGGCGCGGCCGCCGTTCTCGAGCAGTTTCCCAGGGCCGAGCGCCACGACGTGGCCGCGCTGCGGCTTTTCCTTCGCCGAATCGGGCAGCACGATGCCGCCGGCGGTCCGCTCCTCCGCCTCGACGGGCTCCACGACCACGCGGTCATCGAGCGGACGGATCTTCAGGTTCTTCGCAGCCATGATTGAGTCGCTCCAAACAGGGGAAATGACAGGGAAATAAAACTTGCGGAAGAGAACACGGGGCACCAAGCCGTCGGCCCGGCGCCTTCGAGGACGCCGATCACATCATGCCGGGCATGCCACCCATGCCACCCATGCCGGGCATGCCGCCCATGCCACCCATGCCACCCATGCCGTGATGGTCGTGGCCTTCGCCGGCCGACTCCTCCTCGGCCTTCGGGATCTCGGTGACGAGCGAATCGGTCGTGAGCAGCAGCGCTGCCACGCTGGACGCGTTTTGCAGGGCCGTCCGCACCACCTTTGCCGGATCGATCACGCCCGCCGAGACGAGGTCGCAGTATTCGCCCTTGTCGGCGTCGTACCCGTCGTTCTTACCCTTCATGTGGCGGACACGGTTGACGACGACCGAACCGTCCATGCCGGCGTTGCCGGCGATGGCCTCGAGAGGATACCGCAGCGACTGCTTGACGATTCGCGCGCCCATCGCCTCGTCGTCACTCAGTTCGCCCTTGGCGACGAGATTCTCGATCGCCTTCTCGCTCTTGAGCAGCGCCACGCCGCCGCCCGGCACGATGCCCTCGGCCAGGGCCGCCTGCACCGCGCTCTTCGCGTCGTCGATGAGCGCCTTCCGCTCCTTCATCTCCGTCTCGGTGACGGCACCGACGTTGATCTGCGCCACGCCGCCGGCCAGCTTGGCCAGCCGCTCCTGCAGCTTCTCGCGATCGTAGTCCGAGGTGGTCTCCTCGACCTGCGCCTTGATCTGCTCGCAGCGGCCCTGGATCTCTTCCTTGGCGCCGGCGCCATCGACGATCGTGGTGTTCTCCTTCTCGATGCGGACGGTCTTCGCCTTGCCGAGCATGGCGAGCGTCACGTTCTCGAGCTTGATCCCGAGGTCCTCGGAGATCACCTGGCCACCGGTCAGGATCGCGATGTCCTCGAGCATCGCCTTGCGGCGATCGCCGAAGCCAGGCGCCTTCACGGCCGCGACCTTCAGGCCGCCGCGCAGCTTGTTGACGACGAGCGTGGCGAGAGCCTCACCCTCGACGTCCTCAGCGACGATCAGGAGCGGCTTGCCAGTCTGAACGACGGCCTCGAGAACCGGCAGCATCGCCTGGAGCGACGACAGCTTCTTCTCGTGGATGAGGATGTAGGGGTCGTCCAGCTCGGCGACCATCTTCTCCGCATTCGTGATGAAGTAGGGGGAGAGGTAGCCACGGTCGAACTGCATG
>JBJOKF010000196.1:0-31239 GCA_046046235.1 Planctomycetota bacterium | reverse complement strand
CAGATCGGGAACCCGATATTTCAGCGAATCCAGCCCGTTGCCGGCGGCCGCCGCCAACTTGCCCCCTATGGATGCCGCCCGTTCGATGGCTTCGAGCGTCGGCCGGGCCGCGTCCATCGCGGCTTCGAAGGCTTCGCGGTCCGCCTTCTCCGCTTCGGCTTTGCGGCGGGCCCGCTCTTCGGGGGTGAGTGATTCCCGCTCCCGATTCGATTCGGCCACAAGGCGGTCTATGTCTTCGCGGGTGAGCGCCCGCGAGTTCGGCCCCCCGGTAGCCCCGGGGCCGGCCGCATCCGATTCGGCCATCGTCCACTTCCTTTTGCCGGGTGGCCGGCCGGCAGCGCGGGAAGTGGAACGCGCTACCGGCCAGCCGATGCGGGGATCAGCCGCGGCCCGGGGTTCGAGTTTCTAGCGCGCTAGGCGCCGCGCTAGGCGCGGGACGTTTCCTCCGTGATACGTGAACAGAAGTATCCCATGGATTCCGCGGGAAAACAAGCATCCGCCGAACGTCCGAACCCTGTTTCACTCGGGGTTTCGCACTGAAAATCCGTGTGTCGCCGGTTCGATTCCGGCCCCGTCCACTCCGGTGGCTCGTGAGACGCTCGTGGCATTGCCGTTGTGATACAGCGCTGAATCAGCCGCGGGCCGCGGCCCGTCGCGCGGTCGTCACGTTGGCCGTCGCCGCTTCTACCGTATCGGCCACCGCGGTGAGATGGCCCATCTTGCGGCCGGGCCGTGGGGCATGCTTTCCATAAAGATGCAGGCTCACGCCCGGCACGGCGAGGGCGGCCGCCCAGTCTGGGTCCCCGTTCCGCCAGCAGTCGCCCAGCAGGTTCGCCATCGCGGCCGGGGCCAACTGTCGCGTCGAGCCTAGCGGCAGGCCGCAGATCGCCCGCACCTGCTGCTCGAACTGACTCGTCTCGCAGCCGTTGATCGTGAGGTGGCCCGAGTTGTGCGGCCGGGGCGCGATCTCGTTGACCAGCACGCCGCCGGAGCGGGTGACGAAGAACTCCACGCACGCCACTCCCACGACGCCAAGTTCGTCCAAGACACGTGCCGCCGTCTCTCGGGCGGCGTCGGTCACGGACACGGGAAGGCCCGACGGGGCGGAGGCGATGTCGAGGATGTGGTTTGCATGCGCGTTTCGCGACGGCTCGAAGACCGCCGTCGCGCCATTGAGGCCGCGGGCCGCGACGACCGAGATTTCGCAGTCGAAATCGATCCAGCCTTCGAGAACGCATTCCCGCGGCCCAAGGGCGTCCCAGGCCGGACCGACGTCCGCCGCCGCTGCGATCCGGCGCTGGCCCTTGCCGTCGTAGCCGAAGGCCGCAGTCTTGAGCACGCAGGGCAGGCCGAGGTCGGCCACCGCCGCTTCCAGGTCGCTGCGCGAGCGGACGATACGATGCGGCGCGCAAGCGAAGCGCCGCTCGACCAGAAAGGCCTTTTCGCGGGCCCGATCCTGGGTGGTGTGCAGCACCTCCGGCGCCGGACGTACCGGCACCGCTTCTTGCATCGCCCGGGCCGCGGCGACGGGGATGTTCTCGAACTCGAACGTCAGCACGTCGAGACCGCGGGCGATCTCCACCAGCCGGTCGCGGTCGGCGTAGTCGACGACATGCACCCGGTCGCAGGACTGCGCGCACGGGCATTCTCCGGCGTCGGAAAGCGACTCGACCCGGTAGCCCATCCGTTTGGCCGCCGCGGCGAACATCGCTCCCAACTGCCCGCCACCCAGCACGCCGAGCGTGGCGCCGGGCAGGATCGGGGCGACGTGCGGGACGGGCGACGAGGGCGTCATTCGGCGACCGCTCGGCCCGGTTGGCGTGAACCGGCCCCCGCAGCCGCGGGCTGTCCGAGCATGCTGCCGCCCGCGGGCCCCGACGACTCGAGCCGCGGCTCGGACATCACTCGCTCGGTCTGGGCGGCGCGGTAGGCGATGAGCTTTTTGCGTAGGACGGTATCGTGCGCGGCCAGGATCGCCACGGCGAGCAGGGCGGCGTTGGTGGCGCCCGCCGGCCCAATGGCCAGCGTGCCGACCGGGACGCCGGCGGGCATCTGCACGATCGACAGGAGCGAATCGACGCCCCGGAGCATCGACGATTCCACGGGCACCCCGAGCACCGGCAGGTGTGTCTGAGCGGCGAGCATGCCGGGCAGGTGCGCCGCGCCCCCGGCGCCGGCGATGATCACGCGCAGGCCGCGGTCGTCCGCCGAGCGGGCATAGGCGGCAAGTTTGTCGGGCGTGCGATGCGCCGACACGATTTCGCATTCGTGCGGCACCCCGAACTGGTCGAGCGTCTCCGCCGCCCGCGCGAGGGTCGACCAGTCCGACCGGCTGCCCATCACGACGCCCACGAGCGGCCGGGGATTCGGGGCCACCTCGGGGCCGGAGGGCAAGGGCGGAGATGCGTCGGCCACGGCGGTCTGTCCTGCGGCGGGAAAGGCCGCTCCTCCGGCGGCCCGCGTCGTTCATCTTGCTCTCGGCTGCGGTTCGTTGCAACCTGGATCGATGCCCCGCCCGCTCCCCGACGTTCTGCCCGCCCCATGGCCCGATCCCTCGGGTGAGCCCCCGCTGCGCACGGCGCTGGCGATCGAACGGGCCGCGGCCTTGCTCGCGGAGGGCGGGCTCGTCGCCATTCCCACGGAGACGGTCTACGGCCTCGCCGCTGACGCGCTTGATGCCGCCGCCGTCGACCGCATCTTCCAGGCCAAGGGGCGGCCGGCCACCAATCCGCTCATCGTGCACGTCGCCGATGCGGCCATGGCACGGACACTCGCCGCCGCCTGGCCTGCGGCGGCGGAGAAGATCGTCTCCAGGCACTGGCCCGGCCCGGTGACGGTGATCGTGCCGCGCGGCCCGAGGGTGCCGGCGCCAGTGACCGCCGGCGGGCCGACCGTGGCCCTGCGCTGCCCGGAGCATCCGCTCGCCCGCCGCCTGATCGCGGTCCTGGGCCGTCCCCTCGCCGCGCCCAGCGCGAATCGCTCGATGCAGTTGTCGCCGACGACGGCCGGGCACGTGCTCGAGGGGCTCGGCAGCCGCGTCGACCTCATCCTCGACGCCGGCCCGTGCGGCCGCGGCATCGAGTCGACCGTCGTCGACTGCACCGTGACGCCACCGCGGATCCTGCGGCCCGGGCCGATCGGCCGCGTTGCACTGGAGCAGACGATCGGAGGCATCGTCGAGGAATCATCCGCCGCGGACGCCGGGGCGGCGGAGACGGTGCCGCGCTCACCAGGTTCGATGGCCCGACATTACGCCCCGCAGACGCCACTCGAGGTGATCGCCGACACTGTCCCGCGGGTCTCTGAACTGGTCGCGGCGGGCCGGAGAGTCGCCTGGCTCACGACCCGCACCGCCGAGCCCGCCGTGCGGGCGCTGGCGGCCGCGGCGTCGGGACTCGTGGTCGTGCCGATGCCGCCGGAGCCGGTCGCATTCGCCGCCAGCCTCTACGCCACGCTCCATGCTGCCGACCGCCGCGGCTTCGACACGATCGTCATCGAAGCACCGCCCTTGGAAGAGGGCTGGCGGGCGGTGGCCGATCGGCTCGCCCGCGCGGCGACGCCGCCTGCCGCGGGGTGAGTCATGCCGCGGCCCCGAGGATCTCCCGCAATGCGCCGGCGATCTCCGGATATTGAAACTGGAATCCCGTGTCGAGGGCCACCCGTGGAATCACCCGCTGCGACGCGAAGAGCACCTGGGCGAACTCGCCGAAGAGCAGTCGCAGACCGAGGTAGGGTGCCGGCATGAAGGCCGGCCGGTGGAGCTGCCGGGCCAGGGCCTTGGTGAACTCCGTGTTTCGGACGGGATGCGGGGCGACGGCGTTCATCGGTCCCCGCACGGCCGCCGTCTCCGCGGCGTGCAGGTAGAGGCCGGCCAGATCCGCGACGTGGATCCAGGGCATCCACTGCCGCCCACTGCCAAGCGGCCCGCCGGCACCGAGTTTGAACGGCGTGAGCATCTTGCCGAGCGCGCCACCCCCGGCCCCGAGCACGATGCCGGTGCGGGCCGTGACCACCCGCAGACCGTATTGTTCTGCGGCCCGCGCCTCCTCCTCCCAGGCGACGCAGACGTCCGCCAGGAAATCGTGGGCCGGCGAGGCCGACTCGGTGAGTTCCTCGTCGCCACGGTCGCCGTAGTAGCCGACCGCGGACGCCGAAACGAGTACTCGCGGCCGCTGCTCCGCCCGGGCGATGCCCTGCACGAGATACCGCGTTCCCAAGATTCGGCTGTCACGGATCCGCGCCTTCTGGGCGGCGGTCCAGCGGCCCTCGGCGACCGACTCGCCCGCCAGGTGCAGCACGACATCGACCCCCTCGAAGGCCTCCGTCGGCGGCGGCCCCTGCTGTGGATCCCAGCGGAAGATGGCCCCCGCGAGGGAGCCCAGCGTTCGCCGCGCACGCTCCGCGTTTCGCGAGAGGACGACCGGCTGGTCGAGGAGCCGCAGGAGCCGCGGGCCGACGAACCCCGTCGCACCAGTCACCAGCGCTTTCATGGACGAGAACCTCTCGGGAAAACCGGCGTCGAATCAGCGCCAGCAGGGGGAAATCAGCCGGTTGCTACCAGACGGCAGTATAAACGGGGCGGCGGCCGCGGTTGCGGCACGCCCTTTCCCCGTCATCGTAGGCCCGTCGCCTTGCCCGCCCACCCGTCTCGCCGGCCATTGCTCGGGCGGCTCGTGCCCCGCGCCGGACTGCGGCGCGATCTCTGGCTCACGACCGCCGACGCGGCGGCCTTCAGCCTGATGGTGGGCTGCGGCGAGACCTATATCCCGGCGTTTGCGCTCGCCTTAGGGCTCGGCCCCGTCGCCGCCGGCATGACCGCCAGCGTGCCCGTGCTCGTGGGCGCCCTCTTCCAGCTCATCACCCCGTGGGCCGTGACGCGGCTGGGCACCAACCGCGGCTGGGTCGTCGCCTGCACCTCAGTCCAGGCGCTGAGCTTCGCACCGTTCGTCGTTTGGGCGATCCGCGGCTCCGCCTCGCTCACCGAGCTCCTGTTGGCGGCGAGCGTCTACTGGGCCGCAGGCATGGCGGGCGCACCGGCCTGGAATGCCTGGATGGGCACCCTGATCCCCGCGGGGATGCGGACCGTGTACTTCGCCCATCGCAATCGCCTCGGTCAGTTCGCCGTGTTCGTCGGGTTCGTGATGGGCGGCCTGCTGCTCGAATGGATGGAAGGGCACGACGGGGCGGGGGACCGGCGGCTCACGCTCTTGGCCTTTGCCGGACTGTTCGCGGCCGCCGGCATCTTCCGGATGATGTCGACCGGAATGCTGATGGTCTGCCGGGAGTTTCCGCGGCCGCTGCCGGCCGTGGCGACGGGGGGCGCCGGTGGAACCGGCCATTGGGCCGCCATCGCCGCCACGCTGCGCCGGATGCGATCCTCGTCCTCCGGCCCGCTGGTTTTGTACTTCTGCAGCCTCGTCTTCGGCGCGCAGTTCTCCGCACCCTACTTCACGCCGTACATGCTCGAGGAACGCGGCTTCTCCTACCACGCCTTCATGCTCGTCATCGCCACCAACTTTCTCTCCAAGGCGGTGTTCCTGCCATGGCTCGGGCGGCTCGGTTCGCGGATCGGATCGCTGGGCCTGCTCTGGGCCGGCGGGCTGAGCGTGATCCCGCTCTCGCTCCTGTGGTTGCCGTCGGCCAACGTGGCGTACCTCGTCGGCGTGCAGGTCCTCGCCGGCGTCTGCTGGGCCTGCTGGGAGTTGGCGGTGACGCTCCTCTTCTTCGACGCCGTCCCCCCCGAAGAGCGCACGGGGGTCGTCACGGTCTACAACCTCGGGCTGGCCGTCGCCACGGTCGCCGGCGCCGCCTGCGGCGGTTTCGTGCTCCGGGCGCTGGGAGCGGACAGCCAGGCGTACGTGACGGTGTTCGCGATTTCGGGCCTGCTCCGGCTGGCGACGGTGCCGCTGCTCCGGTGGGCGAGCCGTCAGCCGGCCGGGTGACGCGACTCGTTGGCGATGCTATCGAGAAACGTGCGGGCCCGCCCGTAGTCGCCGGCGGCGTAGTTGTCGACGTTTTCCTTGAGCACGTCGATGAACTTCGACACGGTCTGCTGGATCTGCCGCACCTGCTCGAACTGGATGCTGCCCCCGGATGCCGCCCGATCGGCGAACAGCTTGTCGAGTTCGGAGCGGTAGGGGGCGAAGACGGAATCCTGCAGCACGAGCGGGTACTCGATGTGACCGGTGACGGGGTCGAGTTGGGTCGAACTGAGCCGCGGAGGCAGACCCATCTTCGCCATGCGGATCGCCTGCTCGTGCGTGATGGGGGGGCCGGCTTCGGCGGCCCGCGCCTCCCGGTTGGTCTTCCGCATCTCGAAGTAGGTCTCGGTCCACCGCATGCGGTTTTGCATCTCGAGCGTCTTCGCCTCCTGCCAGTTCTTGGCGGCCTCCGAGTTTTCGAGGTTCTGATAGCCCTGGGCCCGCATCATCTCCGACATGCCGTAGGCGGCCGCCTGGCCGGCCGTGGAGGCGTAGCCGCCCCGGTTGAAGCCGAAGCCGCCCCACTGGGCGATGCTCACGGACGGGATCGAAAGCCCGAGCACAAGCACCGCGGCAAGGACCGCGGCGGCACGCATCCCGTCCGGCCCTCTGCTCCGACGGACCAGCGGACTGTCCTGCCGGCTGTCCAGAGAGCGCGTTTTCCGAGCCGCACGGGCTCGGGTCGAACTGATTCGCGGCAGTGTCATGGGCGTCCTCGCGAGTCCCCGTCCCGGCCGAGGTCGGGACCGACGGCCGGGCGACAGGATTTCGAATACTGCGGTGTCCAGAAAACCGCGACAAGTATACTCTGGGTCCCGCGGTGGAACGACAGCGGTTTGCGGGCATTTCTGTGGCAATCGGCCTCGAAACACTGGAGGCCGTGCGCTGCGGGGTGACCTGGCTATCTTGGACCTTGGGAGTCGTGGTGATGAGTCGCGTGCCTTCGAAGCTCGTCGGTGGACCGCTGTTCGCGGCGGTGGTCGCAGGACTGGGAGGACTCACATGCAGCGGCTGCGGTCAGCCGGCGGCGCCGCCACAGCCGCCCCGCGTCGAGCGCCCTGTGGCCGTCGCGCCGCCTGAAGCCCGGCCTCAAGCCCAGCCCGACGCTCCAAGTGCGCCGGTGGCGGAGCCGCCGGCAGCGCAGGCGGCCGCCCCGCCGCAGCCCGCGGCTGGGGACGGCGGGCTGGCGGCGCTGCGCCAGGCACTGGCTGCCGCCGCGGATGCCAAGACGCGAATCGAAGTGGTCGACGACATCGCCGACCTGGGGCAAAAGGCCAAACCGGCGCTCGCGGATCTCGTCGCCTGCACGTCCGACGCCAGTTCCAGCGTGCGGTGGCATGCGGCCCGGGCCATCGGCATGATCGGCGAGGATGCGCTTCCAGAGCTCCCGGTGCTCGTCAAACTGCTCGACGACACCGACCCGACCGTCGCCACGCAGGCTGCGGCGGCGATCGGCTCCATCCGGCAGGATGACGGCCGCCCGCAGATTCCCGACGCCGATGCAGGGCTCTATGCGGCGGCGGCCGAGCGGCTGGTCCATGCGGCGACGCACGCGGATCCGCGCGTGCGCCGTGCCGCGATCCGCAGTGCGAAGCGGGTGACGCCCTCGTTGCGCGAACTCGCCCCCCTGTTCAGCCGTCAGCTGGCCGACGCGGACCCGTCTGTGGTGATGGCCGCGCTCCATTCGCTGGCCGACATGGATGAGGCGGCCGTGCCGTTCCTGCTCGAGGCGCTCAAGGATCCCAAGTCGCGGTACTGGGCCTGTGTGGCTCTGACCGAGATCGGTCCGGAGGCCGCCCCGGCCGTCGGCCAACTCGAACAACTGGCTTCCGAGGGCGAGACGGCCGACCGGATGCAGGCGTTTTTGGCACTGGCCGCCATCGGTGACAAGGCCGCCGGCGCCGCGCCGGCGATGGTGCGGGCGCTCGACGCGGAGGACGACGCCTTGCACTTTCCTGCCGCCTTCGCGCTCGGCAGCACGAAGTCCGCCGCGGGTGACGCGGCGCTCGAGCGGGCAGCTTCCGGGAGCAACGCGTTTCTCGCCGACGTGGCCGCATGGGCGCTGGCACGAATCCATCCCGACGACACGTCGCTCGTGGATCGCGCCGTGACCCGCCTGCGGGCGGGGCTCAAGTCGGAGCGGCCCAATCAGAGGGCGGCCGCGGCATCGGGGCTTTCCGATTTGGCGGCGGGCCTCCCGGAAGCGAGCCGCCGGCAACTCGCGGAGGATTTCGCCGCCCTCCTCGCCGACGCCGATCCTGAGGTGGGCGTCAGCGGTGGTGCGGCGTTGATCCGCCTCGGGGCCGCGGCGGTCGCGACGCTCGAGGCGAAGCTCGCCGATCCCGCCCTGCGTCCTGCGGTGCTCGAGATCCTCGCGGCCCTCGGCCCGGCCGCGAAGCCGGCGACAGACGAACTGGTGTCGCTCCTCGACGCCGCCGACCCGCTCGTCCGTGAGGAGGCCGCCGTCTCGCTGGCCGCCATCGGAGCGGAGGCGGCCGAGGCCGTGCCGGCGCTCGTGAAGTTGCTGGCGGCCGAAGAGGCGGATGCCGCGAAATTTACCGCCGCCTACGCCCTCGGTCGCATCGGCCCGGCGTCGGCTCCGGCACTCGAGCGGCTGCGGGGGCTGGCCACGTCGAGCGACGAGGCGCTCGCGACCGTCGCCATGTGGGCGTCGCTCAAGATCGCGCCCGACGACAAGTCTCTCGTCGAGGCGGCGATACCGGCCCTCCGTAAGGCGGCCCGCAACGATCGCGAGCTCGTCCGCCTCGAGGCGACCGTGGCCTTGGGGGAGATCGGCCCTGCCGCGGCGTCCGCGGTGCCGATCCTGGAGCTTTTGGCGGAGGAGGACCCCGTGCCCACGGTGCGTGCGGCGGCGGCGGCGGCGCTCGAGAAGATCCGCGGCCGTCCCTAGCCGGCATGAGCCGCAGAGGCGGCTCGTGACCGCCTTGGGCAAGGTGTGACGGCCGGCGCCGCGGCCGCTTCAGGCCCGGCGCGATGCCAACCGACTATCTCTCCTGCGGCCCGGTGTCGGGGCCGTGAGGGGGGGGACGATGGCAGGCTACGGTCTGTTGCGGCGACTCTGGCTGACGTGGCTTTCGCATCCCGCCCGCGAGCGGCCGATCTATCGGCACTGCCTGCGGACCCCACCCAAGCGGGTCATCGAGCTCGGCCTGGGCAGTCTCGTGCGGACCGAGCGGATGCTCGGGCTCCTGCGGGCGACGGCCCCGACGGAAACGGTCCATTACGTCGGGCTGGACCGGTTCGAGGGGCGGCAGCCGGACGATCCGCCGGGCGTGACGCTTAAAGCCGCTCACCAGCGGCTCCACGGCATGGCCCGCGTGCAACTCGTCCCGGGCAACGTCGACACCGCGCTGTCGCGGCTGTGCAACCATCTGGGCGCTTTCGACCTCGTCCTCGTCTCGTCCGACAACGATCCGCGGCATCTCGAACGCAGCTGGTTTTTCATCCAGCGGCTCATCACGCCGCAATCGAGCGTGTTCGTCGAGTCTCCTTCGGGCGGAGGGTGGAGCACGATCACGAAGGCCCGGGTCGACGAGCTGGCCGCCAAGACCGTCCTCAGGCGAGCGGCATAGCCGGCGGTGGCGGGGGGACGGCAGCGGGGCTACATTGAAGCCTTTCGCCGCGTCGCCCTCCCTTCCTTTTTGGCCCCGCTCGCCCCATGGCTGACACGCCCCGCACGCTTCTCGACAAGATCTGGGAGGCCCACGTCGTCTGCACGCCTCCCGGCGAACTTCCGCTGCTCTACATCGACCGTCACCTCGTGCACGAGGTGACGAGTCCGCAGGCCTTCGAGGGGCTGCGGCTGTCGGGCCGGAAGGTCCGGCGGCCGGAGAAGACCTTCGCCACGCCCGACCACAACGTGCCGACGACCGACCGGCGGCTGCCGATCGCGGATCCGGTGTCGAAGCAGCAGATCGACACGCTCCGACGCAACTGCCAGGAATTCGGTGTGCGGCTCTTCGATCTGGGCGACGCCGACCAGGGCATCGTGCATGTCATCGGCCCCGAGTTGGGGATCACCCAGCCGGGCATGACGATCGTCTGCGGAGACAGCCACACCGCCACGCACGGCGCGCTCGGGGCGCTCGCCTTCGGGATCGGCACGAGCGAGGTCGAGCACGTGTTGGCCACGCAGACGCTCCGCCAGGCGAAGCCCAAGTCGCTCGAACTGCGGGTCGAGGGGGCGATGCACCCGGGCGTGACCGCCAAAGATCTGGTGCTCTACCTGATCGGCCGTATCAGCACCGAGGGGGGCGCCGGTTCGGTCATCGAGTACACGGGACCCTGCGTGCGGAGGTTGAGCCTCGAGGAGCGTATGACCGTCTGCAACATGTCGATCGAGGCGGGCGCGCGGGCCGGCATGATCGCCCCGGACCAAGTGACCTTCGACTACCTGCGGGGCCGCGACTTCGCGCCCCGTGATTTCGACCGCGCCGTCGCCGCCTGGGAGCGCTTCGTCGGCGATGCCGGTGCGGTCTTCGACCGCACCGAGATCTTCCAGGGCGGCGACGTCGTGCCGCAGGTCACGTGGGGCACGAATCCGGCGCAGGTCATCGGCATCGACGGAGCCGTGCCCGACCCGTCGACCTGCGGCGACCCGAGCGAGCAGGCCAGCGCCGCCCGGGCGCTCGAGTACATGGGGCTCGCGGGGGGCACGAAGATCGTCGATATCCCGCTCGACCGCGTTTTCATCGGCTCCTGCACCAACAGCCGGATCGAGGACCTGCGGGCGGCCGCGAGCGTCGTCCGCGGCCACCGGGTGGCGGCGACGGTGCACGCGATGGTCGTGCCGGGGAGTGGCCGCGTGAAGCGGCAGGCGGAGGCGGAGGGCCTCGACAAGGTGTTTCGCGACGCCGGCTTCGAATGGCGCGAGGCGGGGTGCAGCATGTGCCTCGGCATGAACCCCGACACGCTCGCCCCGGGCGAGCGGTGCGCCTCCACCAGCAACCGCAACTTCGAGGGCCGGCAGGGCAAGGGGGGCCGCACCCATCTCGTGTCGCCGGCGATGGCCGCCGCGGCCGCGGTCTCCGGCCACTTCACCGACATTCGCCACTGGAAGTATCGCTGAGCGACCCACCATGCAAGCATTCACCACCCACGTCGGCACCGTCGCTCCGCTCGACCGGGCCAACGTCGACACCGACCAGATCATCCCGAAGCAGTTCCTCAAGCGGATCGAGCGCACCGGCTTCGGCCAGTTTCTCTTCTTCGACTGGCGATTCCTGGCCGACGGCACGCCGCATCCCGAGTTCGAACTGAACCAGCCGCGGCTGGCGGGAGCGAGCATCCTGCTGGCCCGCCGCAACTTCGGCTGCGGCTCGAGCCGCGAGCACGCCCCGTGGGCACTGGCCGACTACGGTTTCCGCGTCGTCATCGCGCCCTCCTTCGCCGACATTTTCTTCAACAACTGCTTCCAAAACGGCATGCTGCCGATCCGGCTCTCTGAGGAGGACGTGGAGGAGCTTTTCCGCCGCGCGAACGCCGCGGGAGACGCCGGGCCGCCCTATCGGTTGCACGTCGACCTCGCCACCGGCACGCTCGCCGACGACGCCGGTTTCCGGCGTACGTTCACCGTCGATCCCTTCCGCAGGCGCTGCCTGCTCGAGGGGCTCGACGACATCGGCCTGACGCTCAAGCACGTCGATGAGATCGCCGCATGGGAGGCGGCACATGCCCCGGCGACCGCGGGCTGAAGCCATGTCGAGCATCCCCTGCCGCCGCTGGTTTTCGATTCCGTGGCGGTGGTTGACGCCGCTGGCGCTCGCGGCCGGCCTGTCGTCCCTCGCAGCCGCCGCCCCCGGGGCGGGACGGATCGACCTCTCGGCCGACATTCCGGGCGCGAGCGACATGGCCGCACCCGCCAACGGCCAGACGCTCTACGTCCTCGACGAGGCACGGGGCGAGGTGGCCGCCCTCGACCCGTTCGAGCCCTCGAAACGGCGGGTGGCCGTCGGCGCCGACGGGGCAGCCCGACCGATCGCGATCGCCTGCGTCGACACGGGAATGCTCGCGATGCTCTGTCGCGAGCCGGAGGGGTGGACGCTTCGGACGCACCGGATCCGGCCCGACGCCGTGGCGGATGCCGCGGCACCCGCGCAGCGGACGGTGCTCGTGCCTGGGCGGCCCGCTGCCGAGCCCGCCGCCGCGCCGACCGCTGGCCGGCCGAGGCTGGTCGTGAGCCCGTCGCGGGATTGGCTGGCGATCTGCGGTTTGCCCGCGCCGCTGCCGCCGGTGCTGCGGGCGCCGATCGCCGGCTCGCGCGTGGGGGCGATGTCGGCGAAGGGCTGCCCGGTGCCGGGCGTCGCACGAGTCGACGCGGCCGCGATCAGCCCGGGGGAGGAACTCGTGCTCTTCCAAAAGGGGGATCAGGACCGCCTGTTTCTGTCGTACTTCCTGCCACCCGCGCCGAGACCGCTCCTGCACCTCGACGCCGGCCTCGGTCGGGTGGCCGACGCGGGATTCTGCCGGGGCGACGGCACGCTCTGGGTGGTGGGCGGCGGAGTGGCGGAAGGAGGCGAGGCGGAGGGCCTGTGGCGGATCGACGCCGTCTTGCGCGAGGGAAGGCAGGCCGCCCGGGCGGTGCTGGTGGCCCGACTCGACGCGGCCTCGAGCCTCGTTGCCCTTTCAGAGCGGGCCGTCGTCGTCGCCCACGGGCGTGAGGACCGGATCGTGACGCGGATCGACCCCACCAAACAGTCTGGAGTCCTGCCATGACGACCCGTCGCGAGAAGATCGAGGCCCTGCTACGGGACGACCCCGACGACATTTTCCTCCGCTACAGTCTGGCGCTCGAACTCGAAGCGGCGGGGGAGTGGGAGGCCGGCCTCGAGATCCTGGAGGGCCTGGCCCGAGGCATGCCCCCGTACGTGCCGGCCTTCCAGATGGCCGCGCAGCACCTCGTCGCACGGGGCCGCCACGAGGAGGCGCGGGCCACGCTCCGCGAGGGCGTCGAGGAGGCCCGCCGACAGGGCAACCTGCATGCGGCAGGCGAGATGTCGGAACTGCTCATGCGGATCGGGGAACTCGCCGACGACGCCGGATAGCGCAGACTTTCCCTCGGTCGCGCGGCGTCAGGCCAGGGCGGGCTGCGGTTCGGCCGACTCGGCGCCGCGAGTGATGACGAAGCCCATTTCCTCGATCATGCGGTAGTCGGCCTCGGGCAACTGGCCCTTCGTCGTGAGGTAGTCGCCGACGAACATCGAGTTGGCGGGGTAGAGCCCCAGCGGCTGCAGGCAGCCCAGGTGGATCTCCCGGCCGCCGGCGATGCGGATTTCCGCGGCCGGGTTCACCAGCCGCATCATGGCGAGTCCGCGGAGGCAGTCACGCGGCGTGAGGCGATTCTGGCTCTCCAGCGGCGTGCCGTCGATCGAGTTCAGGAAGTTGAGCGGGATCGACTCGACGCCGAGCCGCCGCAGTTCGAGCGCCATGTCGATGAGGTCGTCGTGCGTCTCGCCCATGCCCATGATGCCGCCGCTGCAGAGCTGCAACCCCGCGGCGCGGCAGGCGGCGAGCGTCGCCACACGGTCGCCGTAGGTGTGGGTCGAGCAGACCTCGCCGTAGAACCGCTCGCTCGTGTTGAGGTTGTGGTTCACCTTGTCGACGCCGGCGGCGGCGAGACGGCGGGCCTGGTCGGGAGACAGCAGGCCGAGGCAGGCGCAGACGTTCAAGTCGTACTGCTGCTTGATCTCCGGGACGATCTTGCAGACGAAGTCGATCTCCCGCTCCGACGGTCCCCGGGCCGAGATGACGATGCAGAACGTCTTCGATTGCCGCTCGGCCGCGAGGCGGGCGGCCTCGAGAAGCTTGGGCGCAGACAGCAGGTTGTAGCGGGGGATCTCGGCGTCCGACACCTTCGACTGGGAGCAATAGCCGCAGTCCTCCGGGCAGAGACCGCTCTTGGCGTTCATCAGGAAGAACAGCTGCACGGTATTGCCGAAGTGGTGGTGCCGTACCCGCCAGGAGGCGGCGAGCACGTCGAGCAGCTCCACGTCGGGGGACTCGAGGATCGCGCGGGCGTCGTCCCGCGAGACCGCGGACCCCGCGAGGACCTGGTCCGCCAGGGCGTGCCACCGGCTGCCGCCGGCGCGGGGTTCGGATGTGCTCGTCATGCTGTCTGCTCCACGGATTCCGGTCGGACTGACGGGACCTTTCGTTGCCTGCGGCGTCGGCCGCTGGGCGGCGTCAAGGCGGAGAAACCGGCGAGCCGCGGCCGTCCGGGAGGAATGTATGCGATGCGGCGCCCGTTTGCCAAAGCCGGGCGGGATCGTGGCCCGGGACCGGCCGGCCCGACCTGTTCTTGGCGGACCGGCACAAGCTCCGGGGCCCGCTCGGCCGATACAACCCACAGCGGCGCTCCAGCCGCCACGGACACCCCGGATCGGAAAGGTGACCCCATGTTCCGCTCGCGACTGGCCCAAGCCACCCTGATCGGATGCCTCGCCGCGCTCGCCAGCTTCTGCGCGCTCGAGGCCTGGGCGACCGAAACCTACTCGATCGTGGCCCAGTCGACCCAGGCATCCGCGGGCACCGGCCGCCGGCCGCTGGCCGAGCGGATCGCCGCGGCGAATCTCCCCATCATCACGCAGACGGCGGCGGCCGCACCGAGAGTCACCGTTGCCGCCAGCCAGGCCGCTGCCCCGCGGGCTGCAACTGCCCCGCGGGCTGCCGGCCCACGGGCGGTCGAAGAGCCGACGGGCGAGAACATGGCGGTCGCCGCGGTCCGCGTGGATCGGCCCGAGGCCGACGCGCCGTTGCCGCCGTCGCCCGAGCCCAGGAAAACGCCTCCCGTCCGCTGGCCGTTCGCCTCGCGGCAGCCGACGGCGATCGCCAAGGAGACGGAAGATCAGGCCCGGCAGGCGGCGCAGCGACAGGCAGCGCAGCGTCAGGCGGCCGGCCAGCGTCAGGCGAGGTCGAGCGGGAAAGGGCTCAGCAACTCGAGCCCCGCAGCCGTGACCAGGTAGTCGTTCTCGATCCGCATGCCAGAGCGCAGCACCGGGTCGTAGAGCGCGGGCTCGACTGCGATCACGTCGCCCTCCTCGAGCGCGTCGTCCCACTCGGGGTTGAGGTGGGGCGTCTCGTGGACGAAGAGCCCGATGCCGTGGCCGAGGTGGCTCGACCAACTGCCGACCGGCGCGGTGGCGAGCCAGGCGTGAACCTCCTCGTAGATGTCGCGGCAACGGACGCCGGGGCGGGCTCGGCGCTCCACGATCTCGAGCGCCCCGCAGACGTGCCGCCAGGCGGCGAGCTGCTGGTCGGTGGGCCTGCCGTCGACGGCGATCGTGCGGGACGTGTCGCCGAAGTAGCCGCGGTAGGCCGGTCCCAGATCGAGGATATAGAGCTCGCCGGCGGCGCAGGGCCGCGGCCGCGGCGGGCCGCCGCGCACGCCGCAGGCGTAGTCGTTGCCGGTGCCGGTGAGCATTTCGTCGCAGGCCTCCACCGCCGTCGCCTGCAGGGCCGAGAAGATCTCCAGCTCCGAAACCCCCGGCCGGATCCGGGCCCGCGCCGCCTCGTACATCCAGCCGGTCGCCGCGATCGCCCGCCGGAGGAGGGCCAGTTCGTCGGGATCCTTGCGCCGCCTCAGGGAGAGAAGATCGGCATCGACGTCCGTCGTCGTCGCGTCCCCCAGCAGCCGCGTCACCGCGGGCGGACAGGCCGAGAACTCGACGCCGACGCTCCGCGGCCGGCTCCGCGTGGAGAGCCAGTCGTCGAGGACCGCGGCGGAAGCCTCCCGCTGGTCCGTCCGTAGCGTCGAGCGCCGCTTGGCGGCGTAGGTGCGGATTTCGGTCGCCGCCGCCTGCTCGACGGCCCTGTCGGGGCAGACGAGGAGCGTCTCGCCGCCCGCGAGCATCGCGGCCACGGGAGCGAAGCGGAAATCCCACCGATGGCCGGTGAAGTACTGCACGTGCTCCGGGGCGACGACGATCACCGCGTCGAGTCCGCGGTCGGCCATGCGGTGGCGGAGCCGTTCTTGCCGGATGCGGCAGGCCTGGAGGTCGAGCAACGGGGCGGTGCCGTTCATGATGCGGAAATGTCGGAGGGAGGGGAGGAAAGGGGAGGCGTTCGCGAGGGCGTCATTCGAGCCGCGTGAGCAGGCTTGGGTCGAACGGCGGAAACCGGGGGTCGAGCCGCTCGAGCGTCGCGCGGACGAGTCGCGCCACGACGAGGTTGCGATACCACTTCTTGTCGGCCGGCACGATGTGCCAGGGCGCGTGTTCGGTGTTGCAGAGTGTGAGGGCGTCTTCGTAGGCCTTCTGGAAGTCGTCCCAGTGGCGTCGATCCTCCAGATCCTGGGGCCCGAGCTTCCACTGCTTCTTCGGGTCGCGCAGCCGGTCCTCCAGCCGCTGTTTCTGTTCCTTGCGGCTGATGTGGAGGAAGCACTTCACGAAAGTGATCCCGCCGTCGTGCAGCAGTTTCTCGAACGCGTTGATCTGCGCATAGCGCTCCTGCCAGACCTCCTGCGGCACGAGCTTGCGGACGCGGACGACGACGACGTCCTCGTAGTGGGATCGGTTGAACACGCCGATCCGGCCATGAGCGGGCACGGCGGCGTGCACCCGCCAGAGGAAGTCGTGCGACAGTTCGAGGGCGCTGGGAGCCTTGAAGCTGCGGACGTCGAGGCACTGCGGGCTGATCCCGCTGGCGAGCATGCGGATCGTGCCGTCCTTGCCCGACGCGTCGATGCCCTGGAGCACGACGACGACAGCCCGCTTGGACTCGGCGAAGAGCCGGTAGGCGAGTTCGTCGAGCGCGTCGCAGTGGCGGCGGGTCTCCGCTTCGGCGTCTGCCCGGTCGAGTCCCTCGCGCTCGTCGGGGTCGAAATCCGAGAGCCGGATCTCACGTCCGACGGGCACGATCGACGGCTGGGGCATGGCGGGCCTCCGGGCAAGGGGCCGACATCGTACCAGAGCGATCTGCACCGAGAATCGGCGGAGCGCTCGGGCCCGGGAGCGGTCGCGGCCGGGAGTCGTGTCCGCGGCCGACGGCCGCGACTACTCGCGGCCGGTCGCGAAGAACAGGGCCCGTGAGGGGACGCCGCGCTGCCGCCGCCGCCGCGGCCTGTACGGCTCGATCATCCGCGAGTCGAGCAGATCCGCCACGGTCGGGCCGTCGACAGCGAAGTCGGTGGCACCGGTCAGGCCGATCTCCATCTCCGCCTCGTAACCGAGCACGTCCGCGATCGTCGCGACCGACCGGGCGCGGATCTCGCACGGAGTGCCCGCAACGTGCACGACGAACCGCGACGGCTCACCGGAGGCGGGCCTGCTGGCGACGAACATGTCGGACATCGGGCGGGTGGTGGCGTTCATGGCGGGGTCTCCGGCGGGAAGCAAAAGCTGCAAGGGTCGCTCGGCGACGAATCCAAGTGCATCCGCCGTGCCAATCCGGAAATAAGCCTCGAAAACCCCCGTTGCGACGGCTTCACGCCCCGGCAGACTGCCCATCTCGCCCAGGCGGCGCCGCCCGCCGCCCCGGTATTGCAAAATCTACCCTGTGCCGAAAGTGGCAGGGCATGGCCGGGGCCGCCGGAAACCGGCCCGGCCGGCGTCACACGCCCGACGTGTCGCTCGCACCGCCGATTTTCTCGTGGCGGATCTTGTCGCGGATCGTGGCGGCCAGTTCGTAGTTCTCGGCCCGAATCGCCTCGGCGAGTTGTTCGTCGAGCGTGCGGCCGACGTCGTACCGCTGCCGCACACTCTCCCGCATCTCGAGCAACCGCCGTACGAGTTCGTCGTCGTCGAACTGTTCTGCGGCGTCGTAGCGGGCGAACAGTTCCCGAAACTGTGCGAGCCCGAGGTTGATCTCGCCGATCGCCGCCTCGGGCCCCGCATCCTGGAGGCTGGCCAAGGCCGACGCCTGGACCCGATGGAAGAGCACGAACGGCCGATACTGCTCGTGAGACAGTGTCCATTCCTCGTCGGGCGAATGCTCACGGACGAAATCCATGAAGGCGAGGCTGTGGTCGGCGTCCCGCACCGCACGGCGGTATTCCCGCAGCGAGAGCCAGCAGAGCCGACGGTGGTAGTACTGCACGAACTCGCGGTCGGCCTCGCCGCACTGCTCTTTCGAGAGCCGGAACGACCCGCCCTCGCGGATCACCTCGCCGACGAGATAGTCGTAATAGGTTTCCGCACCGTGCGGCCGCTGGCCATCCGGGCGAAACTCCGTTTCCATCTGCAGCACGCCCATGTCCACCCGCATCTGCAGCACCTCGCGGCCGTTGCGGGCCTTCAAGAGCCGCGCGGTCACGTCGCCGGGCTGAAAGTCCCAGTTCTTGAGGATGGTGTCGATGTCGCGGGCTGCTGCCATGGGACCGATCTCCTGCCGGTGCGCGGAGGGCGGCGTCGGTGCCGCTCGACCCGATTATACCAGTCCAGCACGGCCCGGTCGCCGAAACAGCCGTGCTCGATTCGCGGCGGGCGTCACTCGCCGGCGCCGCGGCGAAGCCGCTTGGTCTCGGCCCGGCGCCGCTTCGAGTCGAGTCGGGCGGCCTTCGCCGCCCGGGGCGTCTTCGAGCCGCGTCGCTTCTTGGGCACGACGAGGGCCTGCGCGAGCATGGCCGCGAGCTTCTCCAGGCAGTCGGCGACGTTCCGCGGCTGTTCGCGATGCCGCTGGCTCGAGATCACGAGCCGACCCTCGCCGGTCAGCCGGGCCCGTTGCTGCGCGAGGAGCCGACGGCGCACGTCGTCGGGCAGATGCGGCGAACGGGCGGCATCGAACCAGAGCACCGCCTTGGAACTGGTACGGTTGACGTGCTGCCCTCCCGGGCCGCCGCTGCGGGCGAACTGCCACTCGAGTGACGCGGCCGGAATCACGACCGGGCCGACGCGGAGTTCCTTGTCCCGAGTCATGGCGGATACGCTTTAGGGGCAGGCGGCGGACGAGGCGGCCGGTCGCCGCGAACAGCCTCGCGACGCGGGCGAATGATCATTTCTTTGTACCCGCCGAGGGCGGACGAGCGGAACACCGTGAAGCCACTGCTCCGCATCATCACCGCGTGGACCCTGGTCTGGGCTGGAGCGTTGGTTCGCGACGGAGCCTCGAGCACGCGTGCCGCGGAACCTGCCGGTAGCCGCGTGGATGTGGCGCCGGCGGTGGACGCCGTGGCCGATCTCTGGACGCGGCCGGGCGAGGACTGGGGGGCGTTTCTCGGCCCGACCGGCAACGGCCGCTCGGGACTCACCGGGATCGCTTCACCTTGGCCGGCGGGCGGGCCGCGAATCGTCTGGCACTGTGAACTCGGCGATGGATACTGCGCGCCCGCCGTGGCCCGCGGCCGGTGCGTCGTCTGCGACCGCGTGGGGGCCGAGTTTCGTGTCCGTTGCCTCGAGGCCGAGACGGGGCGGCCGCTCTGGGAACGGCGTGCGCCTTCCAGCTACGTGGACACCTTCGGCTACGACGGGGGGCCCCGGGCGCAGGCGGTGATCGACGGCGATCTGGTCGTCACCTATTCCGCCGAGGGGCGGCTCGCCTGCCGGCAGCTCGTCGACGGCCGCGAGCTGTGGCAGGTCGATACCGCCGCCGACTACCACGTCGTCCGCAACTTCTTCGGCGTGGCGGCGGCGCCGGTGATGGTCGAGGCGGACGGGCGGCGGCTCGTGATCGTGCAGGTGGGCGGCAGCCCGCCGGGATCGGCGCCCGCTGCGCCCGAGCGGCTCGATCTGGTGCGGGGACTCGACAGCGGGCTGGTGGCGTTCGACGTGCTCTCCGGCGCCGAGCGCTGGCGGTCGAGCGACGAGCTGGCCAGCTACAGCACGCCGGTGGTGGCCCGGCTGGCGGGAGAGGAGCTGCTCCTGGCCTGGATGCGCGACCGCTTCCTGGTGGTGGAACCGGCCACGGGCCGCGTCCGCGCCGGTCGGCGGTATCGGGCGGACGAGCTCTTCAGCGTCGTGGCCGCCAGCCCGGTCGTGTCGGGAGACGAGGTGCTCCTTTCGGAGACGTACGGGCCTGGCTCGCTGCTCCTGTCGCTGGCCGGCGGTCGACTCGACGTGGTCCGGGAGGACGCCGGACGAGGGCGGCCCCGGGACAGTCTCAGGGCCCACTGGGCGACGCCGGTGCTGCACGAAGGCCACCTCTACGGCTCGAGCGGCCGCAATGCGGGCGACGCGGTGCTGGTGTGCGCCGACTGGAAGAGCGGGGCGATCCGCTGGAGCGAGCGTGGGCTGGGGCGGGCGAGCGTCGTGGTCGCCGACGGCCATCTGATCGTGCTCGGGGAGTTCGGTGACCTCGTGCTCGCCCGGGCCACGCCGGAGCGGTTCGAGCCGCTGTCGCGGGCGCGGCTCGTCGACGCCGGCGCCGGCGACCTGCTCGCGCCGCCCTGCTGGGCGGCACCGGTGATCGCCCACGGCTATCTCTTTGTTCGCGGTCAGGGGCGGCTGGTCTGCGTCGATCTGCTCGCGGATCGGCCCGGCGCCCCGTGACGGTCGCGAGCGGCAGCGCGACGGCACTGCTCCGCGGTCGCACTGTTCACTGTTCAGTCATGGCCGCATCGCGACCGTGGGATGTTGTCAAGAGCGCGGCCGCGGCCGTGCCAGCACCTTCCGCGTGGCTGGTCTGAAGCGGTTTCCCGCCCGTGAAACCAGCCGCGATGATCTTCTCTGGACAGTCCGCGCGCGAGCGTCTCATACTTTCGCCCTTTGCGGTTCCCGGCGGACGCTTCACGGAGAAGACGCGAGCATGTTGTCTGTGTCTCTAAGCCAACTCACGACGATTCGCTGGGGGCTTGCCGAGGAACTCACCCACCTCGCCGCACACGGCTTCGATTGCCTCTCGATCTGGCGGGCGAAGCTGTCGGACGACGGCCCTGCGGCGACGGCGTCGATGCTGTCCGCGGCCGGCGTCCGTGTCTCGAGCTTGCAGTGGGCCGGCGGCTTCACCGGCGCCGAAGGCCGGACCTTCGCCGAAAGCGTCGACGACGCGGTCGAGGCCGTCGAGGCCGCCAGGGTGATCGGCGCTCCGGTGCTCGTGGTGCACAGTGGCTGCCGCGGCGGACACACGCGGGCCCATGCCCGCAGGCTGTTCATGCAGGCGCTTTCCACGCTCGCGCCGCTGGCCCGGGCCGCCGGGGTGACGCTGGCGCTCAAAGCCATGCGGCCCGAGGCCGGCTGCAACGCGAGCTTTCTCGCCCGGCCGATCGACGCCCTGGGAATCGTCGAGGAGGTCGGCCATCCGGCCGTGCGGCTCGCCCTCGATCTCTGGCAATGGGCAGACGACGCCCAGTTCGCCGCGATGCTGCCCCGCCTGACGTCTTGGACCTCGATCGTGCAGGTGGCCGACCGCGTCGGTCCGGTCACTGCCGACTGGGAGCGGTTGCCCGCCTGCCGGGGCACGCTCCCGCTGGAATCGCTCGTCACGCTGCTCGTCGAGCAGGGCTACGGCGGCGACTTCGAGTTCGATCCCGTGGGGGACGTGGTCGCCGGTATCGGCTACGCGGGCGTGCTGGAGGAGACCCGTCGGCATGTCGACGCGTGGTCCGAGCGGCTCGATCAACGGCTCGCCTGGCGACATGCCGCGGCAGCCTTCTGGCAGCGTGCGGCGGCGGGGACGGACGCCGCCGGAGCCGGGGACCGGCTGTCTTGGAGTTCCGTTCAGTTTCGCACGGCGGGATCGCGCAGGTCCCACGCCTCGAGCCATGTCGTTTCCCGCGGCTGAAGGCGGAAATCGCGCCGGAGCTTGCGGTCGAAATCGTCCATGTGCGCGGCGCCGTAGAAGATGGCGATCTTGCGGCGGCCGAGCTTGATCTGCTCGGCGAGCACTTCGAGCGCGGCCGCGTTGCGGTCGGTGATCAGGGACGAGCCCTCCTCGCCGCCGAAGGCCGCGGTGAGCACCTCCATGTCGGTGAACTGCTCCGCCATCAGCCGGCGCAGCCGCAGTTCACGGTTCTGCCCGAACAGGATGCCGAACAGGTCACCGACGCCGACGTCGCTCGCCGGCTGCTTGCCGGCCCGGGCCGAACTCTCCCGCATCACCCGGGTGAACATCGTCCACCAGGATTCGCCCCGCTTGGCCATGGCCGCGTCGAACTCCTTCGGCGACAGGTCGGCGTGCACGAAGTTCCTCGCCGTGTAGTCGATCTCGTCGAGTTGGAACTCGAGCCCCAGCATCTTCGTGAGACCCTGCTGGGCCGATCCGATCGCGCCCGAGGGCTTGCGGCCGGGCTGCGGCACCCGGGCGTTGTCGGGGGCGACGAGCTCGTAGAGCACGGCGTCGTAGTCGGTGAAGAGGCGGTCGAGCGTGTCGTAATACTGCCGGCTGCCCAGATGGACGGCCCCCACGAGGTCGACCTCCACCGGGTCCCGCCTGCCGGCGGCGGCGGCCACGTCCCCGGGCTCGATATAGCTGGCGATCGCCGTCTCGAGCGCCAAGGGGCGGCGCCGCTGGTCACGGGTGATCCGCAGAAACCGCTCGTCGTCCGCCGGGGCGGCACGTGCCTCTTCGACGGCTGCCTCTCGCCCCCCGCCGACCGGCTCAGCCGCCATGGCCGGGAGAAAACAGGCAAGCCAGGCGAGTCCGGCGAAAGCCGTGGCGGCGACCGAGCTCCCACGTCCGTACGGCAGGGGCAAAACCGGCTTCATAGAAGTCACTCCCGCAGAAAAGCGGCTGGTTCCGGGGATGGACCCGGGGGCCAGGTGCGGCGAAGCGGCCTTCACCCACTCCCAGGAGGATTCCTGCAAGATACCCGAGCCTGCCCCTCCTGCCAGCAGAAATGCAGGGTGAGCCTGAGCGGACGATCCAGCCGGCAGAGTTTCCCAAGATTCATCAACTCGTCCCACCGGCACGACCGATACCGAAGGAGCAATCCGCATCCGCGGAAAACCGGCTCCTGCTCCCCAGGACACACTGCGATGGCCAAGAAAGAGCGGTTCGATCGTCTGGCGGCCCTGTTGCTCGTGGTGGTACACGGGCTGTCGGCCTGTATGCCCGCCCAAGCGGGCGACTGGATGCCGATGCTGCCGAACCAGGACTTCTACGACTTCCAACTGTTCGCGCCGCCCGACCTGCAGGAGTACGAGATCTACCCCGAGCCGAGCGAGGGGATCTTTTTCAACTACGACCGGCTCTACTGGGGCATCACGCCGCCCCGGGTCACGGGCGTCGGGCAGACGCAGAACGGCAACTACATCATCCCCTACCAGCCGATCTCGGCCCAGACGATCGTGCAACTCAACAACGCCAATATCGCCGCGTCGGGCACGAGCGGGGGCAGCATCATCGGTGGCCTCTACACCTTCGGCTCCGATCCATTGCAGCTCGACCTCAACACGAGCTGGATGCGGACCAAGATGGGCTGGGGCAACCGCTACGAGGGCGGTTGGATCTACGACAACAATGGCGTGAACATCAGCTACTTCAACATGGGGCAGTCGCAGAGCTTCACGACGCTCAGCGAGTTTGCGGCCTCCTCGCCCACGCAGGAGTTCACTCAGGAGGCGACGGGCGGCGGCGGCGTCGGCGGCGGTGTCGGCAACGTCAACCAGGCGCTGGTCACGACGACGATCACGTCGGAGAGCCCGCCGCCCGATCACCTCATCTCCCAGAAGCTGACGCAGTCGAACAGCACCGACATCCAGAGCGTCGGCGTGGCCGCCATCATCCGCCGGGAGCTTGGTCGGCGGGGGAGCGGCTCGACGGTTCGCTTCGGCCTCGGCCCCCGCTTCCTGCAGTTCGCGGAGCGGTACAAGCTCGGGTATGAGAGCAATCAATATGCCTTCAACATCGGTGGTGGCGCCGGCGGCACGACCGGCGGCGGCACGACCGGCGGCGGCACGACCGGTGGCGGCACGACCGGTGGCGGCACGACCGGAGGCCTGGGTGGCACGACGGGTGGGACGACTGGCGGCTTGACGGGAAACACCAACCAGATCGGTGGCGGCAACATCAGCCAGGATTTCGGCACGGGGCCGGCTGGCAACGTGCTCGGCATCGGTGGCGTGGACTCGCTGACCGGCATCGGCGCGGGCACCGCCCTGCAGACCGCCGACTGGGAGACCTACACGAGCAACAACATGGTGGGCCCCGAGTTTTCGCTGCTCTTCGAGTCGCACAAGGGCCGCTGGCTCTTCTCCAGCGAGTTCAAGTTCACCGCCGGCATGAACTGGCAGAACAACATCTACCGCGGGGCGAACTTCCCGAACACACTCGGAGCCGACTACCTGCGGGCCACCTTCTCTCCGTCGGTGACGCAGACCGCCGGCGGCACGACGGGACCGGTCACGCTCAACCCGCCGCCGCTCTTCCTCCAGCTCTACGGCGTCGGCCAGAGCAATGCGACGAACGCCGCGGAGCACCGGTTCGTGTTCACGCCGATCGGCGAGTGGCGGTTCGGGACGCAGTTTCGCGTGAGCGAGGCGATCCGCCTGCACGCCGGCTACACCGGCATGTGGCTGGGCAACATCGCCCGGGCCTCCACGAACACGGGCTACAAGACCACGTCCAAGGACGTCCAAGTGGCGAAGCAGAACAACTCGTCGCAGCCGATCCAACGGCCCGACGGGACGGTCGTCGAGCCGGGGTACTGGTACGTCGACACGCAGAAGGTGGAATACAATCGGATCGCGCCGGTCGAAGGTGGCCAGGAATACGTCTTCACCAACGGCCTCGACTTCGGCCTCGAGGTGCGGTACTGAGTTCACGGCAAGGCTCGGCATCCTGCCGACCTTGCCTTGGCGAGCCTCCGCTCGCTGGTGCTCAGCGTCGCCATCCGGGCGACGCAGTCGGTGCGCCCAAAGGGCTGGGAGCCGGCTGCCCTCCGGGCCTGGCGCTGTAGCTGCTGAATCCGGGCGGCCCCTCGCCGGCGCCGTGGCAAGACGGCTGCGTCAGGCCACCGAGACGGGCCGCTGTGCTGCGGCGCGGGCGTAGACCGGATCGATCGCGGACAGCTCTTCCTGCATCGCCGCCACCGTCCGCCGGATCTGGTCGGGCGTGTGGCTCGACGTGATGAAAAACCGCAGCCGCGCCGCCTTCTCCTCGACGGCCGGATAGAGGATCGGCTGCACGTTGATGCCCCGGGCAAAGAGAGCCCGCGACAGCCGCAGACTGTTCATCGAATGGCCGAGGATCACCGGCACCACACCCGAGCCGCCCGAAGGCCCCGTGTCGAGGCCCGCCTCGCGGGCCAACTGCAGGAAGAGACGGGCATTCGCGTGCAGACGCGCCACCCGCTCGGGCTGCCGCTGCAGGAGCCGCAGGGCCCCGAGCGCCGCGCCGGCCGCCGCCGGCGGGAGGCCGACGGAGTAGACGAAGCCCGGCACGGTGTACTTGAGCCAGCGGACGAGCGTCTTGGAGCCCGCGATGTAGCCGCCGCAGCTGCCGAGCGCCTTGGAGAGCGTGCCCATCCAGAGATCGACGTCGGCCGGGTTCACGCCGAAGTGCTCGCCGATGCCGCGGCCGCGGGGCCCCATCACGCCGATCGAGTGGGCCTCGTCCACCATCAGGAGCGCCCGGTGCCGCTTCGCCAGGGCGATGAACTTCGGCAGGTCGGCGAAGTCGCCGTCCATGCTGTAGATCCCCTCGATCACGATCAGCACGCGACGGTACTGGCCCCGCATCTGGCTCAAAAGGCTCTCGGCGGCCTCGTAGTCGTTGTGCGGGAAGGGGCGGCGTCGGGCCCCGGAGAGCACGGCACCTTGGAGCAGGCTGTTGTGGGCGAGGGCGTCGTGCAGGACGAGGTCGCCCGGGCCGACGACGTGTCCGATCACCGTCTCGTTGGTGGCATGGCCGCCGACGAACGTGACCGCGTCCTCCGTCCCGACGAAGCGGGCGATCTCCCGCTCCAGTTCCTGGTGGATCGTCTTCTCGCCCGACACGAGCCGGCTCGCCGAGACGCTCGTGCCGAAGCGGTCGGTCGCCGCCTTGGAGGCCGCCGACACCTCCGGCTCGCCCGACATGCCGAGATAGTTGTAGGTGGCCCAGCTGAGCATCTCCCGACCGCCGATCACGGTGCGGTCGTTCGTCAGCCCCTCATGCACGCTGAAGTAGGGATTCTCGAGGCCCGCGTCCCGCACCATGGCGAAGTTCTGCTCGAGGGCCCGAACCTCGGGAAACTGGGCGATGTCGTAGGCGTCCGCCGGGATCTCTGCGGTCGTCGTGGTGGGGGCCGCCGCGGGTGGGGCGATACGGGCCGCGGCCGCCGGCATGTGGTCGATGATCGCCTGCGTGACCTCGCGGCAGGTCTCGATCAGGGGCAGCACCTGCTCCGGAAAGCGGGCGCCGAAGGCCTCCTCGAGGCTCGCCACGATCTCCATCCGCTCGAGCGAGTCGAGGCCGAGCTCGACGATGTTGGTGTCGAGCGTGAGGTTGCCGGCCCGCTCCTTGGCGATCCGCCGCACGTGCTCGAAGACCGTCTCGACGATTTCCGGGGGCAGCTCCCGGTCGGGCCGCTGGGTGCGCGAGGCTTCGCCGATCGGCCGCTGGCGTGCCAGCCGGGGCTGCTCCGGCGTCGGCGGAGCAGCGGCCGCGAGCCAGCTGATGTGCTGCTCCACGACCTCGAGCGTGCCGTCGAGAAACTGCCGCTTGCAGGCATGCCGCTGGATCTTGCCGCTCGAGGTCTTCGGCACGCTGTTGGGCCGCACGAGCACGATCGCCTCGACGGCCAGCTCGTGCTCGGTGGCGAGCAGCTTGCGGATCGCCTCGAAGGCGGCGGCGACCTCGGCCGTTTCACGCTTGCCGCGCTCGACCTCCGCCACGACGACCACCCGCTCGCGGTCGGCGACGTCGACGGCGAACGCGGCAACTGACCCAGCCCGCACGAGGCTGCTGGCCCGCTCGACCGCGTGCTCGATGTCCTGGGGATAATGGTTGCGGCCCCGGATGATGATCAGGTCCTTGAGCCGGCCGGCCACGAACAGTTCGCCCGAGTCGAAGAAGCCGAGATCGCCCGTCCGCAGGTAGGGCCCAGGGTTGGGCCGCCAGGTCGCCATCGGCCCCTCGGACGGCCGATGGTCATGCTGCGCGAGCATCGCGCCGAACGTCTCCGCGGAAGCATCCGGACGGTTCCAGTAGCCCTGGGCGACGCTCGGGCCGCTCACCCAGATCTCCCCGACGCGACCGGGCGGCAGGGCCTCGCGGGAGTGCGGATCGACGATCAAGACGTCTTGGCCGTCGAGTTCCCGACCGCTGCCCACCAGCCGGCGGATGCCGGGCGCATTGGCGGGGCGGGGCAGGGCCTGGCCGGTTTCGATCGACGAGGCGTCGAAGGAACGGATCACGGGCGGCTCGAACTTCATGCCGCCGGTCACCATCAGGGTGCTCTCGGCGAGACCGTAGCAGGGATAGAACGCCTCGCGGCGGAAGCCGCAGGGGGCGAAGGCCTCGCAGAAGGCGTCGATCGTCTCGGCTCGGACCGGCTCGGCGCCGTTGAACGCCAGCGACCAGCTGGAGAGATCGAGCGCCGCCCGTTGCTCGGGTGTGGTCTTGCGGACGCAGAGTTCGTAGGCGAAGTTCGGCCCGCCGCTGATCGTGGCCCGGTACTTCGAGATCGCCTGCAGCCAGCGCAGCGGCTTTTGCAGGAAGGCGACGGGCGACATCAGCACGTTGAACTTGCCGCCGTAGAGCGGCACGAGAATCCCGCCGATGAGCCCCATGTCGTGGAAGCTCGGCAGCCAGAACACGCCCGACTGGCTGCGGGTGATCTCGAAGGCCTGCATGATCCGCAGCGAGTTGTGCAGCAGGTTCTCGTGGGACAGCATCACCCCCTTGGGCGTGCCGGTCGAGCCGCTGGTGTACTGCAGGAAGGCGAGCGTGTTGCCGTCGATGTCGGGACGCTCCCACCGGTCGGCCCAGGCCGGGTCGATCTCGCTGTCGACCTTCCAGATGAGGTGCTCGAGGCTCGGGGCCGTGGCCCGCAGGGCATCGAATCGGTCGAGCACGTCGCGGGTCGTCAGGGCGACCGAGGCGTCGGCGTCGGCCGCGATCGCCTCGATCCGCTCGACGGAGCGGTTCTTGCGGGGAGGATAGGCCGGCACCGCGATCGCGCCGCCGTAGAGGCAGCCCATGAAGGCGGCGATGAAGTCGAGCCCCGACGGGTAGAGCAGCAGCACCCGCTTGCCCGCCATTCCCTGGCTGGCCAGCCACGCCCCGACCGCCCGTGCCTTCCGGTCGAGCTCGGCGTAGGTGATGTTGAGTTCCTCGTTCTCGCCGTCGACGAGAAACGTGAACGCCCGATCGTGCGGCTTGTAGGCGGCCCGCTGCCGCAGGAGATCAACGATGGTGGGGGCGATCGAGGCTTCCGAGTTGGGGTTGTTTGTCACTGTCCCTGAAGCCTCCCGCCGCTGCTGTCGAACCGTGGATCACCCTCGTCGGGCCTGGCCGTCGACCCAAGCCCCCGCTTCGGTTTCGGCAGGAGGCTCGGGCCGGCGCCACAGTCTATCGGCGTGGCCCAGACAACCGGAAGTTTCGGCCTTTCCGCCTGTTCGACCCTGCGCTTTGGCCGCAGAAAGCGGGTTGTCCACGCCCGGGCGCGGTGGAAAACCCTGCCGGTCGGGCGGGCGTTGACTTCAGCCCGGACGGTGCTCGTGGAAGAGCCGTTCGAGCCGGACGAACTCGTCGGGCGGGATCTCTTCCGCCCGCACCGCGTCGTCGAACCCCATCGCCGCGTAGACGTCGGCCACCGCTGCCCGCGAGGCGTCGGCGTGCTTGCCTCCGGCGAGGCGGACGAGCACGCCCCGGAGGAGCTTGCGGCGGTGGCAGAAGACATCCCTGACGAAGGCGTGAAACCGGGCGCGGTCGGCGATCCGCGCCCGCCGCTCTGGCTCGAGCACCAGCTGCACGATCGCCGAGTCGACCTTGGGCCGCGGCCAGAACACGCTCGGCGGCAGGATCCGCACGATCTCGCCGCGGCACTGCGCGCCGACCCAGACCGACAGGGCATTGTAGGGGGACGTTCCGGCCGGGGCCGTCATCCGTTCCGCCATCTCGCGTTGCACCGTGACCGTGGCCAGGTCGAACGGCCGCTCGAGGACGAGCAGGTTCGAGATCACGGGGGTGGCGACGCAGTAGGGGAGGTTGGCCACGAGGTGAAACCGCCCGCGCGGTGCCGCCGCGAGCGCCTCCGCCACCGCGGCGAGCACCTCCGGCGCGAAGCGATGCTTGGCGGCCAGGGCATCCCCCTCGACGAAGGCGACCCTGTCGCAGGCCTCGGGTGCGGCGGAGAGCAGCCGATCGCGGGCCAGCTGGGCGAGCCGCGGGTCGATCTCGACGGCGACGACACGGGCGGCCGTGCGGGCCAGCCGCTCGGTGAGCGTGCCGGTGCCGGTGCCGACCTCGAGCGCGACATCGTCCGGAAGGATGCCGGCCGATCGCTCGAGGAGATCGAGGAGGTTCAGGTCGACGAGGAAGTTCTGGCCGCGGCGGGCGTCGATCCGGAAGCCGACCTGGGCGAAGAGCTGCTTGAGGTAGGCCGTGGTCTGCCGCGCCGGCACGGCCGCCGGGATGCCGTCGGACGTCATGGGCGGCCCTCCATCCAGCGGGCGACGTACTTGAAGAGCAGGTCGGTCTCCAGGTTCACCGGATCGCCGACGGCGAGGCCGCCCAGCGTCGTGCCGGCGAGCGTGTGGGGGATGAGGGCGACGCTGAACCAGTCGCCAGTGACGCCCACCAGCGTGAGGCTGACGCCGTCGACGGCGATGGAGCCCTTGCTCGCCATCTGCGCGAGCAGGGCAGGGGGGGCGGAGAACCGGCAGGTGACCCAGTCGCCCTCCTGCTCTCGCGCGGCCAGTGCGCCCATCCCGTCGACGTGGCCGGTCACGACGTGGCCGCCCAGTCGGTCGGAGATCCGCAACGACCGCTCCAGATTGACCTGCCGCCCGGGGGCCAGCCGTCCCAGCGACGTCCGGGAGAGCGTCTCGGGGCCGAGTTGGAAGGAGAGCCGCGGCCCGTCGATCTCCACGACCGACAGGCAACAGCCGCCCACGCAGATGCTCTCGCCGAGGGTCGCCTCGCTTGCGATCGGGCCCGCTTCGAGCACGAGCCGGACGCCCGGAGGTTCCGCCACGACGGCGACGACGTCGCCCACCATTTCCACGAGTCCGGTGAACATGTTTTGGAGGATGGCAGCCGGGCGGGAGGGGGACGGCGGACGGGGTGCCCTCGCAGGATACCGTCCCGGCACCCCGAAACCATGGCCGGCAGGCAAACGGCTTGCACGAAAACAACGCCCGGCGACAATCGCCGAACCGCGAGCCGGCCGCCGGCATGTCCCGGCGTGCCGCGGCCGCCCGTCATCCGTCCACACGCGTTCCCACCCTCGGAGGTCTCATGTCCACGATCGTCGACGTCCATGCCCGCCAGATCCTCGACAGCCGCGGCAACCCCACGATCGAGGTCGACGTGAGCCTCGCCGACGGGGCGTTCGGCCGGGCGGCGGTCCCCTCCGGGGCCAGCACCGGCGCCCACGAGGCCTGGGAGAAGCGCGACGGCGACAAGGGCGTCTACCTCGGCAAGGGCGTGCTCGAGGCGGTGGAGAACGTCAACACCCGGATCGCCGAGGAACTCGAGGGCTGCGACGCGCTCGACCAGACGACGGTCGACGAGCGGATGCTCGAACTCGACGGCACGCCCAACAAGAAGAGCCTGGGGGCCAACGCCATCCTCGGCGTGTCGATGGCCGTGGCCCATGCCGCCGCGGAGCACTGCGGCGTGCCGCTGTATCGCTACCTCGGCGGCACGACCGCCCGTCTGCTCCCCGCGCCGATGATGAACATCATCAACGGCGGCGCCCACGCCGACAATCCGCTCGACGTGCAGGAGTTCATGGTGATGCCGCTGGGCTTCGACACCTTCGAGGACGCCCTGCGGGCCGGTGTCGAGACCTTCCATGCGCTCAAAAAGGTGCTCAAGGACAAGAAACTGTCCACCGCCGTCGGCGACGAGGGGGGCTTCGCCCCGCACATCGGCACCTGCGCCGAGGCGCTGGAGGTGATCCTGGCCGCGATCTCGAACGCCGGCTACAAGCCCGGCAAGGAGATCTGCATCGCGCTCGACGTGGCCGCCACGGAGCTCTTCGACGCCAAGGCCGGCACCTACACGATCGAGGGCAAGTCGCTCGATTCGGCCGGGATGGTCGACTTCCTGGCGGACCTTGCCGGGAAGTACCCCATCGTCTCGATCGAGGACGGCTGCTCGGAGGACGACTGGAAGGGCTGGAAGCTCATCAGCGACAAGCTGCGGGGCAAGGTGCAGCTCGTGGGCGACGATCTCTTCGTGACGAACTCCGAGCGGCTCGCCCGCGGGATCGCCGAGGGTG
>JBJOKF010000175.1:0-25105 GCA_046046235.1 Planctomycetota bacterium | reverse complement strand
CCGGGCGGCAAGCAACTGCGGTGCCAACGGCCGCCGCCGGTCAGGCCGCGCGGGATCGCGTGACCGCCGCCTCCGCATCGGCGCCCAGCCGCCGCAGGGCGAGGCAGTCGAGCACCCGCAGGGCCACGTCGAGCGCCGCGGCGCCCGCCGCCGCCGAGACGAGCGGCGTGTTCCGGGCCCGTACGCAGGCGAGAAAGTCGTCGTGCTCGCAGGCTATGGCGTTGGCGTCGGGCACGGGCAGCGTCTGGTGCGGGAGGATGTCGCTGAAGAAGCGGTCCTTGAGCGCCGCCCGCTCCGTCGGCGGCACGTCGGTGGCGACGAATGCTCCGCGGTCGACCGCCGGCGAGGTGGCGACGACGTCCACCGTCTTGGCGTTGAAGTCGACCTGCACGACGCTCCGCTCACCCCAGAGCGACATGCGGCGCGTGAGCGCGGGCTGGATCCGTGAGGCCGAAAGGTCGGCGACGAGGCCGGACGAGAAGACGAGCCGGGCCCGCACGGCATCCTCGTGGCCGCCGGTGGCCGACAGGCCGTGGGCCTCGACCCGCTCGAGCCGTCCTGGCGCGAGCGAGAGCACGAGGTCGATGTCGTGGATCATGAGGTCGAGCACGACGCCCACGTCGAGCGAACGGAAGGTGAAGGGCGCCAGCCGCGCCGCCTCGAGGAGCGTGACCCGGCCGGCCTGCGCCGTGGCGAGGCGCCAGGCGGGATTGAATCGCTCCACGTGGCCCACGGCCACGACGCGACGGTGCGCCCCAGCTGCGTCCACGATCGCCCGAGCCTCGGCGGGCGTGGTGGCGATCGGCTTCTCGATCAAAAGGTCGACGCCCTGCTCCAACAGCGGCACGGCGACCGCGGCGTGCAGGCAGGTCGGCGCCGCGACGACGACGGCGTCGGCCACCCCTACGAGATCCGCGGGCTCCGCCAGAGACCGGCAGCCGTGGGCCGCCGCCACCCGCTCCCGCGCCTCGCAGACCGGATCGACGACGGCCACGAGCTCGGCGTCGTCCCTGCCGGAGAGCAGCCTCGCGTGGATCGTCCCCAGGTGCCCGCACCCGATCACCGCCACTCTCGTCCGCGTCATGCCGCCCTCCTGCGTTCCCGGGCGCGGCCATGGCGCCCTTCCTTTTGTCGTGCCAGAAACTCGAGCAACTGCAGCACCTCCGGCACGAGCATCTCCTGGGAGCGGAGGATCTCGCGTGCCGCGTCGAGCCCCATCTTGGCCCGGTAGAGAAGCCGATGGGCCTCGGTGATCGCCTCGATCGACGCCTCCGGGACTCCGCCGCGCTTGAGCGCCACGAGGTTGATGCACCGCGGCCGCGCCGGCATGCCCTCGCAGAGCATGAACGGCGGGATGTCGTGCAGCACGCGGGAGAGGCCGGCGACGAACGACCAACTGCCGATCGTGGTCCAGTGATGAACCGCCACGGCCCCGGAGAGGGAGGCCCGCGCGTGCATGCGGACGTGGCCGCCGAGGAGCGTGCCGTTGGCGAGCGTGCAGTGGTCGCCGATCCGGCAATCGTGTGCGACGTGGCTGCAGGCCATGAGGAAGTTGCCGTCGCCGATCGAGGTGACGCCCTCCTCCTTCTCCGTCGCACGATTGATCGTCACCCCCTCGCGGATCACGTTCCGATCACCGATCTCGACCCGTGTCGGCGAGCCCCGGTAGCTCACGTCCTGCGGCTCCCCGCCGATCACGGCGTTGGCGAAGACGCGATTTCGCTCACCGATCCGCACGTCGCCCATGATGGTCACGTGGCTGTCGAGCACCGTGCCGCGACCGATCACGGCGGCGGCCGAAACCCAGCAGAAAGGCCCGATGCGGACGTCCTCGGCAATGCGGGCGCCACGCTCCACGACAGCCGACGGATGGATCTCGGGCGCCGCCCCGCGGAAGGCCGCCGTGCGCGGCGTGCCGTCGTCCCGCATCGGCAATGTGGCTTCATGGTCGTCCATGGCGGATCCTCGCGGGCGGTTCAGGCGGCGGCCGGTTGCGGGACCGCGGCGGCGAGCCGGGCGGCCAGGGCGCCGTTGAGCCTGTGCCCGCTGCGGCAGGCGCGGATGTGGGCGTGGATGGGCCTCCCGGCCAACGACAGGTCGCCGACGAGGTCGAGCACCTTGTGCCGCACGCACTCGTCCGGCCAGCGGAGCGTGTTGCCGATCGGGCCTTCGGGACCGAAGACGAGCAGGTCGCAGGTGGTGGCGGCGAGGCCGCGGCCCGCGGCCCGCAGACGCTCCGCATCGTCGGCCGGCAGGAAGGTCCGCGCCGCGGCGAGTTCCCGTCGATAGACGTCGGGCGTGATCGCCAGCGCGAGCACCTGGCGGCCGATCGGTCCGGGACCGTAGTCGAGTTCGTACTCCACCGACAAGCCGTCGCACCGGGGGGGCGCGGCCTCGACCCACGAGGCGTCGTCGCCGACCCGCACGACCGCATCGACCACCAGCGGCGCTGCTGCCGGGGCAAGATCCACCACGCCGGCCGCGTCGATGGCGTCGACGAAAGCTCGCGAGGAGCCGTCGAGGCCGGGCAGCTCCTCGGCATCCACCCGCACCAGGCAGCAGTCGACACCAAGCCCGGCCAGCGCGCTGAGCACGTGCTCCACCATCTCCACCCTGGCGGCCCCGGAGGCAAGGTTCGTGCGGCTCGAGGCTTCTTCGCGGCTGGCGACCGTCGCGGGAATCACGGGCTTTCCGGGCAGGTCGGTGCGGAGGAAGACGATGCCGGAGCCGGCGGCCGCCGGCTCGAGGGTCACGCACACGTCGCGGCCACTCCAATAGCCGACGCCGGTCACGCACGCGGGCCTGCGGAGCGTGCGCTGCGGTCGCGGGCTGCTGGCATGATGCATGGGACGAAGACCCTCATGCCCGGGAGCCGCCGCGGGCCGGTGCCCGCCGTCGACCGCCGGGGCTCTCGGCTCCGCCGGGCTGGAGGTCAGCCCGGCGGAGCCTGGCTGGCTCGATTGTTATCGCGTCCGCTGCGGAACGGCGCCGGGACGGCCGCTCTGATCGGCGACGGCGGCGCCGTTGAGCATCCGGAGGATGTCGGGCGTGATGTCGTTGCCGGCCTCGTAGTAGACGATCGGCTTGGTGATGCCGCGGAGGATCTGATTGCGGTCGGCGCCGTCGACCGGATCGCCGTCGAACCGGAGCACCACCGCGATGCCGTGCTCGCGGGCGAACTGGGCCACGGCCCGCTCGATGTCGGTGTAGACCTGCAGATAGACCTTGGCCTCGCGGTCCATGAAGTCCTTCTTCTGCAGCTGCGCGGTCACGTTGAAGTCGCCCTGGGCCTTGGCGATCTCCGCCTCGAGCTTCTTGTACTCCGGCGTGCCGACGTTGAAACCCTTGAGCTGCTCCATCAAGCCGTTGATGCGATCACGCTCGCTCTTCAGCGCGTTCTCGGCGGCCATGACCTCGTCCTTCATCTTGTCCATCGCCCCCTTGAAGCGGGCGTGGTTCTTGAAGATGTAGCCGACGTCGATCACCGCCACGTGCGACGCCGGCGTCGTCGGGCGGGCGGCCGGCGGCTGGGCCTGCGGCTGCCCCTGCGGGATGGCCACGGGCGCCTGGGCGCGGGCCGGAACCTGTGCCAGGGCCACGATGGCCGCACAGACGAAGGTGGCGAGTTGCCTGTTCACGGAAAGCTCCTTGCTGGATGTGTCTGGACGGGCCCGCGGTGCCGACCGACGCCGCCGAAACGACGGCCGGGGACCGGGGGTCCACTGGGCGCGGCGGATCATGGCGATCACGCCCCGCCGGCTCAAGGCCAAAATCGGCCGGCTTTCGCCGGGCTTTCGGCCGGACACGGGCCTGGGGCGGCGACGGCACCGAGGCTCCCTGCCCGACGGCCTACTTGGGGGCGCCGAGCGTGACCTGGAGCGTGACCTCCACGCCGTCCCGCAGCACGACGACCGGAATCGTGTCGCCCCCCTTGTGCTTCCGCAGGGCGCTGTCGAAATCCTCGAGGCCCGTCACCGCGCTCTCCCCGAGCCGGATAATCAGGTCGCCCCCCTGCAGCCCCGCCTTCGCGGCGGGTGAATCCTTGGTCGCGCCGGTGATCGCATAGCCCTTCCCCGGCTTGCCGAAGTCGGGAATGCTGCCGAAGTACGGCCGGTCCCCGCCGCCACGGGCGAACTGCTTCGACGCGACCTCGATGTACGCCGGTCGCTCGGCCGCGGTGGCCAGGTCGCGAACGACGTCGGCCACCAGCCGCGCGATCCGCACAAGCCCGTCGTAGTTGATCTTCTCGGCGGTGTCGGTGGGCCGGTGATAGTCGGTGTGGGAGCCCGTGAAGAGATGCAGCACGGGGATCTTCCGCGCGTAGAAACTCGAATGGTCGCTCGGGCCGAAGCCGCCGGGCTCCTTCGCCAGTTCGAACCCGTGCCGGGCCGCGAGCCGGTCGACGAGCGGATCGAGCCCCGTGCCCGTGCCCGTGCCGTGCACCACGAGTTTGTCGCCCTCGAGACGGCCGACCATGTCGATGTTCACCATGGCGGCCGTGCCGTCGAGAGGCACCACCGGCCGGCCCGTGTAGTGGGCGCTGCCCAGGAGCCCCCGCTCCTCGCCGGTGAAGCCGACGAAGAGGATGTTCCGCGGGAACGGCCCCTCCCCGGCGAGCATCCGGGCCACCTCGACGAGCAGCGCCGTGCCGCTGGCGTTGTCGTCGGCGCCGTGGTGGATGGCGTGCTCCCCGGGGGCGGCCGAGTTCGCGCCGCCATACCCCAGGTGGTCGTAGTGCGCCCCGAGCACCACGGTCTCGCCGGCCGCGCCCGTGCCGGGCAGAAACGCCAGCACGTTGCGGCCCTCGGTCTTCGTCCTCTCGATCGCCGTGCGGCCGCGAATCCGCCAGCCGGCCAGGGGGGCGCTGGCGGGCTCGAGCTTCGCGTCGATGCCCTCCTGGATCTCCGTGAGGCCGCGGCCGAGCGCGGCTTTCACCGCTTCATCGACGACCGCTCGGCGGACGTGCAGCACGGGCAGCGACCTGTTCTCGGAGCCGTCGCCCGCCCGCGTGAACGCCATCAGCGTGTCGCCGTCGGCATCGGTGTCGTTGCAGAAGACGACGCCGCCCACCTCGTGCTCGGAGGCGTTCGCCACCTTGCGGGAGAGCGCCGCATGCTGCGAAGCCTGGTTGCCGTCGAAGACGCTGTGCGGGTCGTCCTTCTGCGGCTCCTGCCGGAGGATGATCGCCGCCGCCCCCTTGGCCGCGCCGGCCGGCAGCGCCGCGTAGTCGTCGTACTTCTCCTTTGGCGCCGAAATCCCGTATCCGGCGAACGCGAGTTCCAGATCGAAGGGCCCCGAGCCGCCCGCGGCCAACGGCGTGAAGTCGGTGCCGAGCCGCAGGGGGATGATTTTCCGACTGCCGTCGGCCGCCGGCGGCGCCACGAGTTCGGCGGTGTTGTCGGCGGCGGGCCCGAGCGTGGCGTCGAGCGTCATCGAGAACCGCTGGAAGGGGCCGGCCGTCGCCCTGTCGCCGGCGTGGGCCGGCGGCGTCGCCAGGCCGATCGCGGCGAACTGCGCCGCCAGCCAGTCGGCGGCCTGGTCGATGCCGCGGGTCCCCGGACCGCGGCCCTCACGCTCCGGCGCGGCCAGCCATTCGACCGCGGCCCGCAGCCGGCCGCGGGCTGCATCGGCGGCCTGATCGACGGGCACTGGAACCTGTCCATGCGGCGCCGGAGCCTGCCCGGTCGACGCGGCTGGCTGTTCGGCGGCCACGGCGACGACGCCACCGATCGTCCCGGCGGCCACCAGCAACATCGGCACCCAGACGCGTCGCACGATCGCCTCCTCCCGGTGAGTTGGATCGGGCCATGGCCCGCCTGACCGAATTCTAACAGCCCGGGGAAAAAGGGCATCCATGGCCCGGCCCATGTCGCGGTAGGATGCAGGCTCATTTCGCCCCCGGAGCCCCGTCCGTGCCGTTCCTGTTCGTCATCCAGGGCCGCAATCGCGGCAGCCGCTACGACCTCGCCACGCCGGCGGGCGTGGTGAGCATCGGCCGGGAGACGGGCAACGTCGTGCAACTCGACGACAACGAGGTGTCCCGCCGCCACGCCGAGATCCGGCGGGTCGGCGAAGCGTTCGTGGTCGGCGACCTGAAGAGCTCCAACGGGACGTGGCTCAATAACCGCCGGGTCGAGCGGGCCGAACTGGCCGGCGGCGACCAGATCCAGGTAGGCCGGACGATCCTGGTCTATTCGCGGGACGGTGCCGAGGAGCCGCCGACGGGCATGGTGGACATCGTCCCCGCCACCCAGGACGCCGACGGCTCGCGCATCGTCCGCGCGCTCAAGGACGACTTCGGGGCCCCGCCTGCCGACGACACCCACGACCGCTGGCTCGCCCGCGCCCGCAGCAACCTCCAGGTGATGTACCGCACGGCCCTGGCCGTGAGCCACACGCTCGACATCGACGAACTGCTCGGCCGCATCCTCCAACTGGTCTTCGAGTGGGTCGAGGCCGACCGCGGCTGCATCATGCTGCTCGACCCGGAGTCGGGACAGCTCCGCACGAAGGCCCGGCGCGACCGGCGGGTGGCGGAGGCCACCTCGATGGTCATCAGCCGCACCATCCTCGACTACGTCCTCGACCGGGGCGAGGGCGTGATCACGAGCGACGCACAGGACGACGACCGCTTCAGCGGCGGCAACAGCGTGGTGCGGACGGGCGTCCGCGAGGCGATCTGCGTGCCGCTGCAGGGCCGCTACGGGACGGTGGGCGTGATCTACGTCGACACGACCGTGCCCCTGGCCGACGTGGTCGAGTCGGGACATCGGCAGTTCACCGACGAGCACCTGAAACTGCTGATCGCCATCGGGCATCAGGCGGCGCTGGCGGTCGAGGACACCACCTACTATTCCGCCATGGTCCAGTCGGAACGGCTGGCGGCGGTCGGCCAGACGATCGCCACGCTCTCGCACCACATCAAGAACATCCTCCAGGGCATCCGCAGCGGCGGCTATCTCGTCGACATGGGTCTCGAGAACGAGGACTTGGCCCTCGTCCGCAAGGGCTGGGAGATCGTCGACCGCAACCAGGGCAAGATTTCCTCGCTGGTCATGGACATGCTCTCCTTCAGCAAGGAACGGGAGCCCGATCCGCTCCCCTCCGACCTGGCCGCGATCGTGACCGACATCGTGGAGACCGTGCACCGCCGGGCCGAGGAGATCGGCGCGACGATTCACTGGTCGCCGCCGCCCGCCCTGCCCCGGCTGTTGTTCGATCCGGAGGGGCTGGGACGGGCCATCCTCAACGTCGTCACCAACGCCCTCGATGCGGTCGAGGATCGGGCGGACGGCAGGATCGAGATCCGGGTCGAGACGGTCGCCGGGGAAGAAGCCGACGGCGGGGAAGAAGCCGACGGCGGCCGGGCTCGGGTGGTGGTCACCGACAACGGCGCCGGCATGTCGCCGGAGACGGTCGCGGAGATTTTCAACCTGTTCGTGTCGACGAAGGGCTCGAAGGGCACGGGCCTGGGCCTGACGGTCAGCCGCAAGATCCTGCGCGAGCACGGCGGCGACATCCACGTCTCCAGCCGCCTCGGCGCGGGGAGCACGTTCGTGCTCGAGTTCCCGGCCCGCACCGCGGGCGCCGGCATACCGACGCTGCCCGGCGCCGGGCCGGCCAGCCCGGCATCGGGCGCCGCGAGCGAGCCATGAGCGGCCCGCACCGGCTGCCGATCTCGGCGGTCGTCATCACCCGCGACGCCGCCCGTCACATCGCCGCCGTGCTCGACGCCGTCGACTTCTGCGCCGAGCGGCTCGTGCTCGACTCGGGTTCCGTCGACGAGACGCGGGCCATCGCCGAGGCCGCCGGTGCCCGCGTCGAGAGCCAGACCTTTCTGGGCTACGGGCCGCAGAAGCGGCGGGCGGTCGAACTCGCCAGCCACGACTGGATCCTGTCGCTCGACGCCGACGAGGTGCTCGACGACACCGCCCGCGCCGCCTGCCTGCGACTCGAGCTTTCGGATCCCGCCGCCTGCTGGGAAATCCGCCGCCGCACGTTCGTGGGCCGGCGGGAGATCCGCCACGGCGTCTGGCGGGGCGAACGCGTGCTGCGGCTCTTCAACCGCACGACGGCTGCCTTCAAGCCGCTGCCCGTCCACGAGGAGGTCGAGGCGACCCGGTCGCCGCGGCTGTTGCCCGGATCGATCCTGCACTACGGCTTCACCGACTGCCGCGACGTGCTCGCCCGCTCGTTGCGGTACGCGCCGCTGAAAGCCGAAATCCTCCGTGCGACCGGCCGCCCCACCGGCAGCTGGGTCCTGCCGTTTCGCGGCCTGGCCGCCTTCGTCAAGAGCTACGTGCTGCGGTCCGGCTGGCGCGACGGCGGGCCCGGCTTCGTCATCGCCCTGGGCCGCGTGATCGACTCCACGCTGCCCCGGGTGCTCGTCCTCGAAGAGCCCGACGGGCGCGCCGACGAGTCCCCCGGCCCCAACCGGCGGACCATCAGCCGCTGAACGCCACGCCGCCGAAGAGCAGCCAGGCCAAGAGGAGCGTCCAGGCCACGTTCACCGCCTGGCCGCCGAGGAAAGCCAGGGCCGGCCGGCCGCCGCCGAGCGAGAGCAGTTCGCCGAACCGGGTCTCCAGCCCGATGCAGACGAAAGCGGCGGCGAACCACACTTCGCGCAGGCCCTTGAGCTGCTTGTCGACCGCCTTGGCCGCCTGCGGCTCGACGAGGAACGAGAACACGAGGGACGCGGCCAGAAACCCGAGCACGAACTTCGGGAACCGCTCCCAGAGCATTGCCAGCCGCCCCCCGAGCCCTGCGCCGGGGGCCGCGGGCCGGTCGCCCGATGCGCGGACGGTCCACCACGCGGAGATCGCCAGGGCGGCGATGCCGATGAAGACGTTCTGCGAAAGCTTCACCACCGCGCCGGTCTTGGACGCCGTGTCGCCGAGCATCTCGGTGGCCGCGAGCACCGAACCGGTCGTGTCGAGGGTGCCCCCCAGCCACGCGCCCGCCACCGCCTCGCCGAGGCCGAGCAGCCGCGCGCACCAGGGCAACAGCAGCATCATCGGCACCGCGCAGAGGAGCACGATCGAAGTGACGTAGGAGAGCTTGCGCTTGTCCCCCTCGATCGCGCCGCAGGTCGCGATGGCCGCCGACACGCCGCAGATCGACACGGCGCTCGAGATCATCACGGCGAACTCGTCGTCCACCCGCAGCCGGCGGCACAAGAGGAAGGTCGCCTGCCACACGACGGGGATGACGAGGGCGGCCTGGATCAGCCCGGGCACGCCGGCTTTCGTCAGCTCCGTGAACAGGATGCCCGCCCCGAGCAGCACGATGCCGACCTTGATGAAAAACTCCGTCCGCACCGCGAGGCCGAGCCAGGCCGGCACGCCCGCGATCCGCCGCCAGAGCATGCCGAGCGCGAGCGCGAAGACGACATACTCGATACCGGCCGCCTTCGCGCCGGCGCTCGCCGACAGCAGGAGCGCCCCCCACGCCAGCACGAGCACGACACCGGCGCCGCAGGCGAGCGGAACGAGCCGACCGCCCACGCCGGGCCAGAGCGCCACGAGCGTCGGCAGGAGCACCGCGAGCGACGCGCGGCCGAGGGCTGCGAGCGGCTCGGCCGCCACCATCGCCGCCAGCTCGGCGGGCCGCTTCCAGCCGAGCGCCGGCGGGCCGACCGCCAGGCCGGCGGAGACGGCGGCCAACAGGGCCGCGCCCACCGCGACGGCCAGCCAGTCTTCGTTTCGCCACCAGGCGGGCCGGGAGGACGGGGCGGGAGGCGATGCGGCGCTTCGCGCGGCCATGGTGACGATCTCCTCGAACGAGCGGAATGGGGTCAACGGGCCTGCCGCAGGCAGTCGAGCACCCGCTGCATGTCGGCCGGGAGCGGCGCGGCGAGCACGACCCGCTCACGGTTCACCGGATGATCGATGGCCAGTTCGGCGGCATGCAGGCACTGCCTCTCGATGAGCGGCCCGCCGCCCGCGACGGCGTCGGCCGGCAGGCCGAGCACGGCCGGCTCGATGCGATGGCGGCCGGAATAGAGACCGTCGCAGAGCACGGGGCAGCCGATGGCCGCCAGATGCACGCGGATCTGGTGCGTGCGGCCGGTCTTGGGCGACACCTTCACCAACGCCGCTCCCCGGAACCGCTCCAAGACCTCGAAGCGGGTGACGGCGTCGCGGCTCGTGGCATGGTCCCGCCGCACCGCCATCTTCTCGCGCTGATACGGATGGATGCCGATCGGCAGGTCGATCTCGTCGCGGTCGAACTGCGGCTGCCCCTGCGTGATCGCCAGGTAGGTCTTCGTCGTCGTGCGCCGCTCGAACTGCTTCGCGAGCGCCTGATGGGCCTCTTCGGTGCGGGCGACGACGATCACGCCGCTGGTGTCGCGATCGAGCCGATGCACGATGCCCGGCCGGGTGGGCCCGCCCATCGTGGACAGCCCGCCGCCCGCGCCTTGCCGCTCCAGGTGCCACTTGAGCGCGGCCGCGAGGGTGCCCTTCCAGTTCCCCTTCGCGGGATGCACGACCATGCCGGGCGGCTTGTTGACCGCCGCCATCGCGTCGTCCACGTGGAGAAAGTCGAGCGGGATCTCCTCCGCCTCGGGGCCGGCCCGCGGCGGCTCCGGCACCGTGAGGCAGACGACCGAGCCCACTTTCAGCTTGACCGACGCCCGGGACACGACGCCGTCGACCCGCACGGCGCCCTGCTCGATCGAGCGGGCCAGGGAGGAGCGGCTGCGATCGGGGAATGCCCGGGCGAGAAAGACGTCGAGCCGCGCGCCGGCATCGGCCGCGGTCACCGTCAGCACCGCCTCGTCGCCCGGCGCGAGTCCGGCTGCAGCGGGAGCGGCACGAGCCGCGGCGGACGGGGAGCCGTCGTCGTCCCCGATCAGATCGAGGTCGCCGGCCTCGTCACTGTCCGGGGGCAGCGGGCGCGGCGGCGGGGTCGGCGGCAGGGGCGGCGTTGGCATTCTTGGCTTCTGTGGCGGCAGCCGGCTTGACCACCGCGAACCAATCGTACCACTGCCTCGTGGACTCGCGGCCCAACTCGGCGGCGCGCCGGGATGCGACCTGCGCGAGCGTCTCTCGGGGAAACTCCGCAGCCACCGCCTCGTAGCCCCGGCGGGCCTCCGCCAACTGGCCCAGGCATTCGCGGGCCTTCGCCAGGCCGAACACGGCCCGCTCGGCGAGGAGCCCCTTCGGCCCCGTGGCGATCAGGGCGGTGTAGAGATCGACGGCCGCCTGCAGCCGGGATTCACCCCGCGATCGATCGACGAAGAGGAGTTCCGCCCCCTCGGCCGTCGCCTGGTCGGCGGTGAGCAGTTCAGCCCAGCGGGCCGCGTCGGTGCCGGGATAGCGACGAATCACCTCCGCCAGCGCGTTCGGTTCACCCGCCGTCATGGCCGAGAGGCAGGCGTCCCAGCTCTGGCGGCGGGTCGCTTCGGCCTGCGATGCGATCAGGCTCCACACGACGAGCCCGGCGACCGCGGCGCCAGCGGCCGCGAGCACCGTCGACAGATAGGGCCGGATCCGGTCGTAGACCGCGACGGCCGCCTCGGCGAGGTCGTTGTCGCCGAGTTCCTCCTCGACGAGCGCCTCGTCCGCAGTCAGCCGGCGGACGTCGTCCGAGTCGTGCTCGTGGTGCGTGTCTGAGCCGGCAGCGCCAGTTGCGGGGCGTCCAGGCCTCCTGTGGCGACGGTCGTGCGACGATTTTTTCACGGCAAGCTCCTCGGCACTGATCTGTGGGTGGAAATAGAGACTTCCCGCGCCGGAGCGTCAAGCCGAAACGAACCGCTGTGGTAGATTCCGTCAGCCATGCATGCTTCCTCTCCGCCGTCCGCCGCCGCCCCCCGCTCCTCCGGCCTCAACCCCGCGCAGACAGCGGCGGTGCAGGCGCCGATCGGCCCGCTCCTCGTGCTGGCCGGCGCCGGCACGGGCAAGACGCGGGTGGTCATCGCCCGCATCGGCCATCTGGTCTGGCGGGGCAGCCGGGCGTCTCGCATTCTCGCCGTCACGTTCACCAACAAGGCCGCGAAGGAGATGCTCGCCCGCGCCGCGAAACTCCTGCGGACGAAGAACGACGACAAGCCGGAGATCTCCACGATCCACTCGCTGTGCGTGCGGATCCTGCGTCGCCACGCCGCGCGGGTGGGCCTGCCGGGCCGGTTCGCGATCATCGACCGCGGCGAGCAGGAGACCGCGGCGCGGAAGGTGCTCAAGGAGCTGAAAGTCCCGGAGGCGACACTGCGGCCCGGCGACCTGCTCGACCGCATCAGCCGCTGGAAGAGCGCGGCGGTGCGGCCTGACGACGCCTTCGCGACGCTCGCCGGCGACGCCGACGGCTCGTGGGAGCTGGCCGCGGCCGGCTACCGCCGCTACCAGCAGTCGCTCCGCACGGCCGGCGCCGTCGACTTCGACGACCTGCTGCTCGTCGTCGAGGAGCTGTTCTCCCGCCACGAGGACGTCCGCCGGGCCGAGGCGGGCCGGTTCGACCACCTGCTGGTGGACGAGTACCAGGACACGAGCGGCATCCAGGAGCGGATCCTCACGGCACTCGCCCGCGACCACCGCAGCCTGTGCGTGGTGGGAGACGACGACCAGTCGATCTACGCCTGGCGGGGCGCGGAAGTGTCGCACATCCTCGACTTCGCCCGCCGCTGGCCCGGCGCGACCGTCGTGCGGCTCGAGGAGAACTACCGCTCGACGCCGGAGATCATCCACGCGGCCAACACGCTCATCGCACGCAACGCGCGGCGACACGGCAAGACGCTCGTCTCGCGGGCGCCGTCGGGACCGCCGCCGGCGATCGTGCAGGCCCAGGACGAGCTCGACGAGGCGCGGCGGGTCGTCGCCGATGTCGAGTGGCGGCTCAAGGAGGGGTCCGTGGCGCCGTCCGAGGCGGTGATCCTCCTGCGGACCGGGGAGCAGACCCGCGTCTTCGAGCAGGAGCTGCGTCGCCGCGGCATCCCCTACGAGCTCGTCGGCAGCCGGTCCTTCTTCGACCGCCGCGAGGTGAAGGACGTGATGGCGCTGCTGCGGGTGATGGTCGACCCCGACGACGACCTCGCGCTCTCGCGGATCGCGAACGTCCCGCCGCGGGGCCTGGCGGGCTCGACCGTCACGGCCGCCCGCAACGCCGCCGGCGCCGCCGGCACGAGTCTCTGGCACGAGCTGCGGGCCGCCCGTGACGCCCACCGCCTCTCGCCCGCCGCCACGGCCGGCGTGATGGCGCTCGAGCGACTCGTGGCCCTGCGGGACGGGGCCGCCGAGCGCGGCGCCGCCGAGACGCTCCGCGTGCTGCTCGAGTCGGCCGGCTACCAGGGATTCCTCAAAAAGGAGTACGAGGCCGACCCCGTCGAGCAGGAGGCCCGCTGGGAGTGCGTCGAGCAGATGGTCGGCGCCCTGGCCGAGCACGAGAAGGCCCACCGGGGCGAGGGAGACTTCGCCACGCTCGTCCGCGACTTCCTCGACGAGCTCGTGCTCGACGTGACGGAAGCGGAGCGGTTTCGCTCCGACAAGCCGAAGGGCAACGTCCTGCGGCTGATGACGCTTCACGCCGCCAAGGGGCTCGAGTTCGACTGCGTCTGGATGGTCGGGCTCGAGGAGGGGCTGCTGCCCCACCACCGGGCCCTGACCGAAGGCTTGCAGGCGATCGACGAGGAACGCCGCCTCTGCTACGTCGGCGTGACCAGGGCCAAGAAGCGGCTCGCGCTGTCGCTGTGCCTGACGCGGATGAAGTGGGGCAAGAGCCGCCCCAGCCGCCCCAGCCGGTTCCTCTACGAGCTCACCGGGCAGGCGGAGAAGTTCACGGAGGAGGAGGCGGACGCAGGGCCGAACGGCCCACGGTCGGGAGCATCCGCAGCACGCTCCCCAGCCCAGAGCCGCCGCGGGCGATCGCGGCGTACGTAGCCAAGAGGCCGCGGGCGAGCCGCGCGGCCTGCGTGTTCCAGGGGTACCACGGCGGCGGCGGCCAGGCCGCGAGCTTCGTCCGCAGGATCGTGTTGTGGACAAGCGGCAGCAGGAACGGATCGTGCACCCGGCCGATGCCGCTGGCCGGCGCCGCGAGCGTCGCCCCAGGAAACCCTCCCCAGGGCACGCAGCCCAACGCATACGCCATGGCCGCCCAGCCGTTGACGGCGACCACGCCGTACTCCAGGTGCTCGACGAACAGCTCCGCCCGCTTGCCGTCGCGCGGGGGGAGCGACTCGGGCAGCGTCACGCTCGCCGCCAGCGTCCCCGGCAGCCGCGTGGCGATATCCGCGGCCCGCGTGCAGAAGCCCTCGATGTCATCGGCGTCGATGCACGTCTCGGCGGCGACCGGCACGAACCACTCGCGATCGACCCATGCGTGGTCCCGCGCGAGGTCGAGCCCGCGCCGAAACACCCACGGCAGCGTGCCGTCGTCGGGCGCCGGGCGGCCCGTCACCCCTTCCCACGCGCCGCGAGCGCCCGGATACCAGGCGGGGCGGGCCGCCAGCCCCTCGAGACGGCGGCTGACCAGGTCGAGAAACGCCTCTCGCTGTGGCCAGCCGCGGCAAGTCACCACGAGCTTCGTGGCGATGCAGTTGAACGACGTGTTGTTGGCGATGGAGGCGGCGATGGTGTCGGCCTGGCTGGCGAGCTGCGCGGGCGTGTAGCGGCCGGGCACCACGAACCAGGGCGTGACGTTGCCCAGTTCGCACGTGATCGACTTGGCCAGCACCGGCACCGCGCCGGCAGCGTGCGGATCGCGGCCGCCCCAGACCACGGCTTCGAACGCCGCCCGCCCGCCCGTGAGATGCACGTGCGTGACCGCCTCGGCTCCGATGGCGGCCCGAGACACGTCGACCCCGCCGGATGTCACCGCGAGCAGGCCGGCCTCGACGAGAGGAGCGAAGGCCCGCCGGAAGACGGGCTCGAGCGGCGCTTGGACCGGATGCAGCTTGAGCAGCACGGCCCGCCCGTGCTCGAACACCTGGTTGATGCAGTCGGCGGCCGCGAGGCCGGTGACGTTGCCCGCGCCGAGCACCGCCGCCACGCCGCCGCCCCGGGGCCGCTCCGCCGCCTCGAGCCGCCACACGCGTTCGAAGGCCTCGAGCCCGCCGGGATCGGCGCACCGCACCGTCGCGCGATCGTCGCGAAACACGACCCCGTCCCAGAGGCCGCCGACGGGCAACAGATCGACCTCGACCCATGCCGCGGGGCCGGAGCCACCGGACGGTCGGGCCGACAGGCGGGGCGGCCGCGCGACCCGTGGCAGTCCCCGCCGGGCGATGTCGTCGAGCGCCCGCGCCGTCACGAGCAGAAGACGCAGGGTCGCCAGCGGCCCGGTGGCGAGTTCCTCGGCCACCGCCTCCGGGCCGGCCCGCTTGATGGCCAGCGCGGTCTCCACCCAGGCCTCGGCCTCGGCGGCCACGCCCCGCGCGCACGCCCGCGCCAGCGCCGCACGGTCGGCGGCGCCGCGGTCCAGCTGCCGCGTCGCGCCGGCGACGAGGTCGGTCAGTTGCATCGGAAGCCTGTGGAGCGATTCACCCATGTGCGTCCGAGTCGACCGGGCCTCACTTGCCGATGCAATGCCGGGAGAATATCCGATCGATGAGCTCGGTGCCGACGTCGGTGGCCGTGGCCGACCCGATCGCCGCCACCGCGGCCCGCACGAGTCCCGCCACGATCGCCTCGTCCCGCCCGGCCGCGTGGCCGGACGGCGCGGCGGCCTCGCGGGCGGCGGCCAGGGCCGTCGCGGCCTCGTCGAGCGCGCCCCGCAGCCGCTGTGTGGCCGGTGACGATCGCGGCGGCAGGCGCGTCACCGCGTCGAGGATCGCGGCGCGAAGTTCCGCGATCCCGGCGCCCGACAGGCTGCTCGTCCGCAGGCCGGTCGCCGGCGCCGCCGTGGCCGCGGCGTCGCAGCGGGTGACGACGTCGACCCGCAGGGCGGTCGCAGGCAGGTGATCCGGCGGGGACACGGCCGGCGCGGCGGCATCATGGCACACGACGACGATCTCGGCGCGGGCGATCTCCTCCCGCGCCATCCGATCGGCGAGGCTGGCGACGGTGTTCGGCGCCGGGGTCGCGGCGACGACCCCCGCCACGTCGATGAGCAGACACGCCGGCTCGTCCGCACGGGCGTCGAGCCGCGCCACGAGCCAGTCGCGGGTGGTGCCCGGCTCGTCGGCCACGAGCGCCGCCGCACGGCCGAGGAGCGCGTTGTAGAGGCTGCTCTTGCCGATGTTCGGCGGTCCCACGAGCACCGCCCGGGGGAGGTCGGCCGTGGCGGTCGCGTCGCGGGCGGCGAGCCGTCCGGCGAGCGCCTCGACGGCGGCGGCGGCCGCCAGGATCCGTTCCTCGACGGCCGCCCAGGCGGCGGCGTCGGCCGTCGGCACCGCGTCGGGCGTCCGCTCGTCGGAGAAATCGATCGCCGCCTCGATGTCGGCGGTGAGATCGAGCAGCCGTTCACGCACCAGGTCCACCTCGCGACCGATGCCGCCGGCGAGCGCGGAGAGCGCCTGAGCGAGTTCCGCGGGCGTCCGCGCATCGACCACGGCCAGCACCGCCTCCGCCTGGAGGAGATCCATCCGGCCGGCGAGAAACGCCCGCAGCGAAAACTCGCCGCCCCGCGCGAGCCGGGCACCATGACCGCAGGCCGCGGCCACGACCGCCTCGACGAGCGGCGGCGCCCCCGGCAGTTGCACCTCGGCGAGCGGCCCGCCGAGCGGGCCGCCGGGCCCGGGCCAGTGGAGCACCGCGACGGGCACCTGCCCGAAGTCGGCCAGCGGGCCCGCGGCCGCCAGCCGCGCCGTGACCAGCCGCGGCGGGCCGCCCGTGACGGCGCAAGCCGCGTTGGATTCGGGAACGATGAGTGCGGCGAGCAGTCGGTCGAGTTCCGCGCCCGCCAGCCGTACGATCGCCCGGCAGCCGGGAGCCGGGACGGTGGCGGCCGCGACGATGAGGTCGTCAGGGGAGAGCATGGCGACGAGCCGCGGCCGACACTGCGGCACGCGAAGATCCGGACGACGGGGCTGCGACCGCCTACCGCTGCTTCTTGCGGGCCTGCCGCTTCTGCCGGGCCGCCTCCGCGGCCGGCGGCTGTGGAGCCTGACCGCCGCCGAGCCGCGCGAACGGCACGTCGAGCACGCGGCCATTGCCCCCCGCCGCGGCCGCCCCCGCCGTCGCCGGCAAGGTCTGCGGCAGCCAGAGCCGCTCCGCGATGCCCCACAGGCTCGAAGCGATGAAGTAGAGACACAGCCCGCACGGCACCTTGAAGAACATCAGCGCCATGAAAAACATCATGTATTTCATCACCTGCTGCTGCACCTTCGCCTGCTCGTCGACCGCCGGCGGCATGAAGAGCTGCTGCTGCCAGAGGAACAGGCCGATGGTGGCCAGCGGGAAGAGGTTCAAGTAGGGCCCCAGCCAGGCCTCCGGCGCCGAGAGGAACGGCGGTAGCCACTGCGACCAGTCGTAGAACATGTCCGGCGCGGCGAGGTTGGAGCACCAGCGGATCGCCGAGCTGAACAGCGGCGCCTGCCGCAGCTCCACGTCGGTCGCCAGCGACCGGTAGAGGCCCATGAAGATCGGCACCTGGATGAAGACGAGCAGGCAGCCGCCCATCGGGTTGTAGTCGTGCTTCCGCCACAGCTCCTGCGTGGCCCGGGTCCGCTTCTCGGGGTCGTTCTTGTACTTCTCGGCGATCGCCTTCATCTCCGGCTGGAGCACCTGCATCTTCTGCGACGAGAGCGCCTGCTTGCGGCTCACCGGGAACATCGCCGCGCGGACGAGCACCGTCAGCAGCAGGATGGCGATCCCATAGTTGCGGATCACGGCATGCAGCGCGTGCAACAGCGCGACCATCGGCCGCGCCACCCAGCCGAACCAGCCGTAATACACGAGGTCGTCCATGGCGGCCGCCTTGAGGCCGAACGTCGCGAGCAGGTCGGGCTTCTTGGGGCCGGCGAAGATCTCGTAGCGGTGCGCGACGGTGCTGCCGGGGTCGACGGTGAGTTCCTTCGAGACGAGCCGGCACGTCACGTCGACGAGCTTGCGCCGGGCGGCCGGCGGCACCTCCCCCACCACCAGCGGCCGCACCTCGTCGAGGGCCGGCGCCTGGTCGCCTGTCGCCGCCGGCAGCAGCGCGGCGGCGAAATAGAGCGCGTCGACGCCGGCGAAGGAGAGCGGCTTGCCCTCGCGGACGGCCGAGGCCGGATGGTCGAGCGATCCATCGGCCATCTTCAAGCCGCTGACGAGCGTGCTGTGCTCGCCGGCGAACCGCAGCGCCACGTCGCGAACGGCGAGCGTGCCCCAATCGCGGGCCACCCGCGCGGTGTACCACCACCCCTCGGTCGGCAGTCCCGTCGGGCCGTCGAGCGCGTAGACGAGCCGCGCCGGCCGGTCGCCGCCGGTGAGTTCCACGAGCAGTTCGAGCCGCTCTCCGCCGGCGCCTCCCGACGGCTTCACCAGCCGGTATTCCTTGGCCGCGACGAGCCCGCCCGGCAGTCGGCGGGTGAACCGCACGCGGGCGGCATCGGAAGCGGGATCGACCTGCCAGTCGCGGTCGGCGAGTTCCTGCCCCGGAAGCTCGACGAGCGGCTCACTGCGGCGACGGCCGTCTCGGCTCTCGAGCGACAGACGGAACGACAGCGGATCGATGGGCTCGGCGTCGGGATCGGCCACCGGCCGCGTGCGATATTCGGGACGAACCACCTCCAACGGCCGGCGGGCGAGCACTGCGTCGCGGGAGAGCGACTGTCCGTCGCGGACGATCTCGACGGTCACGCTCTGCCCGGGCCGCGTCGGCGCGAGCGCCGCGGCGAGCGCCCGCGGGTCGGGGATCGCCGTGCCGCCGAGCTTCGTGATCACGTCCCCCGGCCGGAAACCGGCGCGATCGGCGGGCGTGCCTGGACCGACGAAGCCGATACGGCAGCCGGCTTCCGCCGGTTCGCAGGCCAGGTGGCCGAGGTAGCCGGAGCGATCGTCTTGGTCGAGGAAGTCGCTGCCTGCCAACTCGATCCGCTCCACCGCGGCCCCGCGGCTCGTGAGCGTGACGAGCATGCCGGCCGGTCCCTTGGAATCGAGCGAACCGAGGGCGAGCCTGCGGCGGGGCGCGTCGGGCTCGGACTGCTCGGGAAGTTCGCTCACGGGCCGTTCAGCCGCGGCCTCGCCGTTCGATTCGGGGGCCGCTGCCACGGCGGCGTCGTCCGGGGCCGCACTGCCGGCGGCCTGCGTCGCCGCCGGCCCTTCGCGATCACCGGGCCGGGGCTTGGGAAAAAGCCAGGCCTGCAAGAGCTGCCCGGCAAGAACGATGGCCAGCGAGAGGGCGATGAACTGGGCGTAGCGGCGTTCCACGAAACACTCCGACGAGGCGGGCGACCAGATCGGAGTATATCGGCTGCACCCCGCGGGCGGGATGTTCCGCGCCGTCGACCGCCGGCTACCGCCCCTGGAGCAGCCGGTCGCCGAGAAAGTTGTCGAGGTCGGCGATCGCGTGGATCTTGCGGCAGGTGACGTCGGAGGAATACTCGATCCGCCGGTACCGCACCGTCCCATCCTCGAGAATCACGTAGCAGGCCCGGTAGTCGCCGTCGCGGGGCTGGCCGACGCTGCCGACGTTGACCATCCCCTTGCCCTCGGGCAGGGCCAGCCGCTGCTCCGGCGCGTTCCTCGGCACCGCCGGCGAGACGAAGTCGGGGGCGGTCGTGAAGATGCCGGGGATGTGGGTATGCCCCTGGAAGCAGTACCTGCCCACCAGCTCGAAGATGTGCTCCATCTTGAGCGGGTTGTAGATGTCCTCGGGGAAGACGTATTCGTCCAGCGGCCGGCGGGCGGAGCCGTGCACGAAGAGCAGTTCACCCTCCGCATGGACCCGGGGCAGCTCTCCGAGGAAGTCGGTCAGGGGATCCGCCGCGTTGCGGGGCAGACGGTCGTGCTGCTCGAGCTGCTGCCGCGTCCAGCGGATGGCCCGCTCGGCGCCCACATTGAAGCCGTCGGGGTCGAAGAGGGCGCCCTGGTCATGGTTACCGAGGAGCACCATGCTGCAGCGGTCGCGGACCAGCCGCAGGCACTCGCAGGGATTGGGACCGTAGCCGACGACGTCGCCGAGACAGTAGATGGCGTCGACCTGCTGCCGGTCGATATCCTCGAGCACCGCCTGCAGGGCCTCGAGATTGCCGTGGACGTCGCTGATGATGGCCCGCTTCACTGATACGACTGGTCTGCAACCCGCTCCGCCAGGGCCTGCCGCTCGTTCGCCTGCCATCGCCTGCCTCGTCGAGACTACGAACGGCTCCCACCCCGGTCAAGCCGCACGTCCGACGCCGTTCACGAGCCGCCCATGAGCTTCGCCAACGTCCTCGCCATCGACACGAGCCTCGCCCCGGGCATCGTCGCCGCGGGCGGGCCCGCCGACCGCGTGGCCGACCGCGTGCTGCCGGAGGCTGGCGAGCACGCCCGACTGCTCGCGGCGGCCGTCGCGGAGGTCGTGGCCGAGGCCGGCTGGCGACTCGCGGATGCGGAGGTCGTCGCGGTGATCACCGGGCCCGGCTCCTTCACGGGGCTGCGTGTCGGCGTCGCGACGGCCAAGGCGCTGGCCTGGGCCACCGGCAGCCGACTGGTCGGCGTGTCGGCCTGCGAGGTGATCGCGGTCGGCACCATGGCCGCTCTGGGCCGCGCGCCCGTGGCCGTGCACGTGGCGTTCGACGCCGGCCGCGGCGACCTGTTCGTGACGCGGGTCGTCCCGGCCGCCGCTGCGCCGAGCGGCTGGAGCGTGGAGCCGGGCCGGCTCGTGGCCGCCGCGGAGTGGCCGCGATCTCTCCCCGCGGGCGCGGTCGTCTCCGGCCCGGGACTCGCGGTCGTCGCGGCGGCGCTCGACGCTCGTCCCGACATCACGATCGCGCCGCCGACGGCCTGGCGACCGGCCGCCGACGACCTTGTCCGCATCGCCCACCTGCGGGCCGCGGCCGGCGCGGTCGACGATCCCGCCGCGCTCGTGCCCGAGTACGTCCGCCCGAGCTACGCAGACGAACAGGCCGGCCGCTGAAGGGACGCTGCTGGAGCGCGAAAAGCACCTGGGCGACGGCCGCCCCGCGTTCCCCTGTTCGCCCCGTCGGGCGGCGGTACGATTGGGGCCGTTTTCAAGCCCGAAGAAGCCCCGCACGACGACCCTTCGAGCCCCCGGTGGGCCCGAGCCGGCGTGGAAGGAATCTGCTCCGATGCGTCCCATCAAGAAGCTGCTGGTCGCCAACCGCAGCGAGATCGCGATCCGTGTCTTCCGCTCGGCGCACGAGCTCGGCATCCGCACCGTGGCGATCTACGCCCACGAGGACCGCTTCGCGCTGCATCGCTTCAAGGCCGACGAGTCGTATCTCGTCGGCAAGCCCGGCGAGCCGATCCGCTCCTATCTCGACATCGAGGCGATCGTCGCCATCGCGAAGGCCCACGACGTCGACGCGATCCATCCGGGCTACGGCTTCCTCTCCGAAAACCCCGACTTCGCGGCCGCCTGCCAGCGGGCGGGGATCGTGTTCGTCGGCCCGCGGGTGGAACTGCTCGAGACGCTCGGCGACAAGACCGCCGCCCGCGACCTGGCCAAGCGGGCGGGCGTGCCGATTCTCGCGGGCAGCTCGCAGCCGGTCAGCGGCTTCGCCGACGCGCTGGCGATCGCCCGGGAACTGGGCTGGCCGGTGATCATCAAGGCGGCCCACGGCGGCGGGGGCCGCGGCATGCGGGTGGTCCGCGGCGAGGACGAACTGGCCGTGGCGCTCGAGAGCGCCCAGCGCGAGAGCAAGACCGCCTTCGGCAGCGCGAGCGTGTTCGTCGAGAAGTTCATCCAGCGTGCGCGGCACATCGAGGTGCAGTTGCTCGGCGACCTGCACGGCAACCTCGTGCATCTCTTCGAGCGCGACTGCTCGGTGCAGCGGCGGCACCAGAAGGTGGTGGAGATGGCGCCGGCGCCGAACCTCTCCGAGCCCATGCGGCAGGCGATCTGCGCTGCCGCACTGGCGATCGGCCGGCTGGCCCGCTACGAGAACGCCGGCACCGTCGAGTTCCTCGTCGACGCCGACGCCGACCGCTTCTACTTCATCGAGGTGAATCCCCGGATCCAGGTGGAGCACACGGTCACCGAGGAGATCACCGGTGTCGACATCGTCCGTCGGCAGCTCCGGGTGGCCGAGGGCTGGAAGCTCTCCGACCCGCAGATCGGCCTGGAGGACCAGGCGAAGATCCGCTCGATGGGCGCCGCGATCCAGTGCCGAGTCACGACGGAGGATCCGGAGAATCGCTTCCTCCCCGACTACGGCCGGATCACCGCCTACCGCTCGGCCAGCGGCATGGGCATCCGCCTCGACGCCGGCACCGCCTTCTCCGGCGCCGTCGTCACGCCCTACTTCGACTCGCTGCTCGTGAAGGTGACGGCCCGCGGCCTGACCCACGAGGAGGCGGCCGGCCACATCGAGCGGTGCTTGCAGGAGTTTCGCGTCCGCGGGGTGAAGACCAACATCCCCTTCCTCATCAACCTGGTCACGCACCCGGAGTTCCTCGCCGGCCGGTGCACGACCCGCTTCATCGACGAGACGTCGAGCCTGTTCGAACTCCCGGTCCGCCGCGACCGCGCCACCCGGGTGCTCGAGTTCCTCGCCGACGTGATCGTCAACGGCAACCCGCTCGTGAAGGGCCGGCCACCCGCGGCGCGACGGCATCCCGCGCCGCTGCCGGAATACGACCGGCTGGCAAGCCCGGCGGCCGGCACGCGGACGAAGCTCAAGGAGCTGGGCCCCGCGAAGTTCGCGGCCTGGCTCGGGGAGCAGCAGCGGCTCTTCATCACCGACACCACCATGCGCGACGCCCACCAGTCGCTCCTGGCGACCAGGATGCGGTCCTTCGACATGCTCGCGGTGGCCGACGCCTACGCCCGTCTGGCGCCGGGGCTCTTCTCGCTCGAGATGTGGGGGGGCGCGACCTTCGACACGGCGATGCGGTTTCTGAAGGAGTGCCCCTGGGACCGGCTGCTCCAGCTGCGGGAGAAGATCCCGAACGTCCTCTTCCAGATGCTCTTGCGCGCGAGCAACGCCGTCGGCTACACGAACTACCCCGACAACGTCGTGCAGGCCTTCGTCAAGCAGTCGGCCGCCTCCGGCATCGACGTGTTCCGGGTGTTCGACCCGCTCAACTGGGTGCCGAACATGCGGGTGGCCATCGACGCCGTGGTGGAGAGCGGCGCGATCTGCGAGGCGGCGGTCTGCTACACCGGAGACGTGCTCGACCCGAAGCGGACGAAGTACGCCCTCGACTACTACGTGAAGCTCGCCAAGGAGCTCGAGCAGGCGGGCGCGCACATGCTCGCCATCAAGGACATGGCGGGGCTCTGCAAGCCGTTCGCCGCCGGAAGGTTGGTGGCGGCACTGCGTGCCGAGATCGGCATCCCGATCCACTTCCACACCCACGACACCTCCGCCGCGGCACTTGCCAGCTGCCTGGAGGCGGCCCGGGCCGGCGCCCGCGTGGTCGACGCGGCCATGGCGCCCTTCGCCGGCCTGACGAGCCAGCCCAATCTCAACGCCATCGTCGAGGCCGCCCGCAACACGCCGCTCGACACCGGCCTCGACCCGGAACCGCTCCGGCACCTGGCCCACTACTGGGCGGGCGTCCGCGACCACTACACCGCCTTCGAGTGCGGCATGAAGGCGCCCGACGCCGACCTGTATCTCCACGAGATGCCCGGTGGCCAGTTCACGAACCTCCTCGAGCAGGCCAAGGCGCTCGGGCTCGGCGACCGCTGGGAGGAAGTCTGCCGGGCGTATGCCGACGTCAACGCGTTGCTCGGCGACATCGTGAAGGTGACGCCGACGAGCAAGGCGGTCGGCGACCTCGCCCTGCTGCTGGTCACCAACGGCATGCAGGCCTCCGACCTGCTCTCCGATTCCCGCGAGATGGCCTTCCCGGAATCGATCGTCGACCTGCTGGCCGGCCGCATGGGCCAGCCGCCGGGCGGCTTCCCGCCGGAGGTGGTCAAGCGGATCGTCCGCTCGGGCGACGTGGTGACGGGCCGCCCGGGTGCGTCGATGCCGCCGGCCGACTTCAAGGCGGCGGAAAAGAAGGTGGCGGAGTTCCTGGGCCGGACGGCATCGCCCCGCGAGGTGCTCTCCTGGCTGCTCTATCCGCGGGTGTTCCAAGACTTCGCGGCCCATCGGGCCAAGCATGGCGACGTGAGCGTGCTCTCCACCCCCGCCTTCCTCGAGGGTCCGAAGCTCGGCGAGGAACTCGCCATCGACATCGAGCCGGGCAAGACGCTCGTCGTCCGGCTGCTGTCGGTGGGTGAGCCGCACGCCGACGGGTCGCGGACGGTGTTCTTCGAGTTGAACGGCCAGCCGCGAAGCGTGTCGGTGGCCGACAAGAGCCTCGAGGCGAAGATCCAGCGGCGGCCCAAGGCCGCGGCGGGCGACGCCCGCGAGGTGGGCGCGCCGATGCCGGGCCTGATCGTGACGGTCGCGGTGCGGCCGGGCGACTCGGTCACGAAGGGGCAGAAGCTCCTGAGCCTCGAGGCGATGAAGATGGAGACGACCGTCTACGCGGAGCGCGACGGCAAGATCGCCGAAGTGCTCGTGGCGCCGGGCACGCCCGTCGAGGCGGCGGAGCTGGTCGTACGTTACGCTGACGCGTAACGACGCGGCTGCAAAGCCATCCATGGCCTTTGCAGCCTTGGCCCGGCGAAGGAACGCCAAGGGTTCCATCGCCGGGCAGATCGCCATCCTGGCGACGTCGTACGTTACGCCGACGCGTAACGACGCGGCTGCAAAGCCATCCATGCTGCGAAGCTATCCAGGGCGATGTGGTGAGGCCCCGTTGCGGCGTCGCAGTGATGCAGCCCGCATTCGGAGCCAGCGGTGGCCTGCTCGGCGCCGGCGGACTTTGTCAATTTCCCACCCGATGGCCCTGGAGGCCCCTGCGGCGGAGACAAAGTTCACCGGCTTCTGCGCGGCCCCCGACTGACTCCGCCGAAAGCATCTGGGGGTCACGATCTCCCGGCTGGAGTCATCGGCGACGCTGCCTGATTGCAGCGTTGCCTGGCCGCAGCTTGGCCCCGACTGACTCCGCCGAAGGCATCTGGAGTCGCAGGGCCGTTACTTCACGAGGTCCTTGAAGAACTTGTGGACCTTCTCCACCTTCGGCGCCGC
>JBJOKF010000162.1:0-25589 GCA_046046235.1 Planctomycetota bacterium | reverse complement strand
GGCGAGCGGATGCACATGCCCGACTACCCCAACGAGGGCGCGGTGCGGGGCGGCCACGTGCCGGGCGCGGTCAACGTGCCTTGGCCGATGAACTGCAATGAGGACGGCACCTTCAAGACGGCCAAGGAGCTGGAGAAGCTCTACGTGCGCGAGCTGAAGATGAAGCGACGTTCCCCGACGATCGCCTATTGCCGGATCGGCGAGCGCTCGAGCCTGACCTGGTTCGTGCTCAAATACCTGCTCGGCTTTGGCAACGTCAAGAACTACGACGGCTCTTGGCTGGAGTGGGGCAACTCCGTCGGTGTGCCGATCGTCAAGGGAGCGGCGCCTGGCGGCGCCGTGACCGAGGTTCCGGCCCCCGCACAGGTTTCCTGAGCTCCTGATGCCCGGTGTCGGGGAAACGCTCTCGCTCCAGCACGATCCATCCGCATGAACGGCGTCACCGAGCGAATCGATCGGATCGTAGGCGAGTTCGCCGATCTCGACGGCCGCGAAAAACTCGAACTGCTCCTCGACTTCGCGGCCGGCCTGCGGCCGCTGCCGCCGGAGTATGCGGCCCGAAAGCAGGCCGAGGATCGGCGGGTCCACGAGTGCCAGACGCCGGTCTTCCTCTGGCCCGAGGTGGAGCAGGGCACCGCCCGGCTGCTGGCCGAGGTGGCGCCGGAGGCGCCGACCGTGAAGGGATTCGTGGCGATTCTGGCCGACGCGGTCGACGGCAGGCCGGTGGGGGAAGTGGCGGCGCTCCCCGAGGACATGCTCGAGCGGATGGGCCTTGCCGACGTGCTCGGCATCCTCAGGTCGCGGGGCCTGCGGGCCATCCTGAGCCGCGTCAAGCGCGAGTTGGCCGCGCAGTCGGGCTCTTGAAGGCAAGATCGAGGAAAGGGCGGGCAAGCGTGACGGCGACAGCGCAGGGAATGAAGGTCGTGGCGGGCATCGATCTCGGTGGCACCGCGATCAACTACACGTTCCTCGACCAGAGTGGCCAGTTCCTCATCCGGGGACTCTGCGAGCATCCGGCCCGCAGCGTGGAGGGACCCGACGTCTGCCTCGGCCAGATCGTCGACGGCCTCGCGCTGGCCGCCGCCCAATCCGGCATTTGTCCGACGGACGTCGTGGCGGTCGGGCTCGACACGCCTGGTCCGGCCAGCGCCACGGGTGTCCTGAGCCGCCGCGGCTCGACGAACTTCGTGCACGATCAGTGGGCCGGCTATGACATCCGCGCCGGCCTCGAACAGCGTCTCGATCGGCCCGTGACCTACTTGAACGACGGCAATGCCGCGGCCCTGTGGGGCCATGTCGCCATCTTCGGCTCGGAGAACACCGCGACGAGCGTGGCGGCGATCGTGGGCACCGGCCTCGGCGGTGGCGTGGTGACGGGGGGGCAGGTGATCACGGGCCGCAACGGCTTCGGCGGCGAGTTGGGGCACGTCCTGATTCCGTACGGGCAGATTCCCGGCCTCGACGGCATGGTCCCGCGGTGCAACTGCGGCCGTACGGGCGACCTGGAGTCGCTCTGCTCGCTCACGGCGATCCGTCGCAGCCTGCTGCCGCACTTTCTGGAACGGCATCCCGATCACGAACTCGCCCGCCTGGAGGTCGCCCAGGCCGCCAAGCTCGTCCGTGGCCTCGCGGAGGGCGGAGACGCGATGTGCCGCGAGATCTTCCGGGTACAGGCCCGGGCGCTCGCGCTCTTCTTCGACGAGATGATCAATATCTTCGACCCCGACGCGCTGGTGGTGGGGGGCGGGGCGGTCGAGACGAGCCCCGATTTTCGCCGCTGGTTCGTCGCAGAGATCCGAGCCGGCATGCCCGTCCAGCGGGAGGAGCAGGCCGACCTGCCGATCCACGTGATCCCCGACGGCGACACCGCCGGTGCCCGCGGCGCGGCGCTCGCCGCGGCCCGGATCGCACGCGACCGGGGCTTGTAGGAACTGCCGCCGCGGCGGGCGACTTCACGGACAGAACGGCAGGATTGCCGCTCGACTCCTGGATACCGACGGTACGGTGCCCTCGCCAACCGGATTCGAAAAGTTGGAAAACGTGTCGCCACGAGGAGACGGGAGCTGAGGGGCCGCCCACGCCTCGAGAGCCGGCGTATGCCGACGAGCGCAGCCAGGATGGCGAAGCGAAGTCGGCATCCGAGTGAGCGGAGGCCCGGATGGCCGACGCGCACGTCCGGTGACGGGGCGTGGGCGACCCCTCAGCGGCGGTGTGGCACCGCGGATCCGACACCGAGAAAAACGCGTTTCCTCGCAGCCAGGGCTTCAGGCCCGGTCGAGAATCGGCAGGGCGGGGAGGCCGTTGGGACCTCGACGGAGCGTCGCCGGGACGGGCAAGGGAACGGGCGGCTCGTCGGCCTGCGTCCGCGGCTTCGGCGGCCCGAAGATCGCCAGTCGTGCCGTGCGCCAGAGGCCGCGCCATGAGCCGAACGTGGCCTCGACGGCCGCCGGTTCATAGCCGCAGTGGACCATGCAGTCGCGGCACTTGGGATTGCCGCTGGCGCGGCCGTAGGCCTCCCATTCGGTCTCGGCCATGAGTTCGCGGTAGGTCCGCGTGTAGCCCTCGTCGAGCAGGTAGCAGGGACGCTGCCATCCGAAGAGGTTGTAGGTGGGCGTGCCCCACGGGTGGCACTCGAGATCCCAGTTGCCCTTGAGGAACTCGAGAAACACCGGCGACTGATTGAACTTCCACCGCCGGGGAGCGGCGTCGAGGATCCGACGGAAGAGCGACTGGCTTCGTGCGCGGGGCAGGAAGTGATCCTGGTCGGGTGCCTTGGAGTAGGAGTAGCCGGGAGAGATCATCATCCCCTCGACACCCAAGGCCATCACCTCGTCGAAGAACCGGCGATACCGGACCGGGTCGGCCGTGTCGAAGAGCGTGGAGTTGGTCGTGACGCGGAAGCCCGCCCGCCGGGCCGCCCGAATGGCGGCGACCGCCCGGTCGTAGACACCATCGCGACAGACGGCGTGGTCGTGCTCCTCGCGCGGGCCGTCCAAGTGCACCGAGAAAGCCAGGTACCGCGACGGCCGAAATCGGGGCAGCATCTCCTCGAGCTTCAGCGCGTTCGTGCAGAGGTAGAGATACTTCCGCCGTGCCACGATGCCCGCCACGATCTCCTCGATCTGCGGGTGCAAGAGCGGCTCTCCCCCGGGGATCGAGACGATCGGCGCACCGCACTCGTCGACCGCGGCGAAGCACTGCTCCGGCGTAAGGTGAGAGCGGAGCACCTCGGCGGGGTGCTGGATCTTGCCACAGCCACCGCAGGCAAGGTTGCAGCGAAAGAGCGGCTCGAGCATCAAGACCAGCGGATACCGCGCGTTGCCGCGCACCCGCTGCGCGAGGATGTGCTTGACGACGGCCGCCATCTGACCGACGGGAACACTCATGCCACCCGCTCCCGGCTCACGAGCCCGTTGGTCACCGACCGGGCGTACCGCGCCAGCGACATCAGAGGGAAGTAGATGCGGTAGTAGTGGTACCGCAGGTAGAAGACCTTGGGGAAACCGGTACCCGTGAAGGCAGACTCGTCCCAACTGCCGTCGCTCCGCTGCCGGGCGGTGAGCCACTGCACACCGCGCCGCGTCTCGGCAGCGTCGTGCCGACCGGCGGCGATCAGCCCGGCCACCGCCCAGGCAGTCTGCGATGCGGTCGGCTCGCCGCAGCCCGCCAGCGTGCGATCGCCGTAGCTCTCCGGCGTCTCGCCCCAACCGCCGCAGGACTGCTGATGCCGAGCCAACCAGCCCACGGCGGCCACGATTGACGGATCGCTCGGCGGCACACCGACCGCCCGCAGCCCCTCGATCGCCTGCCAGGTCCCGTAGATGTAGTTCACGCCCCAGCGGCCGAACCAACAGCCGTCGGGCTCCTGGCTTTGCCGCAGGTACGCGACGGCCCGATCGACACAGGGATCACCGATCCGCCGCCCCAGCTTGCCGAAGGCTTCCAGCACGCGCCCAGCCAGGTCGGGAGAACTCGGGTCGATCATCGCGTTGTGGTCGGCGAACGGCACTTTGCAGAGCAGTTCCATGTTGTTGTCGCGATCGAAGGCACCCCAACCGCCGTCCGAGTTTTGCATCGCCTCCAGCCACCCGACCGCCCGCCGGATGGCCGCCTGCACGGCGCCCAGCCGCCGCTCGGCAGCGCCGCCCTGGCCCGCGGCACCGCACTCCCGCCAGGTCGCCAGGGCGATGAGCACCATCGCCGTGTCGTCGACGTCGGGGTAAAACCGGTTGGCATATTGAAAGCACCATCCCGAGGAAGGCACCGCGGCCGCGGCATGCGCCCAATCACCCGCAGCCCGAATCTCTCGCTCGAGCAACCAATCGACGGCGCGGTCGAGGGCGGGGGCCGCGTCGGCCATGCCCGCCGCCAGCGGATCGCTCTCCGTCGCCACGGCATCGGCCAAGGCCCGCAGCGAGATGGCCGTATCCCAGACCGGAGAGCGACACGGCTCCAGCCTGGTGGAACCGTCCGGCTCCCGCTCCACCAGCATGTCCAGTTGCCGCCAGCACTCGCGCACCTCCGGCGAGTCGTCGTCGCAGCCCATCGCCCGTAGGGCGACGATGCTCCAGACGATGGGCGGGAAGATCGCGCCGAGGCCGTCGCTCGAGTCGAACCGCTGGAGCATCCACTGCCGACAGGCGGCCACCGCCCTCCGCCGCAACGGCCGGAAGCCGACCGCCTCTGCCATCTTCATCACCCGGTCGACGCCGCGGAAGAACCTCGCCCAGCCACCCGTCCCGCCCACCGGCGGCAGGGGAGCCGCGGCCTGCGCATCGGCAAACAGTTCCCCGATGCCGGCCGCGTCGGAGATCATCCGCACAGGCTTGAACGCCCAGATCAGCGAGAGCGGCACGATCATGGTCCGCGACCAGGCCGACACGCGATACAGATTCACCGGAAACCATTTCGGCAACAGCACCATCTCCGGCGGCACGGCCGGACACTCGGAGTAGGGGAGTTGCCCGAGCAGGGCGAGATAGAACTTCGTGAAGCTGTTGACCGCCCGCGGGCCTCCCGCAGCCGCGATGGCGCTGCGGGCCCGCACGAGCGGCTCGCCGTTCGGGTCATGGCCGGTGATCTTCAGCGCCAGGTAAGCTTTGACGCTGGCGCTCACATCCACCGGACCATCTGGATGGATCGCCCAGCCCCCGGCCGGCAACTGCTGCGCCAGGATTCTCGCGGCCGCCCCGGCGATCTCGTCGCCATGGAGACGCCCGGCCCACGCGAGAATCAGGATGTATTCGCTCTCGAGGATCGAATCGCCCTCGAGCGGCCCCCGCCAGTGTCCGTCGTCGGCCTGGTGATCGAGCAACCACGCAGCCGTCTTGTCGACCGCCCGGGCCACGGCCCGTTTCTCCACCGAAGCTCCGGCAAACCTCGGTCCTCCAACCCCCGGCCGCTGGGGGGATGGGAGCGACGAGTCGAGATCGAGCGTCGCGACGCCCGAGTCCATCCGCGGTCCGGTCAAGCTCATGAAACCATCCTTGCGAGAGGCTTGCGGCGGTGATCCATCACCGCGAATCCGGCCAAGTACAACGCGGGAGGATAGAGAACGGCGAGAACCTCGACAAGCGCGAAACGAGCCATCCCGCCGCCCCAGCCCGCGACTCGCGAAGCACCCCGTCAACTAGGAAACCTGGGGCATCTTTTCCGCCTCCGAAGCCTCTACGGAAACATCAGACTGAGTCGCGGCCCGAGGAAGCCTGATCGCGACGCGCGTCCCCTGACCGGGTCGCGAATCGACCAGGATGCCACCCCCGTTGGCCTCCACGAGGCGCCAAGCCTTGGGAAGCCCCAGGCCGATCCCACGGCCGGCCTCCCGGCCGCTGTAGAAAGGATCGAAGGCCCGCCGCAAGGCCTCGGCCGTCATGCCGCGACCGTCGTCGGCGATCGCGATCTCGCAGCCGCCATCCTCGGCGCGCATGACCGAAAGCACGACCCGACCGCCGGCTGAAACCGCCTCGATCGAATTCACGGCCACGACCCGGATCACTTCCTCGATCTGCACCCGGTCGACGACCACGTCGAGCGGCACCGGCAGCGGGCTGTACTCCAGCCGCGCGCCTCGGGCGGCGGCCACCGGCCGCACGGCTTCGATGGCGGCGGCCACCAGACCGCTCACGTCGACCGCCTCAGGCCGCGGTTTCGGTGGCCGCGCGAACAGCATGAGCCCGCCGATCATGTCACGGGCGCGAAAAGACTGGTCGACGATCGTCGCCAAACGGCGGCGGCGTTCGGGATCGGCCTCGTCGAGCAGGAGGGCCTGGGCCCGGCTGGCGATGTTGGCCAGGGGGTTGTTGATTTCGTGCCCGGCACCGTACGCCAGTTCGCGCAGTCCCTCCAGCCGGGCCTCCACCACGGCCCGATCGAACCGGCGCCGCTCGAGGGCGCGGGTGGCGCACAGCCGGATTGACTCGCGCAACAGGATCGCTTCCGGGGCGGCTCCGCCAGCCTGGCGGTCGCCTGACCGATCTTCGGGCGTCAGAAGGATGGACGTGGCCAGCAGGTCGAGCCGATCTGTGCCGCCGGCCGGCAGGGCATCCAGCCAGGCGGCGACCGCCGGGATCCTCGCTGCCGCGACCTCGAGCCCGTCACCGCCCGCACCGGCGCCGCCCGCGGCATCGGCGCCCGCATCACGGCCGGACGCCTCGACGACCGCCGTGGCGAGGAGCAGGCACTCGTCCCGGGCAAGCGGCCCCGCCGCTCCGTCGGCTGCTGGTCTCAGCCAGGCGATCGGTGCCGCCCGGGGCGTGTGTCGATCACTGCGCTGTGTCGTCGTGCGTCCGTCCGTCACGGCTTCGCTCCCGGGCGGTCAACGGTGGCTGTGAGTCGTCCGCGTCCGCCGCCGACCGCAAAACAGAGGCGGCAGCGCCGGCATGTCGACCGGCGCTGCCGCCTGGAAAACGTTCGTGACCCGTCTGCAGTCCGCGGCTCAGGAGCCGGCGGCGACCGACTCGATGTCGAGCAGGCTGCAGATCCGATCGACGAGAACCTCCGCCTCGAAGGGCTTCTGGAGAAACTCGTTGGCTCCGGAGGCCTTCAGGTCCTCGATCTTGTCCGGCTCGCACATGCCCGAGATGCAAATGATCCGCACCTCGTCCATCGTCGAGTCGCTGCGGACCCGCTGGCAGACTTCCTTGCCGTTGATGTCGGGCAGCATGACGTCGAGCACGATCAGGTCCGGCCGATAGTCCTTGACCATCATGCCGGCATCAAAGCCATTATTGACGCTCCGCGTCTCGAAGCGGCCGTCCCGCTCGAGGACGTCGGTGATCAGTTCGACGAGATCCTGGTCGTCGTCGACGACGAGAATCTTCCGCCGGCCGCTCTCGAGCGCATCGGTCGGAATGCCGTTGTCCCGCATGAAGAGAAACAGCTGGTCACGGGGAATCCGGCGAAACCGGCTGCCCGGCACGCGGAACCCCTTCAGCTGACCGGAGTCGAAGCAGCGAATGATCGTCTGCTGACTCACCTTGCAAATCTTGGCCGCCTCGCCGGTCGTGTAGACAGTTTTCTGCATCTGCGTAACCACCCTCTCCCTAGCCGTGGTGCAGCTAGTCAAAACGGGAACCGGAGAAAACTCCCTTCCGGAGAGCCAACCCCGAACCCCTAGGCCTCCTGGTTGCCGTAACCTCCGCAATCCATCGCGAACTCTGGCGTTATCGTCGCCCACCGCAGGGGCAGGCCACCGATCAGCCGTGGCTTGCGAGGAGATAACCGCACGGGGCCGAGAACGGAACTCCGTTTCCCTAAACCCCAGCCGGGCTTACCATCCTTGCCACGCCCTCAACTCTAGCGGCATCTTGCGTATTGAGTCAAGATCGCCCCAATCGTCACAAACGCTGCGTGCGCAAGACTTTGGGTAGTGTCCCCGAAGTGACCTAAAATCGCCGTTCGCCCCGACTCACCGTGGACAACCATCGTGCCTCCCGCGGTTGGCGAGGGGCTCCGAACTGACCGGTGAGTCGTCCCCGCCGCTCCGCGACAGGAAACTCGGTCCGCTCGATCCACCCTGCCGACTCGGCAGTGCTTTCTGTTTCCCGGGCACCGGCCGCGCGAACTCCGACGGCGTCCGGTTGCCCAGAGCACCATGCGCACGGACGCGTTTGGAGTCCTCCCTGCACGCTTCTGTCACGGCTCGCTCTGCGTGTCGATGACCTTGGCCTTGAACCGTCGACTGTTGAGCGGCTGATCAACCACCGTGCGCGCCCCGCGCTCGGAGACGCCGCACTGCGTCCGAAGCTCGACGACTGTCGCTCGCTTCCGGGAAGGGCTTACCAGTTTCCCGCCGAGCGGTGCATGAGCATCTGGATGTCCAGAGCCTGGTCGGCGACCAGTTGCTTCAGCCGCCGACGGAGAGGCCTCATCGGCGAGCGGTCCGTCGCAAGCAAGGCGAGGCCAGACACCCCGTTGCGAGGAGAATGCCCGCAGCATGCCGCTGAACCTGAGCCGTCCGGAGGCGCATGTTGTGGTGGTGGCAGCGGCGCGCATCGTGCTGAAGACGGTCGACATGGCTAACCGCAGGCTTCGAGAATCCGAACGCCCGATCTAGAATCGGTCCAGCCTTGGTTTCTCGGCGGCCGTGAGCGGTGCCTTTACCGGGAGGCGAATGCGCTCGAGACTTCGCCGCCATGCGTTCTTCCGGTGCATCGACCCGTGCCTTCAATCGCGAACATACCCCGGACGACAGAAGAGACGGTCAGCGTTGTCGTTGCCACCGACCGACGCTACGTGATGCCTTTGGCGGTCACGATCCGATCCGCGTTGCGAGCGCTCGGACCGCAGGTGCGGCTGACTCTTCATGTTGTTGATGCCGGAATCACGCCGACCGACAGAGCCCGCCTGCTGGAGTCCTGGCATGACGAGCGGCTCACGGTCCGATGGCTGACCACCGATCGTCGCTGGCTGAGAAGCCTGCCCGCCTCCGGCCACATCAGGCCCGCAGCCTACGCGAGACTCTTCGCTCCGCGGTTGCTCCCCTCGGATCTCGATAAGGTGATCTATCTCGACTCCGACCTGCTGGTACTCGCCGATCTGGCGTCACTTTGGGCCGAACCGCTGGCTGACGCGGCCTGCCTCGCCGTTCCGGATGTGAGCTGCCCATGGGTTGATTGTGCGGTGGCACTTCCCAACTACGACCGCTGCAGCCCTTACCTCGGCGTTCACCCCGCGATCCCAAACTACCGAGAGTTTGGCATGTCACCGCACGACCCCTATCTCAACAGCGGGGTTCTGGTGATGGACCTCGAGCGGTGGCGGACAGACGACATCACACGGATCGCTCTGGAGATTCTTGACCGCCATCGCAGGCACGTCCTCTGGGCCGACCAGTATGCCCTGAACGTGGCCCTCCATCGCCGCTGGCGGCCGCTGGCGTTGGCGTGGAATCAGGGCGCGCACATCTCCCGCTATCCTGGCTGGCAGGACAGTCCATTCGACTTGGAAACGCTGGCGGCCTGCCGCTTCGAGCCGCGGATCGTGCACTTCACGACCGAGTCCAAGCCGTGGCTTTATGGGAATACACACCCGTTTCGCCCTCAGTTCTTCGACGTGCTCGACGAGACAGCCTGGCGGGGATGGCGGCCACGAGTGCCGCTCCTTCGCCGCCTGTGGACAGCAGCAGGTTCCGTCTAACGTGGACTGATCCTCAGTCGGTGACACGCACTCGCACGCTCCTCTTGCAGTGAATGAACACATGGGAATCGTCTCGTACTGAAACGATGATTCTGGCCCGTCACGGCAAAGGGCTCTTGCGTATCTGGCGGAGCGCGAGCGAAACAACCCCGGGCACACGGCTCTCGACGTCGGAGGAGCCTCCAAGCCCGGGGCGGATGCATTCGCTGACGCGCATGGCGACATCGAGTCGTTCGCCACTACGAAACGAATCTTTCTCGGCAACATCTGCGAGCCGGAGATTTGGGACGAGGTGATGGCCGCCCACGGGCCTTTCGACTTCGTCATCTGCACGCACGTTTTGGAGGACATTCGTGACCCAGTATTCGTCATGCGGCAGCTTCGACGGGTGGCGCGAGCCGGCTTCATCGCCATGCCCCACGAGCATTTTGAAGTCACGAACAACGAATCTCGCTTCCTCACCGGGTGCTCGCACCGTCGCTGGATCTGCACCATCCCGACCGCCTGAGAAACGGCTCGTCGTGGCCGTGGGACCACATCCACGATGCCTGCTCGATCTCCTCAGCTGGTGGCGATGGCAAAGCTTCCGGTGTGACCTGCCGAATCCGAAGCAGAGGATGCCGCAGGTGAGGTACGACCGCAGTTCACCTTCGACGTGCGTTGAGAACGGTAGCTCGGCGACCGCCCGATTCGCGAGCCAGCCGGGATCGATGGTCACCCGGGGGCGACAATCTCCAGCAGTTCCACGGCTTTGCGACCGTTGAGCTCGATCTCGGCGACGCGGCCGTGGAGCGGCCCGATACGTTCCGGCAAGGCCAGCGCGCGGCGAAGATGAGGCCCCGGCACGATCTCCAGCAGGGCGACGTCGTGCACCTCGCGAAGTACGCCGCCGTCGATCAAGATGCGGCCCAACGGCCGCCGGGCCGCCCGAATCTCCCCGGCTATCGCCTCGTCCAGGGCGGTGAGATCGATCCTCACGATGCCGTACTGCACGGCACGCCCCGATTTGTCTTCCAGGATGATCTCCCGTGCATAGCGGCCGTCGGAGACGGTCGCCACCACCCTCAGGCTCACGCTGCCGTGGACCCGCTCCATCGCGGCGGTCATATGGCTGCGATGATCGAGCATCGCGCGGGCAGGCTCCGGAACCTCCGCGGCCGGCACGCCACGCAGGCCGCCGAATCCGGTCGGATCACAGAAGAGCCGCACCAAATCCTGGGCACGGGCGACTGGATCGCGAGTTGGAAGCCCAGCGGACACGTGTCTGCTCCCGGGGACCGGCCGTCGGCGGCAACGAGCAGGCTCATTGTCCCCGAACGCTGCCGCCCGCGGCAAGCGTCATTCCGCCAGCCACGAGGCAGCCGGCTCGGGCACGGCCAGGTCGAGTAGAAACTCGAGCACTTCACGAAGTCGCGGCCAGCGGCAAGTCGCCGCCGCTGCCGCCGCCAACCGCCGCTGCTCCGCCACGAGGGCCGTCGCGCGGTCGAACACACCAGCCTGGTCGTAGAGCGACTTGACCTCGCCGATCGCACGCCCGATATCCTGCTCGTCCGCCGTGCCGCCGGCCCGATGCCCCGCGGCGGTCGCCGCCAGTTCCCGCAGCCTGAGCGCGGCGGGTGCGGGAAGGCTCTCGTTCGCCAGGGCCCACATCACTGTCGGCCGCCCACCGAGCAGATCCCCCGCGGCCCGACGGTCGTTCTCCACGTCTCCGGCCCAGTCCTTGAGGTCGTTGAGGATCTGGAAGCCCGTGCCCACGTGGCCTGCATAGGCAGCGATCGCCCCGGCCTCGCCCGGCTGCCGGCCCGCCAGCCGGATGCCCATGGCCACCGCTGCCTCGAAGGCCGGGGAAGTCTTCAGCCCGTAGATCGCGAGCGCCTCGTCGGGCGTCAGCCGCTTGTCGCCGCTCTCGCGCCACCAGAGTTCCGCGCCCTGTCCCTGGGCGAGCCGCATGTGGGCGTCGGCAAGAACCCCGACCAGGTCGCGGATGACCCCGGCATCGGCCCCCGGCAGGCCCCCGATCAGGCGGTAGCCGAGACCGAGCAGATAATCGCCGGCGTTGATCGCGGCGGGGATGCCGTGCTGCACGTGCAACGTCGGCCGCCCATACCGCATGGTGTCGGCGTCCTCGATGTCATCGTGCACGAGCGACGCCTTGTGGAAGATTTCAATGGCGACCGCGGCGGCCTTGACGGCGTCCCGAGGCAGCGACGAAGCCTCTCCCGGCGTCGACTCCGCCGGCCGGCCGTCGGCCCGACATCCGGCGAGATCGGCCAGCAATGCATCATGCGCCGCGAGGCAGATGAACGGCCTGAGGAACTTGCCGCCCCGCGTCAGAAATCCCCTCGAGATGGTGGCGGTTGCGGCCAGCGGCGCCACGGCCTGCAGATCCTCCGGCCCCGACAAGTCGGCCCCGAGAGCGGCTCCCAATCCGAGACGGCCGGCGAGCGCGTCGAGCTGTCCGGCCGTGAACATTTCGGACGCCTCCCGGAGCAGGGGCAGGTAGTCGCCCACCGGCGCCGCCGCTCCGCCCGCCACACCGAGCAGGCCGAGCACCCACTCCACGTCGATCGCGGCGGCGGCGAGCGACTCGGCACAGCCCGCCTGCCCGGACAGCATGTCGAACGGCTCGCACGGCACGGCCGCGACCGGCAGTGAAAATGCCGGCAGCATCGCGAACGCCTTCTCGAGGTGGGAGAGTTTCGCGATGCCGAGAACGCCGTCGTATTGTCCCGTCAGGAGCGACCCGATCCCGCTCGTCGCCCGCTCCACACGCTCGACGACCCAGCCCTCGTCTCGAGCGGCCGCCCAGATCGTCGCGATACCACAGCCGGGACCGCACACCAGCGGGACGCCTGCCGCTTGGCCCGCCGCCCTGTCGTCACGGGCCGCGACGGGGCAGTCCGGAAGCAGCAGGAGACGACGTCCCGACGCCGCCGCGGCCAGCCGCCCCCGCCAATACTCCGACACGATCACGACCATCGTCCAACCCACGTGCTCGGGTCCGGCGGCCGCCCGCCGGACCAGCGCCTCGGCCGCCGTCCTGAGCCCGGCCTTCGACTTGACCGAACCGGGCACTCCTTCGGCCCGCCAAGCAGAGACGAGATCAGCCGCCATCGCCCGCAACCGGTCCCTGAGAATCCTTACGGGAGGGCAGTGCATGACCGGGGTCTGTTGGACGACGGAGGCAGAAGCCGCCCGTTCACGATCGGCCGGGACTCGGCTCGAGGCCGCGGTCAGGTCACGCACAAAAACCTCGTCTGCATGAGGGCGGGCACTGGGGGGGAGCCGGGCGATGGAGCCCGTTCCTGGACGCCGCCCGGTCCCGGGACGGTATACCGGAAGAACCGCAGCCGCGACCACGTGCTAACCGGAGGCAGACCCACCCGTCGCCGCTCCGGGGGGGGACACGCCGGCGGGACCGCCCTCGAAAAATCGGGGGAGAAAACCGTCCACCTCGAGCAACCCGCGGCGGGACAGAACCGGGCCGGCGGGGGTGAGTTCGAGATATCCCTCCGCCGCGAGGGCCTGCCACTGCGGCCCCCACTCCACGAGCGGATCGAGGCCGAACTTGCGGGCCAGTCGGTCGGTGTCGAGCCGGCCGCGTTTGAGCCCCAACACCAGTTCCCGGATCAACAGATCGCGGCGGCTGGGGGCCAGCCCGCGCCGGATCGGCAGGCTCCCCGCCGCCACGGCCGACAGGTAGTCGTCCCAGTGAGTCGCATTCTGATAGTGCACACCGGAGAGATGCCCGAAACTGGCGACACCGAGGGCCAGCAGGTCGCTTCCCTCCCAGAGCATGTCGCGATAGCGGAACTGCACCTGCTCGGGATCGCGCACCAGCGTGTAGCCGCTCGAAACCGAAAAGCCCCGCTCGAGGCAGCGGTCGAAGGCCCAGTTCACCCACTCCCGCTTCGTCGGCCAATCGGCCACCGCGGCCGGAGCGGACGCCTCGCGGGCATCCTTCACGAACACCGTGTTGAGCGGCAGTTCCATCTGGTAGATGGTGATGCTGTCGGGCTCGAGCGCGAGCGTCTTCTCGACCGTCCGCCGCCACGACTCGGTCGTCTCGCCGACCATGCCGGCGATCAGGTCGACGTTCGTGCTGGGGAAGCCGGCCGCCTTGATCCACTCCCAGGCCCGCAGGATCTCCGCAGAGAGATGGGCCCGGCCGTTGGCCTCGAGCACGTCGTCGGCGAAGTTTTCCACGCCGAGCGAGATACGCGTCATGCCCAGGGCCTTCAGCGCCCGCACCTTCGGCTCGGAGAGCGTCCCAGGTTCGCACTCGAACGTCACCTCCTCGGCGTCCTGCCAACCGAAGCTCTCGTGCAGCCCGGCCACGAGCCGCTCGAGCTGCTTCTGGCTCAGGAACGAGGGCGTGCCGCCGCCGAAGTAGACGTACTTCAGCGTCCGCCCGCGGACCGCCGGCCGCGCCGCCGCCAGGGCGGCCTCCTGCGCGAGCGCCAGCGAATACCGTTCGACGTCCGCCGCCGCGACGTCGGTGTAGACGCGGAAGTAGCAGAACTTGCACCGCTTGCGACAGAACGGCACGTGCAGGTAGAGGCCCAGCGGCACGTCGGTCGGCGGGGCGTCGAACGCGGCGAGCACCTGTGGCACCGCTGCCGCATCCCACCGGGCGAACGGCGGGTAGTTGGCGACGAAGTAGCTGCCCGGCTCGGTCGCGGTCCGCGGCTGGTCGACAGGGCTCGGGAGCGGGCTGGTGCTCATGGGATCGAAAGTCCGAGGCTGCCCGAGGATGGTTCTTCCGGAACGTCAGAGGCCGCGGGCCGCGAGCAGGTCATCGAAGTCGCGGAGGTGGTACTCGACCTTCGTCTTGTCGAGCACGCGGCAGAGGGACCGCAGCGCGATTCCCATGCCGTCGGGGCCGCTCGTGCCGCCAAACTGCCCGCCGCCACGCACGTGGGGCTCGAGGTCGACGAACACGCCCGGGATGCCGCGCCGCTCGAGCTTCTTCGACAAGGTCGGCAGCATCGTCCGCAGGTCGGCGAGGATCCGCTCGTGGCCGCCGGCGCCGATGTCGGCCGGCACGAAGTTGTCGAGCGAGTGCTCGTCGACGTGCTTGCCCCGGGCCTTGCCCGAGACCTTCCGGTAGTCCTTGATGTGCACCCAGCCGAGCCCGGGCTTCATCGCCTCCCACTGGGCGTAGACCTCGGCGGTGGAGAATCCCTGCACGATCAGGTTGGCGGCATCGAAAACGAGCACGAGCGCCGGGTGGTTCACGCGGCGGTGGATCTCGGCCAGGAGCATGCCGGTCTGGCCCACCAGGTTCGCCTCCACCTCCAGGCCGAACGTCAGATCGGAGCGGTGGCAGGCCTCCGCAATCCGGCCGAGCTGGTCGACGGCCTGCTCCAGGTAGTCCTCGGGTCTGGCTCCCTTGGGCGGGTAGAAGGAGAAGCCGCGGATGAGTTTGGTCTCGAAGGCATGGGCGAGTTCGCAGGCCTTGGCGACATCCTTCGCCAAATACTGCTTGAAGGGGACGAACGCGTTCTTCGTGCCGTCGGGCTTGTCGACGAGCTTCACCTTGCCGATCGGCGAGGCGATCGAGGCGACATTCAGCCCGTATTCATCCTCGAGATGCCGGAGCTTCTGGATCTCGGCCACCGACAGCTTCATCACGTTCTTGACGCCCTTGCCGACGTCGATGAACCGCAGGCTGTAATACTCGAGGCCGATCGCGGCCAGCGCCGTGAACTGCTCGACGGCCGTGAGGTGGAAGGCCGACTCGTCGGCGAGCGCGGAGAGCAGGACGCTGGGGGCACGGGCCATGGTGAGACTCCCTCGCTGGCGAGACGGAAGAACGAGTTCTGAGTTTCGCCTCGGCCCCCGCCAATTGGAAGGGCCGGCGGCGGCCGGAGACCTGCGAATGAGCGTCGGCACCCTTCGCGTGTGACGAAGAGAAGACGAGAAGAACCACCGTCGCGCCTCGTCAGGCCGACGGCGGCAGGTGCTCGCCGGTGGGGTGCGAGACCACGATCCGCGAGGAGATCCCGCCGCGGGGCGTGAACTGGGCCACGAGCGTCATCCGCCGCGGCTGGAGGATCGCCACGAGATCGTCGAGAATCCGATTCGTGACGTTCTCGTAGAAGATGCCGGCGTTGCGAAACGACTGCAGGTACATTTTCAGGCTCTTCAGTTCGACGATCTTCTGGTCCGGCACATAGCGAAACGTCAGGGTCCCGAAGTCGGGCTGGCCCGTCTTGGGGCAGACCGACGTAAACTCGGGGCAGACGATCTCGATCGTGTAATCGCGGCCGGGAAACTGGTTGGGAAAGGCCTCCAGCAGATCGCGGGAGGGCAGGGCGGCGGGCAGGGACGCAGCTTCGGCAGATGTCTTCATGATGAGAGGAAGTGTGCCATGAATCCGACCGCACGCAAAGGCGGGGCCATTGTCCTCCTCTCGGGCGGGCTCGACTCGGCGACCGCGGCCGCCTGGGCCCGCCACCGGGGCTACCGGCTTTCGGCCCTCTCTTTTGATTACGGCCAGCGGCACCGGGTCGAACTCGCGGCCGCCCACGAGGTGGCGGCGGCCCTCGGCATCGCCGACCACGTCGTCTTGAAGCTCGACCTGGCGGCGTTCGGCGGCAGCGCCCTGGTCGACCCAGGGCTGCCGGTCCCGAAGGACCGCTCCGACACGGCGATCGCCCACGGCATTCCCGTGACCTACGTGCCGGCCCGCAACACGGTGTTCTTGAGCCTGGCCCTGGCGATGGCCGAGGCCCGCGGCGCCGAGGCGATCGTGCTCGGCGTCAACGCCATCGACTACAGCGGCTATCCCGACTGCCGCCCGGAGTTCCTGGCCGCGTTCGCGGAGGTTGCGCGGCTCGGCACGAAGGCCGGCGTCGAGGGCCGCCCCATCGAGATCGTGGCGCCGCTGGTGTTGCTCTCGAAGGCCGAGATCATCGCCCTTGGGATCTCCCTCGGCCTCGACTATCGTCTCACCACGAGCTGCTACGATCCCGATGCCGACGGCCGGCCGTGCGGCCGATGTGACTCCTGCCTGATCCGGGCCGCAGGTTTCCACGCGGTGGGCGCATCCGACCCCCGCCTAAAGGCCTGAGCCCGCCCCACGTCGCGTCTCGAGAGCCCATGCGCATCGCCGAGATCTACGCGTCGCTCCAAGGTGAAGGGCTGCTGGCCGGCACGCCGAGCGCCTTCGTCCGCACGAGCGGCTGCAACCTCCGCTGCCACTGGTGCGACACGCCCTTCACGTCGTGGGAGCCGGTCGGCCACCAGCGGTCGGTCGGCGAGATTCTCGACGCCGTGGCGGCGCTCGATCGCGACCATGTCGTGATCACGGGCGGCGAGCCGCTGTTGTTTCCGGAGGTGAGCGAACTCTGCCAGAGGCTGCGCCATCGCGGCTGCCACGTGACGATCGAGACGGCGGGCACCGTCTGGCTCGACACGGACGCCGACCTCATGTCGATCAGCCCGAAGCTCGCCTCGTCAGGCCCGCCCGCCGGCACCGCGGGCGGCTGGGCGACGCGTCACGAGTCCGTCCGCCGCCGCGACGAGGTGCTCCTCGCGTTCCTGCGCCGCGGCGACTGGCAGCTCAAGTTCGTGATCGACTGCAAGGAAGATCTGGACGAGGCCGTCGCCTGGATCGCCGATCTCGACGCCGGGCATCCCGGCGGCATCGACCGCGACCGTGTCCTCTTCATGCCCCAGGGACGACGGCCGGAGGAACTGGCGGGCACGGCCGCCTGGCTCGCCGAGGAGTGCCGCCGTCTCGGCGTCCATCTGGCGCACCGCTACCACATCGAGTGGTTCGGCCACACCCGCGGGACATAGGCGGAAAGCGTGCGATCCGGACCGCCCCGCGGATTCGACACGTTGGAAAACGTGTCGCCACGACGGTTCAGAGCCAAAGCTCATGCCGGAGACAGTTCGCCGGGCCCGAAGGGCCGGGTCGGCACCAGCCGGCGGAGGCCGGCCAAGCGCCCATGACACGATGTCATGGTGCACGTGAGACAGCTATTTCGCCGGGGCGTGACCGCGGGGCCCGAAGGCGAGCACCGTCGCGGCGCCCGCGGCCACCACGAGCAGCCCGGCCAGAAACCAGGGGCTCACGGCCGACGTCGGCGTGTGAGCGAGGGCCAGCGTGGTGAGCGTGTTGATCACCGGCGCGCAGCCGAAGACGACGGGCATCACGGTGAACGGCTTGCCGCCGCAGGCGAAGGCGAGGATCGTGCCCAGCGCGCCCAAGGCGCCGAGCGACCCGGCCCCGAGGCTCCAGAGCGTGCCGCCGAAGTCCCACGACCCCGTGTCGCCCATCGGCACGAGCAGCGCCAGCGGCACGAGCACCGCGATCAGGAAGTAGGCCACGCCGATGCAGATCAGCGGCCGCAGGCGGCTACCCTCCATCGCCGCCTGGCCACGGTGCAGCACCGGGCCGTAGGCACCCCAGGAAAACATCGCCATCGCCACCGACAGGAGCACCTCGAGGAACCGCTCGGCCTTCGGTGCGGAGCCGACGACAGCGGGCACGGTGGCTGCGCTACCGCCGCCCTCGGTCTGCTCGACGGCCGCCACGGGACGGGCCGGCGGCTGGGGCTGCGGCTTGAAGACGAGCACCGTCACGGCGCCGGTGATCACGAGGATCAGGCCGGCCAGGAAGGGAGCCTTGAGCTGGCCGAACGAGCGGTTCATCGCGGCGGACAAGAGCGTGTTGACCACCGGCGCGCCGCCGAAGACCAGCGGCATCACGTAGATCGGCTTGCCGCCGAAGCCGAGCGCCAGGATCACGCCCAGCGCCCCGAGCGCGCCGGCCGTCCCGGCCAGGAGGCTCCAGACGACCCCCTTCGTCGTCCAGCCGCCCCGCTCGCCGCGGGCGAGCAGCAGGAGCGGCACGAGCACCGCGATCACGAAGTAGGCGAGTCCCACGCACATGAAGGGGCGGAGGTTCGAGTGCATCGCCTCGCGGCCGAAATGTAGCACCGGTCCGTACACACCCCAGCAGAAGGCCGTCAGGGCGATGGCCGCGAGCATTCCGAGAAACTGAAACATCGTGTCCTCCGGTCGGCGGCGGCGGCGGGCTCAGGCGACCCGTTCCCGCGTGGCCGCGGCGTCCAAAAACGAGAAGAGCGTACGGCCCACGTCGTCGACCGTGAGCAGCCGCATGCAGTCGTGATGCGCAAGCGGGCACTCGCGCCGGCCGCAGGGTGAGCAGGGGAGATCAAGCCGCATCTCGATGGTCCGCGGCTGCTCGGAGCGGCTCAGGCGGGCGTCGATCGGCCCGAGCAGCACCACGGTGGGCGTGCCGAACGCGGCCGCGATGTGCCGCGGGCCGCTGTCGGAGGTGACCACGACAGCGGCCCGCCGGAGCACCGCCTTCGACAGGCCGAAGGGCAGCCGCGGCTCGTCCGCCAGGCTCGCCACGCCGGCCGCGTCGGCCAGCCGCACGATCCCGCGGGCCTCCTCACGATCGCCGGGCCCGCAGTGCACGAGCACCCGCGCGTCGGGCCGCCGCGCCAGCACGAGGCGGGCCAAGTCCGCGAAGCGATCCGCGCCCCACGCCTTGGCCGGACCGAAGGCGCCGTTGTCATTGAATACGACCAGCGGCCCGTCGGGCCGCGACGACTCCCGCGGAAACAGCCGCGCGAGCACGTCATCGGCGAGCGCCTCGTCGGCCGCGCTCGTGGCGAGCTGCATGGCGAGCGGTTCGCGGGGCACGCCGATCCTCTCGGCGAGATCCATCGCGTGGGCCGCCGGCGAGACCGGCGCGACGGCGAACCAGCCGGCGAGGCCGCCGCGCCGCTTGGCAGGCCGCTCCGGCGGCAGGCTGTCGGTGAGCAGCAGGCCGCGGCCGTGCCGGGCGTAGCCGACCCGCCGCCGCGCGCCGCCGGCCCAGGCCAGGGCCGCCGACGAGAGGGAGTTGGGCACGATGAGCGCGACGTCTGCCGGATCGGCCCGGAGCTGCCGGGCCACGGCGCGGAAGTGACGCGCGGGATCGCGGCCATGGCGATCGTAGAAGACCAACTGATCGAGCCAGCCGGTGCCCTCGAGCAGCTCGGCGAACATGGGCTTGAGCACGCCGGTGATGCGGGCGGCGGTACCAAAGTGCCGGCGAACCGCGCGGAGCATGGGCGTGGTCATGACGACGTCGCCCACCCAGCGCGGAAGGATCACCACGATATGCATGGCGGAAACACTACCCCGCGGCCGTCGGAATGCTCAACGTCAGAAACCGGCCAAGCCACAGACGTACCGGGCAGGCCACCGCACCGGCGCCGCACGAGCGCCGTCACGAGGCGGACGCGGCCAGGACCCGCGCCGGCGCGAGCCGGGCGATCCGGCCCGCCGCCACCAGGCCGGCGGCCACGGCCGCGGAAAGGGTCAAGAGCCAGGTCGAGACGATCCAGACGAACGGCACGGCGGCGGTGCCCGACGCGAACGCGGCCGCCACCGCGAGGCAGCCCGCCAGGGTGCCGACGGCCAGCCCGGCGCCGACCATCAGGAGGGTCTCGAGCAAGACGACCAGACCGATCCGGCCGGCCGAAAACCCCACCGCGGAGAGCAGGCCGAAACTGCCGCGGCGTTCGAGCACGCTCTGCAACTGCACCGCCGCGACACCAGCCGCCCCGAGGACGAGACCGAGCGTCCCGAGCGCCTGGAAGCCGGCGAGGAAGGTGTTTTGCACGGCCTGGAGGCTCCGCAACCGATCGACGGCCAGCACCACGTCGACACCGGCATCCCGCCAGGCCGCCGCGATCGCGGCCGTCGCCCCGGAAGCCGGCATCGGCCCCGCGTCGACGAACGCGAGGGCATAGCCGGACTGCCGCGGGAACAGTCGCGTGAACCGCTCCTCGGAGACGAGCACGAAGCCCTGGAGCAGGCCCGGCTCGAGCAACCCCACGATCTCTCCCTCGACCGCGCCGCTCTCGACGGGCAACCGGAACCGGGCGCCTACGCCCCCGAGTTTGAGCGCCCACTGCGCCGTGGCCTGATCGAGGATCACCGGCACGGCGGCACCATGCCCCGCCGTCGCGGCTGCCGACGGCCGGTCGAGAAGCCGCCACGGATTCGCCCGCTCGGCGTCGGTCGCGTCGGCGGCCCGCGCCACGAAGCGAAAGCCGCCCCGCTCGATGAAGGACGGCCCCAGGCCGAGCACCGTCGGTCGCGTCGGTGCGTAGAGGTTCATGCAGCTGGCATCGTCACCCGCGGTCGACCGCAGCCGCGCGATCGCGCTGGCCGCGAGGATCTCCCGGTCCGCGTTCGAAAGCCCGAGCGACTCGCGGGCCGCCGCATCGGCCGGATCGATGCCCGTAGCCGTGCCGAACGTGGCGACATGGGTCCAGCCCCCGGTCGGTGACGAGCGGTCGGCCGGGTCCGCGGGCGGACGGAGCGCGAAGGACGACACGGCGACGATCAGAAACTCGGAGCAGGCCACGATCGCGGCGACCGAGAAGCTCCGCTGCCGCCCCTGGACAAGCCCGCGCCAAGCCAGGCCGGGGAGGGAACTGAGCCGCCCGCGGGAGCCGATTCGCGCGGGCCAGACGACGAGCCGGAGGATCGCCAAGAGCCCGAGGAGCGCCGCACAACCGGCGGCGAAAAACAGCCCAATCGCCGCCTGCGCACCGGCCCGGGCGGCCGCAAAGGCGAGCCCGATCGCGATGCTCGGCCCGCACCAGGCAAGGCCCGTCGCGATCCATCCCGCCACCGGCACGGCGGCCAGATCGGCCCCGCCGCGCAGGGCCGCGAGCGGCGGCCGGGCCGCGACGCGAAAGGCGGCGACAGCCACGGCGGCCAGCGAGAGAAGCCCGGCCGCAGCCGCGGGAGGCGCCGCGACGGCGACCGCCCGGCTCGACCACGGCGACTCCGCGACGCCGAACGCCCCGGCCGAACCGGCCGCCACGCCGCCGGTCCATGCCGCCGCCAGCCACGAACGGAGCCCCGCCGCCCAGAGCGGCCCGAGGAGACAACCCACCGCCGCCCCGGCGATCAGGGCCACGGCCGCCGTGCCGACCAAGAGCAGCGCGACCCGCCGCGGCGGCCAGCCGAGGGCTGCGAGGATACCGACGTCGCGCCGCCGCGCCGCCACCAAGAGCGAAAAGAGCAGCCACTCGAGCAGCAAACCGGCGCCGACCAGGAAGCTCGACAGCGCGAGGAAAACGCCACCGAAGGGCGTGGACCCACGGGATGCGGCCAGCGCCTCGGCCCGCAGCGGTGCAACCCGGATCCCGACGGCCTCCGGCTGGATCACCGCCGCGATATCGTCGCCGACCCGTTCGGGCTCGGGCACCGCGTCGGCGGCGACCAGCCACGCGGTCGAATGCCCGAAGCGGCCGCCCGCCAACCGGCGGGCGGTGGCCAGCGAGACGAAAGCCTTCGGTGTCGCGCCGTGCGCCTTCCAATAGCGATCGTCCTCGTCGTGCGGCGGCGTCGTGCGAACGCGACCGCGATCGAAGGGGAAGGGGGGATCCCAGTCGGCGATCGAGGCCTCGTCGGTGATGCCCTCCACCTCCGGAACCAGTTCCCGCGTGACGGCGGCGCCCCGCATCGCCGCCACGCCGCCGATCCGCAGCCGGCACGAGCGCTCCTCGACGCGGCCGTGCAGTGTCTCAGGCACGAAGAACTCGATCTCGAGGTCTTCGCCCGCGGCCACGGGCCGCCCTTGGGCGGCGAAGTCGTCGGCCATCCACCGATCGATGAGAATCTCGTCGTCCTCAGGAACCGCCAACCGGTTCCCTTCGGCGTCGACCAGGTCGCCCACCGCAAGCGCGGTGGAGTCGATGCCGAGCACCGTCGAGTAGGGGATCGTCGCCGCGACCGGTCGGTCGGCCTGCACGGGGCGGATCGCGTTGGCCAGGAAGGCCAGCGTGGGCCGGCCGCCGAGCGGCCCGAGCACCCACGCCGCCGCCCGATCGGCCTCCGGCGGCACGAGCAGCCGGCGCGAGGTGAGCCGCCAGGCTGCGCCGTCCGCCACCGGCTCGAACTCGAGGCCCATGTCGTCGAGCGACGGCCGCAGGGCCGCACGCATGGCAGCGGCCATTCCCGAGCCCGCCTCCGGGCCGTCGGCGGCGGCGGCCGACCGCAGGGCGAAGAGCACGTTGGCGACCGGCGCGTCACGGCGCAAGAGCGCCCGCACCGTCTCGAGCGACGCGATGGCGAGCGGGCCGGTCACCTGCGTGGGCTTGAGCGAGAACTGGCCGAGGCCCTCGGGTGGCAGCACGTCGGCCACCCGCAGGCGGCGGCTCACCGTCTCCGCGGTGCGGCGGCCCAACGGGCTGTCGGCGGGCGCGCCGCCGGTCTTCATGATCCGCAGCACGACCGGGCCGCCCGGCGCGACGGCGAGCGCCGCGGCCAGCGGCGCGTTGACGACGAGCGACTCCTCGTCGAGCGGCCGCGGGACGGCAGCGAAACCGAGCGCCGCGAGATCGTCGCAGGCCAGGAGCGTCGCCCGCACCGGCGGCGCCGCCGCGGCCGAGTCCGCGCGCTCGAGCGTGACCTCCAGGACCACGGCCGGCACGATCCGCGGGGCCTGGTCCGCGGGCCGCGTGTCACCGAGCCGCTCCTCGAGAGCCGGGGCCAGGCCGGCGGAAAAGAAGTCGTCGGCAAGCACGGCAACGTCGATGTCCCCGAGCCGGGCGACCGCGAGCCGCCGCAAACTGCCCACGAGCGCGTCGCCCACCCCGACCGCCCCCGCGATGGTCGTCGCCACGATGCCGCCGGCCGCGGCGAGCGCCACCAGATGGGGCCACCATGCTCCGACGAGTCGCCCCATGAGCCCCACCACCGATCGGACGGGCGGGCGGATGCCGCGGCCCGCGTCGACAACGCTCGAACGGCTCATGGCACGAGCCGCCCGGCCGCGATCCGACGGATGCCGCCGACGCGGGCGGCGATGCCGTCGGCATGCGTGACGACCACGAGCATGCCGCCGGATTCGGTCGCCAGGTCGACGAGCAGCTCGGCCACCGTGATCGCGGACTGGGCATCGAGTTGCCCTGTCGGCTCGTCCGCGAGCATGAGCCGGGGCGAGAGCACCGCGGCACGGGCCACCGCCACCCGCTGCCGCTCGCCGCCCGAAAGCTCGGCCGGCAGCGCATCGAGCCGGTCGCCGAGACCGACCCGATCGAGTAGCCGCCGCCCGCGCACCTCGATGTCGCGCGGCACGCGGCCCGACGCGAGCGCCGGCAGCACGACGTTGTCGAGCGCCGTGCAGCCACCGAGCAGGTGATGCTCCTGAAACACGAAGCCGATCCGCCGGTTACGAAACGCGGCGCGACCGGCGGCGTCGAGCGAGAACGGATCGACGCCGTCGAGCCGTACCGCGCCGGCGGACGGCGGCTCGAGGCCACCGAGGATCGCCAGTAGCGTGCTCTTGCCTGAACCGCTCGGCCCCATGATGGCCAAGCGTTCGCCGGGCGCGAGCGTGAACGACACGCCCTCCAGCACGGCGACGTCGCCGGCGGCCGCGGGGAAGGACTTGGCGATGCGATCGACCTCGAGCATGGCCGTGGAGGCGGGCTAGCCGCCCGTTGCCGACTCCGGCGCGGAGTCGGGACTGCCGGTGGTGAGCCGCGCGACCACGTCGGGCGGAATCGCGACCGACTCGAGCCCGCCGCCCGGTTGCAGCCGGCAGCGGACGGCGACGACACGCCCCTCCGCCACGAGCCGGCCGTCGCACTCGAAGGAGAACTCGTACGTGACGCTCGACCGCCCCACGGCGGCAACGGACACCGCGATATCCAGCACGTCGCCGAAGCGGGCCGTCGAGGAATAATCGCAGCTCACCGAAACCCGCGGCCAACTGTGCTCGACACCGTCGGGCTGCCTTTCGAGCACGTGCAGACCCACCGACCGCAGAAACTCGTGCTCGACCGACTCCATCCAGAAGAGGAAGGCCGAGAAATGGACGATCCCTGCGGCGTCCGTGTCGCGAAACTCGACCCGCCGACGCGTCCGGAGCGACACCACCCGTCCAGCCGCCGCTGCGCGTTTCACAATCGGAGCCCCACGGGCAGGACGAACTGCGGCACGACAAAAGCCGGGACGAAGCTGGACTTCACTCGCCGACGTACGGCAGGAGCGCCATGAACCGCGCCTGCTTGATGGCCCGGGTCACGGCGTGCTGGCTCGCCGCGGTGCAACCGCTCTTGCGACGCCCCAGGATCTTGGCCTGGCGGTTCACGAGTTTGCCCAAAAGTTCGAGATCCTTGTAATCGACGAACATGGGGCGGGGCCGGGCGCCATCGATGAAGATCGGGTCGCGCCGCTTCACCTTGGCACGCGGCTTCGCCTTCTTGCGGGCGGTCTTCGCGAACTTGCCACGGGCTGGGGGAGGGCTCATCAGATCCTTCAGTCTCGCTGTACGATTGGATGAAAATAAGGGAAAAACGAGCGATGAGCGTCCCGCGACCGCCAAGCACCGCTCGAAGCCTGACGGAGTCACGTCGATCACGGAAGCCGGCCTTTGACAGCCGGCTCCCGTGACCGCATGAATCAACAAACGGAGGCGATCGAACTCCGGACGCCACAGGCCCCCGGAAAACCGCCGCCGACCGCTTAGTAGCGATCGCCACCGTAGCCGCCGCGGCCGCCGCCACCGCCGCCACCGTAGCCACCACGACCGCCACCACCGCCGCCGCCGTAGCCACCACGGCCGCCGCCGCCACCGTAGCCACCACCACCGCCGCCACCCGGACGCGGAGTCCGCTCACGGGCCTCGTTCACGGTCAACGGGCGCCCGTTGATCTCGTGGCCGTTGAGGGCGGCGATCGCACCCTGGAGACCCTCATCGGTCTCCATCTCGACGAAACCAAACCCACGCGAACGACCGGTCTCACGATCGGAGATCACCTCCGCGGACCGCACTGCACCATGGGGAGAAAACAACGCCTCAAGATCGGCGGACGTGGTGGACCAGGGGAGGTTCCCCACGTAAATCTTCCGGGACATAGACAAACAACCTCAAAGAATCGGGAGCTCTATCGCGG
>JBJOKF010000052.1:0-3779 GCA_046046235.1 Planctomycetota bacterium | reverse complement strand
GACGCCCGGGAGCGGATCCTGACCGGCGACGTCGAAACCTTCTACACGGTTCCCGGGCAGCTCGAGCTGCAGCTCAACCGCGATCCCGAGCTGCAGAAGACCCGGCAGAAGGAGCAGCTGCGGGCGCGGAAACGGGCCCAGCAGGAAGCCGAGCGGAATCGCTGACGAGAGCCGTGTCCAGAGAGCCCTGTCCAACGGAGTGGCGATGGTGACGACCCAACGAGACGACGCGGTGATCGACATCGCCTGCGCCGGCGTCACGAAGACGTTTCGCGATTTCTGGATGCGGCCGCGGGTGCGGGCCGTGGAGAACGTCGACCTCGAGGTGCGGCGGGGACAGATCTACGGGCTCTTGGGCCCCAACGGGTCGGGCAAGAGCACGACGATCAAGATGCTGCTCGGGCTCCTCCAGCCGACCTCCGGCAGGATCGCCGTCCTCGGCAAGCGTCCCAAGGACGTCCAGATCAAGAGGAGCATCGGCTATCTCCCGGAAGAGTCGTATCTCTACCGGTTCCTCAGCGGCCGCGAAACGCTCGACTACTACGGCCGGCTGTTCCGTCTGGAGCGGAAGGCCCGCCGCGAGCGGATCGACATGCTCCTGGAGATGGTCGGACTCGAAGCGGTGCAGGACCGCCCGGTCGGCGAGTATTCCAAGGGCATGCAGCGTCGGATCGGCCTCGCGCAGAGCCTGATCAACGACCCCCAACTGCTCATCCTCGACGAACCGACCAGCGGCATGGACCCGGTCGGGGCCCGCCAGATCAAGGATCTCATCGCCACCCTCGCCGCCCGGGGCAAGACGGTGCTCCTCTGCTCGCACCTGCTGTCGGACGTCGAGGACCTCTGCGACCGCGTGGCGATCATGTACGGCGGCAAGGTGCGGGCCGAAGGCACCTGCGACGAGCTGCTCGAGCAGGAGCACGCCACATTGCTCGAAACCTCCGAGCTGCCGCCGCCGGTGGTCGAGGAGGTGCGGGCGGTGCTCGAGCGGCACGATCTCGCGCTGACCAAGGTGCAGCGGCCGCGGCGACGGCTCGAGAGCCTGTTCCTGGAGATCGTGGAGCGGGCCCGGGCCGAAGGGGTGCAGACCTCCGGGGCCTCGAGCGGCGGCGGCGTGGCCGAGTTTCTGGCCGCTCCGGAGGCCACGGCCAAGCCCGAGCCGACCGGCAGCGCCGATCCCGCGGACGCCCCGCCAGCCGCGGCGCCGGTCGACACGAACCTGCTCGACAGTCTCGTGAAGCGGTGAGCCGATGACGACCACCGGCTCCGACGCCGTCCCCGCCATGCCGCCCAAAGCGCCACGCGTCTCGGGCGCCGACATGCCGTCCTGGATCGCCGCCGACGAACCGGCCGGCCGGCGGTCGGCCCGGTTCGCCCGGCCCGCCGCCGTGATCGGGGCCCTGGCCCTGGCCGCGGGCCTCTGGGCGGCCGGCCGGCCCGCCACGGCGATCGCCGTGGCGGGCGCCGTGGCGCTCGCCGTCGGCTTCGTCGGCGGCATCGCGGCGCTGCGCCGGCTCCTCTCCGGGAGCCATCCGGTGATCGGTGTGGCGCGGACGATCGTCGAGGAGGCGATCGGGTCGCGGCTCTCCATCCTGCTCGTGATGATGGTGGTCGTCACGCTCCCCATCCTGCCGCTGCTGCTGGATCCGCAGGAGCGGCTCGCCTACAGGATCCAGTTTCTCCTCACCTGGTCGCTCTCCGGAGCCAGCGTGCTCCTGGCGGTGATCACCGTCGCGCTCTCGTGCGGCAGCGTCTGCGGCGACATCGAGAGCCGCCGCATCCACATGGCGCTCTCGAAGCCGCTGCGACGCTCGGAATACCTGCTGGGCAAGTGGCTCGGTGTGATCCTGCTCGACGGCATGCTCGTCGGCCTGGTGGGCGTCGGCGTGTACGCGGGCGTGCTGGCACTGGCCCGGACCCCGGCCGCCGACGCGGCCGACCGGCTGGCCGTCCGGGAGCAGGTGCTCACCGCCCGCGTCGCGGCCCGCCCCGTGCACCCCAGCGGCGCCGAGTTCGAGCAGTCCGTGGCCGCCTCGATCGAGGAGATCCGGAAGTCGGACCCGGCCCTCTTCGACCGGAGCCCGGAACGGGCCCGCAAGCGGATCGTGGCGCAGCGGGTGCACGAATGGCACACGGTGACCGCCGACGTCGTCTCGAGCTATCTGTTCACGGGGCTCGACAAGCAGGCGATCCGGGCGCCCGTCGTGCAACTGCGGCTCGAGCCCTTCGCCGACAACTCTTCCATCGCCCGGGCCGACGTCCGCTTCGCCCTCTGGCTCAACGAGCGGCCGTTCCCGATCCGCGGCGGCGAGCACGCGGCCTACACCTTCTCGACGGGCATGACGCACACGATCGACCTGCCGACCGACGCGATCGCCGACGACGGCACGCTGCGGGTCACGATCGCCAACCAAAACCTCGTCATGCCGGGGGAGGAGCGACCCACGAGCATCTCGTTCACGCCCGGCGAGGGGCTCGAGGTGATGTACCGGGCCGGCAGCTTCGGCGGCAACTTCGTCCGCGGCCTGCTCGTGATGTGGGCGAAGCTGGCGCTGTTGGCGGCGGCGGCCCTGGCGGCCGCCGCCTGGCTCGGCTTCCCCACGGCGCTGCTCGCCAGCCTGATGGTCTACGTGACCGCGGCCGCCAGCGGTTTCTTCGCCGACGCGATCGACATCTACACCGGGCTCGACCGCAAGGACGACACGCTCGTGGACATGCTGCGGCTGCGGCTGAGCCTGCTGTTGGAACGCATGCTGAAGGTCGAGTGGTGGGAACTCGTCAAGACGTTCGGCGCCTACTTGGCCGACGCCTTCCTGGCGGTGATCCCGTCCTTCGGCGCCCACGACTCGATCACGCAGCTCGCCACCGGCCGCCTGGTGCCCCTTGCCGAAGTCGCCTCCGGCGTGCTCATCCTCGCCGTCCTGTATCCGCTGGCGCTGCTCGCCCTCGGCTGGGTGCTGCTCGAGCGCCGCGATCTCGTGAGCAGCCCGTCATGAGCGATCGGGCCACGACCACCATCGCCGCGGTCGCGCTCGTGGCCTGCCTCGCCGGGGCGGCGGCGGTCGCCGGCGCCGTGCAGAAGCAGCGCGAGGACCTCGATCTGTTCGTGAAGATGGACGGCGTCGCGGGCATGCCGCCCCACGTCGCCATCGTGACGGCGGCCCTGGGCACGTTCCGGGGGCTGGCCGTCGACGTGCTCTGGGCCCGGGCAGATCACCTCCAGTCGGAAGGGGAGTTTTACGAGGCGCAGACCCTCGCGCAGTGGATCACCACGCTCCAACCGCGGTTCCAGAAGGTGTGGGGATTCCAGGCCTGGAATCTCGCCTGGAACATCACCGCCGCGACCCAGGTGCCGGCGGAGCGGTGGGCCTGGGTGAGCCGGGGGATAGACCTCCTGCGGTCCCGCGGCATCCCGCTCAACCCCCGGGCGGCCAACCTCTACTTCGACCTGGCCTGGATCTTCCAGGGCAAGATCGCGCGGCTGGGCGACAAGGATCATTGGTACTACAAGGCGCGGCTGGCCGCCGAGATGCAGGAGGTCGTCGGCAACATCGTGGGCGGCCGCACCACGCCGGAAGCGCTCGCCCGCTTCCGGCGGATCGCCGACGCCCCGGGGACGCTCGCGGAACTCGAGGCGGCGAACCCCGCCGTGCGCCGCGCCGTCGAGGCCGTCCGGGCGGCGGGGCTCGAGCCCGACGAAAGCCTGCTGCGGATGCTCGGCCGGGTCATGATGCGGTTCGCGTCGCTCGACGCCAAGGTGCTCGGCGACGCCACCCTGC
>JBJOKF010000160.1:0-7489 GCA_046046235.1 Planctomycetota bacterium | reverse complement strand
AGATCGCGGCGGAGGCGGCCATCGCCCAGTGCATGAGGACCGGCTTGTCGACGGCGAGCTCGTCGTTGAAGCGGGGCACGATCCAGTCGCCGGTCTCGAGCATCGTGCGGGCGATCGCCGCGAATCGTGGCTCGTCCTCGTCCCAGAAGGGCGTGGCGGCGATGCCGGCCGCCAGGCTGGCGGCCGCGGCCACGAGCACGATCATGAGCGGCCGATGGCTCTGGGCGGTACGGTCCTGCATGGGGAAGCTCCGGAGGTGTCGGCAACGGCCGGCAGGCTGGTCAGTGGACGGGGGCGGCGGTGACGATGGCGGTGGCGGCCGCGGTGCGGCGGCCGAGCAGCAGGTAGTCGTGGCCTGAGAGCGTGGTGATCCGGTCGAGCACGTCGCAGCCGGGGGGCAAGAGCGGCGTGACGAGGCCCTGCTGCCGGACATCGATCACGACGCGCGACTCGGGATGGTTCCGCAGGTGCGCCGCGACGCCGGCGGCATCGTCGAGCCGCTCGATGCGGCTGCCCGTGTAAAAGACGAGGCTCGGCGGCGTGTTCCACAGGCAGGCCCACCGCCAGGCCTGCGGCGGCTCTTCGAGCCGGGCGACCAGTTCGCGTGGCCCGTGCGGCCGGCTGACCGCCTCGGGGCCGAACGCCGCCAGGGCGGTCACGGTCAGGCAGCTGCCGACGGCGGTCGCGACGATCGCCCCGTCGCGCATGCCAGCCGACTGCCGCTGCCAGGCGACCGCGGCGGTGACCAGCGGCACGAGGCCGACGAGTCCGAGCCAGGCCGCGTCCGGAGCCAGCCGTGCCGCGGCGAGCGGGAGGCCGGCGGCCAAGGCGAGGCCACCGACGGCGAGCACGCACCAGGCCAGCCGCATGAGCCGCTCGGCGGCTTGGCGTGGATCGGGGAACCGATCCACGCATGCGATGCGCCCACGAGTCCAGTCGACGAGCAGCTGGGCCGTGGCGACGGCGAAGGCCGGGTAGACGGGCCAGGCATAGCCGGGAAGTTTCGTGCCCGCGCAGGTCAAGGCGCCGACCCAGGCGACCGCCCAGGCGGCGAGCAGCCGCATGGCCGGAAGGCGGTCGTCGGCTCCGGGGCGACGCAGGATCGCCACTGCATGGGCCACAACGGCCGCCAGCACGATCGACCAGGGAAAGAGCCCGACGGCCAGCACCGTGGGATAGTAGAGGAGCGAGCCTGTGTGGCCTTCCATCGGCGCGGCGAACCGGCCGACGTTGTGCACGAGCAGGAAGCCACGCAGCCACTCGCCGTCCGTGCGGAGCGTGACCCAGGCATACCACGGCATCGCCACTGCCGCCGCCACGGCGAGCATCGCGAGCGGCCGGGCGCACCTGAGCCGATGCCACGCGGACACCATCCAGCCCGACGGCGCGCCGCCGTGCGGCGCGGGCCGCCAGATCGCCCAGAGCAGGAATGCCGCCAGCGGCAGCAGCAGGCCGATCGGCCCCTTTGCCAGCGTCGCCGCACCGCAAGCGAGGCCGACGCCGGCCGCGGACGCGGGTGACAGGGCCGCGTGCCCGCCGCGGGTGCCGCGGGCGAAGATGCAAAGGGCGAGCGTCGTGCAGAACACCAGCGGTGCGTCGGGCGTGGCCGCGCGGCCGCCCACGGCCGTCCAGACGCAGGTGGCCATGACGAGGCCTCCGCAGAGTCCGACTGCGGGTCCGGATAGCAGGCAGCCGAGTCGCCAGGTGAGCAGGCAGGAGCCGATCGTGAGCACCGCCGACCCGATCCGGGCACCGGTCTCGTTGCGGCCGCAGACGGTGAAGCCGGCGAGCTGGATCCAGTTGACCAGCGGTGGCTTCTCGATCCGCAGGCGGCCGTTGAACGTCGGCACGACCCAGTCGCCCGATTCGAGCATGGCCAGCGAGCAGGCGGCGTTCTTCGGCTCGTCGTCGTCCATGAGTGCCGGCCCGCCGAGACGGACCAGGAGCACGGCCGCGGCGGCGGCGGCAACGATCCAGCCATGGAATCGGGACGGCGGCACGGGAAAAGCCTGCGATGGGAAACGGGTCAAAACGGGGCGGGAGACTAGGGGGGGCGGCGGCGCGGGTCAAGCCATCCAAAGGGGCGTTTCCCAGCCGTTCCGAGCCGGTTGACCGTTCCCCGCGGACGGGTATGTTCAATCGTTCCCACCGGTGCAGATTCCGGGGGGCAGCTGGGAGAACCCCCCTTGGCAGACGACGTCAACGCCTCCGGTCCCGACGATGCGCAGGTTCCCGGTGCGGCGCCCGGCGGCGGTCCCGACGAGGCGGGTGTGCTACGGGACAACTCCGGCGGCCGGCTCATCGAGCAGCCGATCGAACAGGAGCTGAAGGACAGCTACCTGACCTATGCGATGAGCGTGATCGTGGCCCGGGCCCTGCCGGACGTCCGCGACGGCCTCAAGCCGTCGCAGCGGCGGATCCTGGTCGCGATGAACGACCTCAACCTCTCGCCCGGTGCCGCCCGCGTGAAGTGCGCCAAGATCTCGGGCGACACGAGCGGCAACTACCATCCGCACGGCGAGAGCGTGATCTATCCGACGCTCGTCCGCATGGCCCAGGAATGGAACATGCGGCACGTGCTGGTGGACAAGCAGGGCAACTTCGGCTCGATCGCGGGATTGCCGGCGGCCGCCATGCGGTACACCGAGGCCCGGCTCTCGTCCATCGCGGCGATGATGCTCGACGACCTCGAACTCGACACCGTCGACTTCGTGCCCACGTACGACGAGCGCAACACCGAGCCGGTGGTGCTGCCGAGCCGCTTTCCCAATCTCGTCGTCAACGGCGCGGGCGGCATCGCGGTCGGCATGGCCACGAGCATCCCGCCCCACAACCTCGGCGAGGTCTGTCGGGCGCTCGTGAAGCTGATCGACAACCCCGCCGCCTCGAACGCCGAGATTCTGCAGATCTGCCCCGGCCCCGACTTTCCCACCGGCGGCATCGTGATGGGCCGCGAGGCCCTCGTGCGCGGCTACATGACCGGCCGCAGCACGATCACGCTCCGTGCCCGGGCGCACGTCGAAGAGTTCGGCAAGAACCGCCACCGCATCGTCGTCACCGAGATCCCCTACCAGCAGACCCGCGACGCGATCGAGGAGAAGATCGCCGAGCTCGTCAACGAGGATCGCATCAAGGGCATCTCGGCGATCCGCAACGAGAGCGACCTGAAGGAGCCGGTGCGGCTGATCCTGGAGCTCAAGCGCGACGCGGATCCCGACGTCGTGCTCAACCAGCTCTATCAGTTCTCGCCGCTGCAGACCTCGTTCTCGCTGATCTTCCTGGCGCTCGTCGACGGCAAGCCGCGGATCCTCTCCTTCAAGAACATGCTGGAGGAGTTCCTCCGGCACCGCACCGCCGTGCTCCGGCGGCGGACGCAGCACCTGCTCGCCCGCGCCCGCAGCCGCAAGCACACCGTCGAGGGGCTGCTCGTCGCCCTGGCCAACATCGACGAGGTGATCCGCATCATCCGCAGCTCCAAGTCGCAGGCGGAGGCGAAGGAGCGGCTCGTGCAGATCGAGGCGCCGGCCGCACTCCTGGAGCGGGCGCTCGGCGCCGACGGCTTCGCCGCCATGCAGGAGGAGCGGGGCGCGGCGGAGACCTACGGCCTGTCGCCGGTGCAGGCCGACGCCATCCTGCGACTGACGCTCGGTCAGCTCGTGAACCTCGAGCAGGAGAAGCTCGGCGGCGAGCATCGCGAACTGCTCGAGAAGATCGGCGAGTTTCGCCGGATCCTCGCCAGCGAGGCCAACATCAAGGCCCTCATTCGCGAGGAGCTCCTCGAGCTGGAAAGCAAGCACGCCGACGAGCGGCGGACCGAGATCAGCGGAGAGGCGGGCGACATCCGCGACATGGCCGAACTGATCACCGAGGCGACGATGGTGGTGACCATCAGCCGCGCCGGGTACGTCAAGCGGACGGCGGCCGACGTCTACCGGGCGCAGCGGCGCGGCGGGAAGGGGCTCACTGGCGCGCGGTCCGACGAGGAGGATCCGATCGAGCATCTCTTCGTGGCGAGCACCCACGACTGGCTGCTCGTCTTCACGACGCTCGGCAAGGTCTTCTCGCTGCGGGTCTTCGAACTGCCGGAGCTGGCCCGCGACGCGAAGGGGCGGGCGCTGGTCAACCTGCTCGAGTTCGAGACCGGCGAGAAGGTCGCCGAGTGCCGGGCCGTCTCGGGCTTCGAGGATCCGGATCAGTACCTGATGCTCGCGACCCGCAGCGGCGTGGTGAAGAAGACCGCGCTCGAGCAGTATCGCCGGCGGCGGACCAAGGGCCTCATCGCGGTGAAGCTCCGCGAGGGGGATGAACTGGTCGATGCCGTGATCACCAAGCCCGGCGACGAACTCGTGCTCGCCACCGCCAAGGGGATGGCGATCCGCTTCCCCGAATCGCACGCTCGCCCGATGGGCCGCGACACGAGCGGCGTCCGGGGCATCAAGCTCGGCGCCGGCGACCGCCTGGTGGGGATGGTCGTCGCCGATCCCGACGCGACGCTGCTCACCGTCTGCGAGCATGGCTACGGCAAGCGGACGCCTTTCGGCTTGGGCACGCCGGTGTCGGGGGCGGCCACCGGCGAGGAAGGGGAGGTCGCGGAGACCGAAACCGTCGAGCCGGCGGAGGATCAGGAGGCGGAGACCGAGTCGAGCGGGATGCGGTATCGCACGCAGAACCGGGGCGGCAAGGGCATCCGCGACATCAAGACGACCGCCCGCAACGGCGAGGTGGTCTCGGTCGTGGCCGTGCGGGACGCGGACCAGGTCCTGATGATGACCGCCCGGGGGAAGATCCAGCGGGTCAACGTCAGCGAGATCAAGCCGATCGGCCGCAACACGCAGGGGGTGCGGATCATGCGGCTTGACGACGGCGACACGCTGGCGGCCGTGGTGCCCGTACCGCCGGGCGAGGCGGAGGAGGCGCCGGAGGCCGCGGTCGGCGGATCGCCGGACGGCGAGCCGATCGCCTGAAGTGGCGCAGAGTGCTTTTTGCCGGGATTCCCCGCGGGAGGCGGCCGCGGTCGCGGCGTCTTGCCGACGAGGATAGATTCGGCGGGAGTCCCCGGCCCCTGACGCGGCCGCGGCCGTGAACGCAGCGGGCGGCATGGTCGTGCCCGCGTTCTACCTCTTGATCTCGGACTTCACCATGCGGATCGCAGTCGTCGGCACTGGATATGTGGGCCTCGTCACCGGCACTTGCTTCGCCGACAGCGGCAACACGGTCACGTGTCTCGATATCAATGCCGCCAAAATCGGGAGGCTTCTGCGGGGCGAGGTCCCGATCTACGAGCCCGGGCTCGAGGAGATGGTCGTCCGCAACGCGAAGGCCGGCCGGCTTCGCTTCACGACCGACACGGCGGCCGCGGTCGGCGCGGCGCAGGTGGTCTTTCTCGCCGTCGGCACGCCGCCCGCGGCGGACGGGTCGGCGGATTTGTCGGCGCTCTGGAGCGTGGTCGACTCGATCGCGCCGCACCTCGATCCGCAGGCGGTCGTGGTGACCAAGAGCACGGTGCCGGTCGGCACCTGCGCCGGCATCGAGGCCCGGCTACGGGAGCGGACCGGCCGGGACTGCCGTGTGGCGAGCAACCCCGAGTTTCTCAAGGAGGGGGCGGCCATCGAGGACTTCCAAAAGCCCGACCGCGTGGTCGTGGGCGCCCGCTCGGCGGAGGTCGCGGACGTCCTCCGCAGCCTCTACCTGCCGTTCCTGCGGACGGAGCACCCGTTCCTCGTGATGTCGCCGGAGAGCTCCGAGATGACGAAATACGTCGCCAACGCGCTGCTGTCGACGAAGATCAGTTTCATCAACGAGGTGGCCAACCTCTGCGAGCGGATGGAGGCCGATGTCGACGACGTGCGCCGTGGGATCGGGCATGACAGTCGCATCGGGTTCGCCTTCCTGTTTCCGGGCGCCGGCTATGGCGGCAGTTGCTTTCCCAAGGACGTGCAGGCGCTCGCGTCCATGGCCCGCGACAAGGGGCTCTCCCCACGGATTCTCGCGGCGGTGCACGAGACGAACCTGGCCCAGAAAAAGGTGCTCGGCGAGAAGATCGTCGCCCACTTCGGCGGGCGACTCGCCGGCCGCCGGATCGCCGTCTGGGGGCTGGCCTTCAAGCCGAAGACCGACGACATCCGCGACGCCCCGGCCCTGGACCTGATCGACAGGCTTCTGGCGGGCGGCGCCGCCGTCACCGTCTACGACCCCGAGGCGATGGACAATGTCCGCGGCGCGTACGGCGATCGTCTCTCGTATGCGGCGGGACCCCTCGAGGCGCTCGACGGGGCCGACTGCCTGGCGATCGTCACCGAGTGGGGCGACTTCCGCCGCCCCGATTTCGACGAGATGGCTCGGCGGATGCGGTCGCCGGTCATTTTCGATGGCCGGAACCTGTACACGCCGCAGGAAATGCGGTCTCGCGGGTTCGTCTACCACTCGATCGGTCGCGCCGCGGTGGTGTGACCGATCGCCGCTGCGCGGAATCGTGCAGCGCGAGGGGCGGAAGCCGCCAGCGGCATGCGAGCGCCGTTTGACCGTCTATTTCCGGACGATTACAGTCCTGGTGCGTTCCGGGCGGCGGCGGACTTCGTGTCCTTCACGTGGTCCGGCTGCCGTGGCCTCCCGCTCGGGCCTCGCGGCCGCGTCGATCGCCCCTGGCCCGCGCACCTTCCGAACTTCGTGGAGCAATAGTCAGCCGTGAAACGCTCGCTCATTCTCGTCGGCCTCGCGGCCATGATCCTGCCGGTCGTCGGCTGCTCCAGCGAGGCGGCGTCGCCCGAGGCGGGGCCCACCGGCTGGACGAACGTGATCTACGGCTTTTGGTGGCTCGTCGGGGTGGCGGGATCGACGCTCGCCCTGCTGCAGGCCTGGCAGTTCTTCAAGTGGATGGAGGAACAGCCGGCGGGCACGCCCGATATGATCCGCATCGCCGGCTACGTGCAGACGGGCGCGGACGCCTATCTCGCGCAGCAGCGTAAGGTTCTGTACTGGGTCTTCGGGGCGGTCTGCCTGTTGCTCTTGTGGATGGCCTTCGGCTTGGGCGTGCAGAGCGGCTGGGTGCCGATCGCGTTCCTCTCGGGCGGCTTCTTTTCCGGGCTCGCCGGCTGGTGCGGCATGAAGACGGCGACGCTCGCCAGCAATCGCACGGCGGCCGGCGCCGAGCGGTCGCTCAACGACGGCCTGCAGGTGGCCTTTCGCTCGGGTGCCGTGATGGGGCTGACCGTCGTCGGCCTGGGCCTGCTCGACATCATGCTCTGGTTCTTCATCCTCTACTGGGTCGTGCCGCTTTTCGGCCGGCCGCTGTCGCTCGAGGAGATCACCGTCACCATGCTCTGCTTCGGCATGGGCGCGAGCACGCAGGCCCTCTTCGCCCGCGTGGGGGGCGGCATCTTCACAAAGGCCGCCGACGTCGGCGCCGACCTGGTTGGCAAGGTCGAGGCGGGCATCCCCGAGGACGACGCCCGTAATCCCGCCACGATCGCCGACAACGTCGGCGACAACG
>JBJOKF010000094.1:0-5721 GCA_046046235.1 Planctomycetota bacterium | reverse complement strand
CCGTGGCGCGGCCGGCGATCACGGTCGCGCTCGGCATGGCGGGCGCCGCGGCCGTGCCGGCGGCGGCGGCCTCGGCCGGCGGGCTCTCGGTGCTCCTGCATTCCGTCGGCGACGTGGTGGTGGGCACGGCGGCGACGATCGCCGGCGAGGGCGTGCTCGGCCTGGGCATGAAGACCATCAGCCCGCTCATCGAGCGGCTCTTCGCCGGCTGGTCGGCCGAGCGGGGCCGCGTGCTCGCCGAGACGCTGCACGATGTCGTCCTCGGGGATCGGCTGGAGGCGATCGACGCCTTGGCCGGGGCCGCCACGGCGCCGGAGCTGGCCCGGGCGCGGCAGCTCGTGGAGCGATGCCGGCGGGAGGTGCGGTCATGAGCGACGGAGCATCCGGAGGCGGCGGCGCGAAGCATGGCGGCGGAGAGTTCGCCGCATTCGACGAGCTGGTCGAGGCGCTCGGTCGCTGGAGCAAGTCGGGCCCCGACTGGTCGCCGGCGCGGAGCGTGCGGGAGGAATGGGGGCAGGTCGCGCCGCGGCTCGACCGGGCCCGGCGCGAGCTCTCGAGGATGCTCGTCGTCGGCGTGATCGGCGGCACCGGCACCGGCAAGAGCACGCTCGTCAACGCGTTGGCGGGCCGCGACTTGAGCCCGGCGGGAGACGTCGCCCGTCCGACCACGATCCATCCGGTCGTCGTGACCGCGAGCGACGTCGACATCTCCTGGCTCGATCTCGGGAACGTCTCCGCCCGCATCGTCCGCAGCGACGCCCCGGCCGTGGCCAACATCGTGCTCGTCGACTGCCCCGATCCCGACACCCAGGGCGGCCCCGCGCGGCCCGACGCGGCGTCGCGGCCGAGTGATGCCAACCGCAATCGCGACCTGCTCGAGGCGGTGCTTCCCGCCTGCGACGTGCTGCTTCTCGTTTCCACCGCGCAGAAGTATCGATCGTGGGTCGTGGCCCGCGAAGTGGCAGCCTTCGCGCCGGGGCGGCCCTTGCTCTTCGTGCAGACCCACGCCTCCCGCGACCCCGACATCCGTGCCGACTGGCGGAAGGAGCTCGAGTCGCAGGGGTTCGTCGTGCCGCGAATCTTCCGGCTCGACGCGGTCGACGCGGCGGCGCGGACGGCGGCCGGTCTCGAGCCGGAGCCCGGCTTCAAGGAGCTCACCGCGGCCATCGACGCGGAGCTCGTCGGACGGGCCGCGCGACGGGTGCGACGCACCGGCGCGATCGACTTGGCAGGGTGGTTCGTCGCGCAGGCGCGGGAGCGGCTCGCGCCGTTTCGCGAGCCGGTGGCGGGGCTCGCCGCCGGCGTCGCCGCGGAGCGGACACGGCTCGAGGGCATTCTCTCCCGCGCGGTCGCCACCCGGCTCAAGTCGAGCCGGGCCGTCTGGCAGCGGGCGCTCACCGACGAGATCGTCGATCGCTGGCAGGGGGGGCCGTTCGCGGCCTTCCTCCGCGGCGTGGCGGCGCTCGGCCGGCTCTGGCCGCAGGTCCGCGCGGCCGGCGGCGGCCTCTTCGGCCGGCTGCTGTCGGGCGTGGCGGCGCCGGTGTCGCCGGCGGAATGCGGCTGGCGGCAGGTGGAGGAACTGGGCCTCGCGCCGGCGGAGGTGGAGCAGTCGCGGAGCGTCTTGGGCGGGCTCGCCGCGCGGGCGCGGATCGTCGAGCCGCTCGTCGGCCGCGCCCGTCTCGACGACGAGAGCCTGCGGCCGGCCGTCGCCACGCTTCTCGATCGGACGGGCGGCTGGCTCTCCTCGGGCATCGACCGGCTCGTGGCCGCCCGGCGCGATCGCCTCGTCGGGCCGATCATCCGCTTCGCCTGCGAGGCGGCCTTCGGAGGATTGGTGGCCGCCGTGCTCGCCCGCGCGGGCTGGAACTTCTTCGTGGGGCATCTCTGGCAGGGCCGCGTCGTCGACGGCGGCGGGTTCCTGACGGAGGCGCTCGTGTGGATCGTGCTCTGGGGATTCTTCCTGCGGTGGTTGGTCTTCGTCCGCGTGAAGGCAGGGCTCGACGGCGACACGCAGGCGCTCGTGGCCCGGCTGCCCGAAGCCCGGCTCGTCGACCCGCTCCTGGCCGACTTCGAGGCGGCGGCGGCCGCGACAGCTTGCTTCATCGACGAGGGCGACCGGCTGGGCCGCGACCACGCCGCGCTCGTGGCGCGTCTGGCCGAGCCGACAGGCGACCTCGGCCGGCTCCGTGGGGCGGCGCCATGATCGCGCGGCACAACGATGCCCATGCGCGGCGAGACAATGGATCGCACGTGATCGCCGTCGTCGCCGTCTGCTGCACGCTCGCCGGCCTGCCCCAAACGCCGATTCTCGCGGCCGAGCTCGGCGAGGTGGTCGGTCGGGGGCAGCTCATCTGGGCCGCCGATCAGGAAGGGGGTGGGCCGCACGTCTTCCCCGATCCCGACGAGCCCGAGCGACTCACCGGCTTCGAGGTCGAGCTGGCGGCGATGCTGGCGGAGGAACTGGGAGTCGCGCCGCGGTTCCAGCAGGGGCAGTGGGATCGGCTGCCGCTGCTCCTCGGCCGCACCGCGGATTGCGTCATCAACGGGATCGAGCTGACGCCGGAACGGCGGCGCGACTACGCCTGCTCGCGGCCCTACTTCGCCTACGCCCTGCAGCTCGTCGCCCGCCGCGACGGCCCGCTCACTTCCTTCGACCGGCTCACTGCGCCCGGCCCCGGCGGCCGGTGGCGGGTGGGCGTGCTTACCGGCTCCGCCGCCGAGACCTTCATGCGGTCGCGGGATGACCTGCACGTGGAGGTCATTGGCTACGACGGCACGATCGACTCGCTCGAGCAAGTGGCCACGGGGGTGCTCGACGCCACCGTCATGGACGACTGCATCTTCAGCTTCTACGCCGACCGCTTCGAGCGTCTGCGGGCCGTCGATCGCCCGTTCGCCGGCGGCTCCTACACCATCCTCACCGCCCGCGACACGCCGCGGCTGGGGGCGGCGATCGACGACGCGCTTGGGAGGATGATCGCCGACGGCCGGCTCAAGCAGCTCTACGACCGCTGGGACCTGGGCGGCCGCCAGCAGATGCTCCTCCTGCGCGACGCCGCCGAGATCCCTGCGGCCCGCCGCCGCGGCCTCGCCGAGCTGGCCCGCGACACGCTGCCGCTCCTGCTCAAGTCGGCCGGCATGACGGTGCTCCTCTCCTGCCTGGCCTTCCCGCTGGCGGTGCTCCTGGGGCTGGCCGTCGCGGTGGGGCGGATGCACGGGCCGGCCTGGCTGCGGCCGCTTCTGGCGACCTATGTCGAGGTGCTCCGCGGCACGCCGCTGCTCCTGCAGCTCTACGCGATCTTCTTCCTGCTGCCGAAGATCGGCCTGGCGCTGCCGGCCCTCGTGGCGGCGGTTGTCGGACTCGCGCTCAACTATTCGGCCTACGAGTCGGAGATCTACCGGGCGGGCCTCAAGGCGGTGCCGACGGGCCAGTACGAGGCCAGCCTGTCGCTCGGACTCTCGAAGTGGCAGGCCTTGTGGCACGTGCTCGTGCCGCAGGCGGTGCGGATCGTGATGCCGCCGGTGACGAGCGACTTCATCGCGCTCTTCAAGGACACGAGCGTCTGCTCGGCGATCACCGTGGTCGAGCTCACCAAGCGGTACAGCGTGCTCGCGCTCTCGACCGGGCGGATCGTCGAACTGGCCGTGGCCACGGCGCTGCTCTATCTTTGCATGAGCTGGCCGCTGGCGGTCTTGTCGCGGTGGTTCGAACGCAGGCTCGAGCGGTCAGCGGACTCGAGCGGCGCGGGCGGGGGCTGACGGCGGCTGGCTGCAGCTGGGGAACAAGCTGAGGAACATAGGCGCGGTGCATCCGCATGGAGCGAGGATCGAAGCATTCATGATCAAGGTGGCGGGGCTGACGAAAACGCGGGGGGCGGTCCGCGTGCTCGAGGAGGTGAGCCTGACGGCGGACGAGGGGACCGTGACCGCGATCGTCGGCCCGTCCGGCAGCGGAAAGAGCACGCTCCTACGGTGCTTGAACGGGCTCGAGACTTTCGACGCCGGGGGCGTCGAAGTGGCCGGCCACGCGCTCTCGGCGGGGCTCCAGCCGCCCGCCCTGCTCGAGCGGCTGCGCCGGGACGTGGGGATGGTCTTTCAGCAGTTCAACCTCTTTCCCCACCTCTCGGTGCTCGACAACGTCGCCCTGGCGCCGCGGGTGGTGCTGGGGGTGGCGGCGGATGAGGCTCGGGCCTGTGGGATCGACCTGCTCGGGCGGGTCGGCCTCGAGTCGTTCGCGGGAGCCCGGCCCGCCACGCTCTCCGGCGGCCAGCAGCAGCGGGTGGCGATCGCCCGGTCCCTGGCGATGCGGCCGCGGGTGATGCTCTTCGACGAGCCGACCAGCGCCCTCGACCCGGCGATGTCGGCGGAGGTGATGGAGGTGATCGTGGAGCTGGCCGGGGCGGGGCAGACGATGGTGGTGGTGACCCACGACCACTCTTTCGCCCGGCGGGCGGCTTCCCAGATCGTGGAGCTGGCCGCCGGCCGCGTCGCGCGCTCGGGCGCCGCGGCCGAGGTCCTCTGATCGCGGTGCCGCCGTGCCGGTGATGGGCCGCCCGTGCCCCGTCGCCGGACGTTCGCTCAGGACATCCTGTCCTTCGCTCACTCGAATGCTGACTTCGCTCCGCCATCCTGGCTGCGCTCGTCAGCATACGCCGGCTCTCGGGACACGGGCGGCCTATCACCTCCTCGCCACGGGTTTCAAGAACCAGAGCGAGAGCGCCAGGCCCGGAGGGCCGGGTGAGCACCAGCCGGCGGAGGCCGGCCAAGGCAAGGTCGGCAGGATGCCGAGCCTTGCCGTGAAGCAGCGCAAAAAAAGACTCCGCCCGGGACGGATGTCCCGGGCGGAGTTCACTGGCCGAAGTCGGGCAACAGATCTCCGTTCGACCTATTGACCTCTACATCACTTGGTGGCGACCGTCCGGCTCACCGCGACCACCTTGCCCTGGGTCTGCTTCGCAGCAGACGCATCGGGCGTCGGGGCCGGGGCGACCGCCGAGTCGCAGGCACCGCAAGCCGGCTCAGCACCGCAGCCGGGCTCGCAGCAGCCAGCGCTGCAGTCGGGCTCGCCGCAGCAGCTCTTGTGGCAGCGGCTCTTCTTCGCGTTGTGGATGGCGCGGAGCAGGCCCGCGATCCCACCACGCTTCTTGCAGCAGCCCTTCGCAGCACCGCAGCTCGGCTCGCAGCAGCCGGCACCGGCGTCGCACGCCGGCTCGCAGCAGCCGTTGCCGGCACCGCAAGCAGGCTCAGCAGCACACCCGTTGCCAGCACCGCAGGCCGGCTCGCAGCAGCCGTTGCCAGCGTCGCACGCCGGCTCGCAGCAGCTGTTGCCCGTGCAGCCATGGTGCCGCTTCTTGTGGGCGAACAGGCCCTTGAGCCCACCGAACAGGTCGTGCTTCTTCTTCAGGCAGCCCTTCGCGGCACCGCAGCTCGGCTCGCAGCAGCTCGCACCGGCGTCGCAGGCCGGCTCGCAGCAGCCGTTGCCGGCACCACAAGCAGGCTCAGCAGCACACCCATTGCCAGCACCGCAGCCGGGCTCGCAGCATCCGCTGCCGGCGTCGCAGCCGGGCTCGCAGCACGAGGTGCAGCCCCGGTGGCCGGCCAGCCGGTCGAGGAGTTCGAAACCGAACGACTGACTACAAACGGTGACACCGAGAACCAGCGCACCGAGGAACAACATACGCTTCATCGAGCCACATCTCCTTTGCTTGTAGATCACGTGAG
>JBJOKF010000152.1:0-9219 GCA_046046235.1 Planctomycetota bacterium | reverse complement strand
TGCCGTGGATGCGGGTCTGCATCTCGTGCGAGAAGCCCGCCATGACGGCGTTGACGACGATCATCGTCGCCACGCCGAGCATCACGCTGACGACGCTCGCCAGCGCGATCCAGCGGGTGCGAAGGTAGCGCCAGCAGAGCAGGAGCTTGTACATGGGGCGGGCCGCCGACCGGGCTGGCTCAGGAGGGCGCGTGGGGACGGTGGATCGGGAACAGGATCACGTCGCGGATGCTCGGCGCTGCCGTGAGGAACATCACCAGCCGGTCGATGCCGATCCCCAGGCCGCCGGCCGGCGGCATCCCGTGCCGCAGGGCGCGAATAAAGTCGGTGTCCATCCGGGCCATCGACTCCTCCGCGGGCAGGCCCGCCAGCTGCGTGCGGAACAACTCCTCCTGCAGGTCGGGGTCGTTGAGCTCTGTGTAGGCGTTGGCCAGTTCGATGCCGGCCACGTAGAGCTCGAACCTCTCCGCGACGTGCGGGGCGTCGGCCTTGCGCTTCGTGAGCGGGCAGATCGCCGCGGGATAGTCGAGCACGAACACCGGGCCGGAGAGCGTCTTCTCGACGGTCGCCTCGAAGAGGTCGCTCTTCACCACGTCGGCGTGCCGGCCGGCCGTCTCGATGCCATGCTGTGTCGCCGCGGCCGCCACGCTCGCCGGATCGGTCGGATCGCAGCCGGTGACCTCACGGAGCAGGTCGTCATACTTCGCGCGGCGAAAGGGAGGCGTGAGGTCGACGGTGTGCCCCATCCATTCGACCCGCTCGGGCGTGCCGGCGACCCGCGCCGCCTCCAGGAAGATCGCCTCGGTCAGGTCCATCATCGTGGCATAGTCGCCGTAGGCCTCGTAGGCCTCCATCATCGTGAACTCGGGGTTGTGCCGCGGGCTCACTCCCTCGTTGCGATAGACGCGGCCCAGTTCGAAGACCCGCTCCAGGCCGCCCACGAGCAGCCGCTTGAGGTGCAGCTCCAGCGCGATGCGGAGCACCAGCGGCATGTCGAGGGCGTTGTGGTGGGTCTTGAAGGGCCGCGCCGCGGCGCCGCCGGCGGTCTCCTGGAGCGTCGGGCCCTCCACCTCGAGGTAGCCGCGGGTGGTCAGCACACGCCGCACCGCCTCCACGATCCGGCTGCGGGCCACGAAGCGGTCGCGGACGCCCTCCCCATGGATGAGGTCGAGATACCGCATCCGCTGCTTCAGATCGGCGTCGACGAGTCCGTGGAACTTGTCGGGGGGCGTTTCCAGCGACTTCGTGAGAAACTCGACGCCCGAGGCGAACACGGTCATCTCGCCCGTCTTCGAGTGGCCGAGCCGGCCGTCGAAGCCGACGATGTCGCCCAGGTCGAGGCAGTCGACGATCTGCCAGGCCTCGGGCGCGACCTGTTTCTTGCCGATCATGATCTGGATGCGGCCGGTGCGGTCGGCCAGGTCGATGAAGACGAGGCTGCCGGCGCTCCGCAGCAGCATCACCCGTCCGGCGATCCGCACGGTCGGCCCGCCGGTGAAGTCGGGTGCCGGGTCGAGGGCCGCGCCCTGCTCCCGGACCGCCGCGATCGGCGCGACGCCGTCGTAGCGACGTCCCCAGGGGTCGAGGCCGAGGCCACGGAGCTTTTCGAGCTTGTCACGCCGCGCCTTTTCGAGGGTCTGGCGGGTGGAGGCGTGGCCGGAGGAGCCGGGGGGCGGGGCTGGTTCCGAAGGCTGTGACACGGGCGTCTCTGGGAGCCGGGGGAAGGGAGCGGTCCGAGGCTCGATGTGCCCCGGGAAATCAGGAACCGCAGATTGTCGGGGCTGGGCACGGTTTCGGGAAGGCGGGATTTCCGCCGGTGCCGCCCAGCGCTGCGACGCGAGCCAGACGCTATAAAGCCAGGAATCATGACGCTTCCTCCGCGGCCCAGCCTGTTCAGTGTCGAGTTGCGGACGGCTCGCTGGGAGCCGATGGTGGAGTGGTATCGCAACGTGCTCGGCCTGCGGGTGCTCGTCCGGGTGGTGGACGATGGCTACGCGCTCTTCGAGGCGGGCGATACGAGGCTAGCGCTCTTGAGCCGCCCCGACCCCGGCGGCCCGAGCGGCCGCTGGAGCCTGGGCTTCGAGGTGCCCGACGTCGACCCGGTGCACGCCCGGCTCTTGGAGGTGGGGGCGGATGTGGTCGCCCCCAAGATGCATCCCGAGGGCTTTCGGGAACTCGTCGCGACCGATCCCGACGGCAACCGACTCCGCCTTTTCGCGTGGCCGACCGGGCATTGATCGGGTGGACGGTTTCAGTCGAGGCCGTCGCCGGGGCCGGAGAGCGGCGCGGCGGCGCCGGCGAACATGAGCGTCACCACCGCCATCCCGAGGCCGAAGAGCAGGATCAGGGCGAGCGCCACCCCCATGGCGCAGCCCGCCCGCCCGTCGTCCGAGGCGAGAGCGGCCAACTTTCTCGTGCCGAGCGCGGCGGGCGGATCGCCGGCCGGATCGATAGACGTCGGCTGCTCGTCGCGGGCCTGGTGCTGGTTGACGGAGCAGTCGAGCGACAGCAGGAAACTGCGGGCGTGACGGAAGAACACCAGCGGAACGAGCACCGCCGCTGCCAGGCAGGTGCCGAGCGCCGTCTCCGTCGAGAAGCCCAAGCCCAACACCATCAGGGCGTAGACCGCGCCCGTCAGGATGACGGTGGCGCCGTAGTTCAAATAGATCGAGCCCAGGTAGAAGCCCGGCTCGCGGGCGAACGACAGTCCGCAGGCCCGGCAGGCCGGGTGCATGCGAAACCACGATCCTCCGAAGAGCGGTCCCCGGCCGCACCGCGGGCAGCGGAGGCGGGCGGCGCGAGCGAACCGTGCCGACGAGCCGGGGCCGGCGGGAGGAGTGGCGGAGAATGGGGTCACGGAGCCTTCAGCCGGTCGCAAGCCTGCAGCGGATCAGAGGGTCTTTATCAGGGAGCCTTTGATTGATCAGAGAGCCTTGAGGCGGATGTCCCGATACTCGGCCCACATCGGTTTGCCGCCGTGCAGTTGCAGGGCCAGCACGCCCTTGGAGAGCGCGCGGGCGGGGTCTTCGTCGGTGAAGTCGAGAATCAAGCGGCCGTTGAGATAGTGGCGGATGCGGTTGCCCTCGGCGCGGATGATGACGTCGTTCCAGTCGTCCACCCGCATCAGTTCCGCGAACGCATCGGCGTCGATGAGCGTCGCCAGCACCTTCTTGCCCCCTTCCTGCTGCCAGACGGCCTTCTCGCCGGCCAGGCAGATCCGGGCCCGGGAACCGCCCTCATCGTAGATGAAGCCCGAGACGTTCGGCAGTTTCTCCTCGTTGCGGAGCTCATGCTGGTAGCCCCGCACGACCCATTTGTGTTTCGCCGAGTTGTCGGTGATGTGCTTCGAGCGGTACTGGATGCCCGAGTTGTTGGCGGCATTGCAGCGGAACGACAGCCGCAGGTCGAAGTCGCCGACCTCGCCATCCTGCCAGATGAGGAACGTGTTGCCCTGGGCCACGTTCTCGGGCGTGGTCTCGCCGTGGATCACGCCGTCGCGGACGCTCCAGAGCCGCGGGTCGCCGTCCCAGCCGTCGAGATCCTTCCCGTCGAAGAGCCGCCGCATGTCGGCCGGCTCGGGCGGCGCCATCAGCGCGGCCTCCTCGGCCCGGGCGCGGCCGGACACGAACGCGGCGGCGCACAGGCAAGCGGACAACAGCAGAACCGCGGCGGAGGGCGTGCGGTGGGGGCGGGAAGCGGGCATGGGGAGCGGTTCCTGGGGGCTGACCGGGCCGATCTGTCGCGGGCCGCGGCGAAAGTGTCCGCGCTGGACGCAGCGAGAATACCGCTGGATTCCTGGCCGGGGCAAGCAATCTGCCGCGGCAGTTCCGACGATTTTCTCGCCGATCCGCCGGTCGATCGCACCGACCCCTCCGCGAGGGTATACCGTACAGAAGGTCTCAGAACGTCTCGATCCGCCCAGCCGCCGCCGGTGCGGCAGGCCCACCGCGTTGCCAGCCGATCCGGTTTATCGTCGCATGCCCCCGAAGTTCTCGACCGATCGTCGCGACCGCCGCTCGCGGCCCGTTCGGCCCGCCATCGAGCGGCTCGAGGATCGTGCGCTCTTGGCCGCAGCTCCGCTGGCCTCGACCCCCGACCTCGTCCCGGGGAGCGACTCGGGTTGGTCGAATGCCGACAACAAGACGTCGATCACCACGCCCACCTTCACCGGCACGGCCTCCGGGGCGGTCGTCGTGACGCTCTTCGACGGTCCGGCTTTCTTGGGCTCCGCGTCCGTGGTCAACGGAAGCTGGGCCTTCACGGCGCCGAATCCCTTGGCCAACGGTCGGCATGCGATCTCGGCTCGGGCCTGGGCGCTTGGGGCCACCCAGCCCGGAGCGGCGTCGAAGCCACTGGTGATTACGGTGAACACGGCGGCGCCGCTCCCGACGACGGTCGCACTGTCCCCGGCCGCCGATTCCGGGCTCAAGGGGGACGGCCGCACGAGCGTCGCCTCCCCCACACTCGTCGGCCGCGGCCAGCCGGGCACGATCATCGGCCTCACGCTGCTGCAGGGGCGTGTCGTCAGGTTTTCCGGAGCCGTTGCCGTGCCCGTGACCGGCAGTTGGCGGTTTCGGCTCCCGGCGCTCGCCGACGGCAACTACACGGTGACCACGTCGGTCGAGAACGCCTTCGGCCTGCGGACGGCCGGCGCGAGCCGGCCGCTGACGATCGACACGGTTCCTCCGCTGGCGGCGATCTCGGACTTCGCGAACGTCGACACCATCACGCTCTCATTCACAAAGCCGGTCACCGGCGTGACGCTCCGCAACCTGTGGATCGCCGGCACCGCCCGCGAGTTGGGCTCGATCCCGCCGATGTCGTTGGCCGATCCGCGGGTGAAGACGCTGCTGGGCCCCGGGGCGATCAGCATCATTCCGGCGTCGCCGGGCTACAGCCAGACCTACACCATCAAGCTGTCGGTGGCCTTCTCGGAGCCGGGCAGCTATTCGCTCACGCTCCTCGGCACGGGTATCAGCGACTGGGCCGGCAGCCGTCCCGGCAATGCCCGGGTGGGCGTCACGGTCGCGTAAACCGCGGTGCGGGGTCGCCCACGCCCCGGCGCCGGACAGTCGCCTAGCCGCTGCGGAACGTCGCCTCGACGCGGGCCCGCTCGCGGTCGAGTTGCTCGCCGGTGGCGCCGAGCCGCTCGAGGATCCGGGTCGTGAAGGCGAGCGCGACCTCGCCCTCCGCCGAGAACACGTCCTCCGCCCCGACGTGCCTGAGCTTCGGCACCTCGCGGACGTACTGCGACCGGGCGAGCACGCGGACCTTGGGGTTGAGCTCCTTGGCCGTGCGGACGATCTCCACGTCGACGGTGCTCGAACCGCTCGTGAGGATGAGGTTTTCCGCGGCGCCGATTCCGGCCTGCTGCAGGATCTCCGGCCGCGCGGCATCGCCGTAGATCGCGCGGACGTCGAAGGCCTTGAGCCTCCGGACGGTGTCGAGATTGAGCTCGATGACGGTCGGCTCGATGGAATTGTCGAGGAGGAGCTGGGTGACCGTCTGGCCCACCGGGCCGTAGCCCACCACGATCGCCCGGTGCCGCACCTCGTCGACATCGATGTCGATTTCGGCGTCGGCAGGGGCGGCGTTGGGCAGGCCGCGGGCCGACTCGTGCCGCCGCAGCCAGCGTTCCAGCGGCCGGAGCCAGCGATAGAGCAGCGGATTGAGCGTGATCGTGACGATCGAAGCGGCCACGAGGACGTTGACGATTTCGTCCGGCATCACGCCCAGCTGCCGGCCGACCGCCGCCAAGATGAAGGAGAACTCGCCGAGCTGCGCGAGGCCGACGGCAACGCCGAGCGCGACGTGCGAGGGGCAGCCGAGCAGGAGGACGCTCGCCAGCACGCAGGCCGGCTTCGCCACCAGCACGATCGCGAGCGTCGCCGCCAGCAGGGCCGGCGACTCGAGCAGGGCCGACGGGTCGAAGAGCATCCCCACCGAGACGAAGAAGAGCACGGCGAAGGCGTCGCGGAGCGGCAGGGCCTCGGAGGCCGCGCGGAGGCTGAAGTCGCTGCGGGCGACGATCATGCCGGCGAGGAACGCCCCCAACGCCATCGACACGCCGAAGAGCTTCGCCGAGCCGACCGCGATGCCCAGGGCGATCACGAGGACCGCGAGCGTGAAGAGCTCCCGCGACTGCGTGGCGGCGATCCGTTCGAGGAGCCAGGGGATGGAGCGGCCGCCGGCGAGGAAGATCACCGCCGCCAGGACGGCGATCTTCAGGCCCGCGGTGGCCAGCGGCACGAGGAGCCCCTGCCCGCCGCCGGAGCGGTCTCCGAACATCGCCGGCAGGACCACGAGCGCCGCGACCGTGATCAGGTCCTCGACCACGACCCAGCCGACGGCGATGTGGCCCACGCGGGTGTGGAGATCGCGATTGTCGGAAAGGACGCGGACGAGCACGACGGTGCTGGCGACCGAGACCGCGATGCCGAAGACGACCGCCGTCGGCCAGGCGTCGCCGTGGGACAGCGTCGCCGAGATGCCGAGCAGGCTGGCGACCGCGCAGGCCACGAGCGCCCCCGGCACGGCCACGCGGCGCACCGCCAGCAGTTCCCGGATGTGGAAGTTCAAGCCCACGCCGAAGAGCAGCAGGATCACGCCCACCTCCGCGAGCTGCTGCGCGAGCTCACGGTCGGCCGAGAAGCCCGGCGTATGGGGCCCGATCGCGATGCCGGCCAGCAGGTAGCCCACGATCGGCGACAGCCGCAGCCAGTGCGTGACGTAGCCGAGCACGAGCGCCGCCCCGAGGCCGGCCGTGAGCGTGAGGATGAGATCGACTTCGTGCACGGGCGGCACTCGTGGCGACGCGGTGGGGAGTGGAGGGGCGGGCGGGAGCGGCGGCAGGATCCGGACCGACCAGCATACCGGTCGGCCGGCGTCGGGCCGTCAGGCGGCGACGCTGCCCAGCCGCTCATGCGCCGCGGTCGATCGCAGCAGGACGCAGCCCTGCAGCACCTCGGGCTTCCCCGGGCTGCCCACCGCCGCGGACGGGCAGGCGACGACGCCCTCGAGCTGCGACCATGTCTGCACGAGCGCGTGCGGGATCGAGCAGGCGCTCGTGTTGCCGGTCTGCCGCGTGAGGCCGTTGACAAGCTCGCCGCGGACGCCGAGTTGCTCGAGCTGCATGCCGGTGAATCGGACGATGCCCGTGCCGGCCTGGTGTGGCACGACGAAGCGGATGTCCGCGGGTGCGAGGCGGCCCGCGTCGAGCGCGGCACCGACAGCCGCGGCCATCGCCCGTGGGGCGATCTCGGCGATCGCCATGCCGTCGAGCGAGTAGACGAGCCGCCCGGCCTCGTGCGTTGTTCCGCCCTCGGGCGTCGGCACGGGAACATCCCGGCCGACGTGGAAGTCGAACGCCGGTCGCGCCGCCGGCTGCTTGCTCGCCGCGGCATGGAGGATCTCGAAGTGAACCGGATGCCGCCGGTTGGCGGTGCCGGTCAGGAGCGTGGCGGAGGCCATGTCGCCGAAGAGGCCGGCAGTCTGGCTGCAGCCGTAGTCGGTGATGCGGCTGATGCGGCTGGCGACCACGACGACGACAAACTCGTCCCGCGCGAGCCCGAGCCGCGGCGCCCAGCGGTGGTGGGCGAGCATCAGCGCGCGGGCGTAGCCGCAACAGAACCAGTTGATGCCGATGGTGCGGCAGTGCGCGAGGCCGAGGTCGCGGGCGATCTGGCGGGCGGCCCGGCTCGGCCGCTCCGCTTCGGCCTGCGCGGGTGGCAGGTACCGCCGTGCGACCGACGGCGGAATGAAGGAGGGTGACACGAAGACGAGGCCGCGGCAGTCCGCCAGCCGGCAGCCGGTGTCGCATTCGAGCTGCCGCACCGCCTGCATGCCCATCGCGGTCTCGTCCTCGAGGGAGATCGAGCGGGCCTCGATGCCTGTGTGGTGGGCGAACTTGCGCGGCATGCTGCCGGCGAACCAGTCGTTGGCCAGCCTCCAAGGGGGCTCGTGGATCGCGATCGCGGCGATGCCGAGGGGGTGCTGCGGTCGGCGGAGCGGGATGTTCATGGGGGCGTGCGCGTCGGGCTGCGGGAGGCCGCCGACCGGAGCGGCGGGGGCGGGATTCTGGCGACCATGGCCCGGCGAAGCCAGCGGGAAATCCTGCGGCAAAAGCCGGTTCAAGACCGCACGGGCGGTTGCTGACGTCGCTCTCTGGTGCTCTGGCTCCGGCTCTGGGCCGTCGTGGCGACAAGTTTTCAACTTGTCGAATCCGCGTAGACAACCGCGCCGGTGAGGGGCCGCCCACGCCGCGAAAGCCGGACGTTCGTGCAGGCCCTCCAGGCCTTCACTCACTCGGATGCCGACTTCGCTTCGCCATCCTGGCTGCGCTCGTCGGCATACGCCGGCTCTCGGGGCATGGGCGGCCCCTCCCCTCCCGTATGACGAGCAGCCGCCCCGCTCGAGCCGCGCCAGGCCCGGAGGGCCGGGTAAGCACCAGCGAGCGGAGGCTCGCCAAGAAACGCGAGCAGGATGCGAGGCGTTTCGTGAGGCAGCGGCCCCTCACCTCCCGACTGAGGGCCGGGGCTGCGCGAATGTCACGCGGCGGGAGCCTGCGCCCGAGAAGGGGACCGTGAAGGTCTGCGACCAGGTACCCGACTGCGGGTCGTAGTCGGTCTGCCAGAAATCATCGCCGTGCACCGACTGGTCCACACGCACCCCGTCGATCTCGAGTCGGCCGCCCCGATGGGACTCGAGCCCGGTGAACGTCAGCGGCACGTGCCCGAGGCCACCGTGAAGCACGAACTCCGCACCGCCGTCTGCGACGGCCATGCGGACATCGGGGAAGAGCCGCTGCACCGTGCCGCGCTGGGCATCGACGCGGCGGTCGTTGCCGATGGCCTCACGGTGGACGAGCCTCCAGGGATCGGACTGCGTTTCGAGCGTCTCGCGGAGGGCCGCGTCGGGGCCGTAATACTCAGTGGACGAGATCGGCAGCACGAGGTGCTCGAAGGTCGCCTCCACGAAGTCTCCGGGTTCGAGCCGGTCCACACCGGGCGGCGGCACGACGTCGATCGTCGACGAGGGCCGCGATGCCGAGGGTGTGCCATGCTCGGCGATGAAAGGCCTGGCCTCATGGCCGCCCAGGCGCGCCCGCCACCGGCGGATGACGAGGCCGCGGTTGCCCACGGGCATCGCGTTGCCCTCACGCTGCTCGTCGACGCCGGACAGCGAAACCCATGGCGCCTGCTCGCCGCACGGCTGCGGCGG
>JBJOKF010000024.1:0-36205 GCA_046046235.1 Planctomycetota bacterium | reverse complement strand
GGATCCGGTCGACGGAGTCGAGGTCACTGGGGAAAGGCATCTTCTCTCCATGACGCGGGGGTGCCGCACGGCGGACAGGACGCCGCGGGCTTGCCGCCCTGCCCAGCCTGTTATACTCCCGCTGCTTACTTTTCCCGTGGGGGGAAAACCCCTTCCCGCCTTGCCCCCCGTTCTGCCCTCAGCTCCTGCAGGCTCCTCCATGTCCGCCGCCGTCGACACTTCCCCGATCCGCGTGCTCGTGGTGGACGATCACGAGATCGTTCGTCAGGGGCTGTCCAGCGCCTTCACGGGATCGGCGATCCAGATCGTCGGCGAGGCCAGTGAAGCCGGCGAGGCCGCGAAGCTCGCCCGCAAGCTCAAGCCCGACGTCGTGCTGCTCGACGTCCGCATCGGCCCGAGCGACGGGCTCGAAGGCATCAAGTCCATCCGCTCGGCCTGTGCCGGGACCCGCATCGTGATGTTCTCGGCGTTCGACAGCCCCACCTACATCGCCCGCGCCGTCTCCGCCGGCGCCCATGACTACGTGCTCAAGACGGCGTCCCGCCAGGAGATCATCGACGCCGTCTCCCACGCGGCCGCCGGCACGCCGCCGCCGCGGCTCGGGGAGTTTCGCCGCATCGTCGGCGCGATGGCCAATCGCACGGTGCCGGACAACATCGACGTCCCCCTCACGCCCCGGGAGACGCAGACGCTGCGGCTGGTGGCGATGGGGCTCTCCAACCAGGAGATCGCCGACTCGCTGGAGATCAGCATCGAGACGGTGAAGGAGCACGTGCAGAACATGCTCCGCAAGCTCTCGCTCTCCGATCGGACGCAGGCCGCCGTCTGGGCGATCCGCCACGGCATCGGCTGAGCGGACGTCAGCCCGCGACGGCCGGTTCCGCCGCCGCGGCCGTTTCCGCCGGCACACGAGGCCGTCGCCGGAAGCAGCGGCCCAGCGGCCCGACAAGCATGGCCGGCAGCAGGATGAGATCGCCCGCCAGAGCCGCGAGCATGAGCAGGCACAGCATCCAGGAGAAGCGGCAGGTCGGCGCGAAGGAACTGGCCGAAAAGATCAGGATTCCCAGGGCACAGACGATCGTGCTCTCGGTCATCGCCGGGGCGCAGTGCTCAAAAGCGGCGCGGACCGCGGCCGGCGGCTCGAGTCCCTCGTCGATGCCGCGGCGGAAGAACGTGAGGAAGTGAAGCGTGCCGTCGATCGCCATCCCGAGCGCGATCGAGGCGGTCATCACGCTGCCGATGTCGAGCGGCGTCCGGGTCCAGCCCAGTAGGCCGAACATCAGGATCATCGGGAAGACGTTGCTGATCATCGCCACGAGCCCGGCGAGCACGCCCCGCTCCACGACCATCATGACGGCGGCGATGAGCAGGCAGGCGGACACGAAGCTCCAGAAAAGGTCGCTCAGGAGCGTGTTTTGGATGGCATGCACCAGCGGCATGACGCCCGTGCACGCGACGCCGATGCCACGATCCGCGCCGCCCGCCTCGGCGACCAGGGGAGCCATCGCCGCCCGCACTTGGTCGAGCAGCTCGCCGTAGTCCAGGGGACGAAGCGCCGAGATCCGCGCCGTCGCCCGCCACCGCTGGCCGTCGTCGTGGTCGCGGATGTATTTCATGTCGTCGATCGCGGTGAGGCTCCGCTCGAGCTTGCGGGCGACCACCCGCCGCCGCGCGGCCGCCAGCGGCCCGCCCCCCTGCGGCATGTCGGGCAGGAAGAGCGCGGCCGACATCACCGTGTCGGCGTCGACGGTCGTGCCGAGCCGGTCGGCCGTCCGCTCCAGGAGCGCGAGCCGCTCGGCGGGGCTGGCTGCGGAGTCTCGCGCGAAGTCGAGCACGACCTCGATCGGCACGAGGGGCCCGATCCGCTCCTCGATCCAGCGGTAGTCGGAGATCACCCGGCTGTCCGGCTTGAACAGGGTGTCGATGCGGACCGACGTGCGGATCCCCGGGATGCCGACGGCAGTCACGGCCATCGCCAGGAAGAAAACCGCCACGATCACGGGCGCCAGCCGGATGACGCCACATGCGAACCGGTCGACGAAGCTCGACCCTTGCGCCGCCGCGTGGGCCGAGGTCCCACCGGCATGGCGGGGCTTGAGCGGCCACCGCTCGAAAACCCCGGGCACCACGAGAAACAGTGCCGCGAGCGTCGTCATCACCGCGATCGAGGCATGGAATCCGAACGTGCGGATCGGCTCGAGCTCGCTCACGACGAGCGAGGCCAGGCCGATGGCCGTCGTGCCGGCGGAGAGCAGACAGGGCAGCCAGCCCAATCGAAAGGCCCGCGCCGCGACCCGCCGCGGGCCGCCGGCCTCCCTTGCCTCCACGAGATAGTTCACCAGGTGGATGCCGCCGGAGACTCCGAGCGCCAACACGAGCACCGGCATGACGATCAGCACGGGGTTCATCCGATCGCCCCAGGCGTACATCGTGGCGAACGAGAGCCCGACGCACCACAGCGACACGGCGAAGACGAGGCTGGCGTAGCCGAACGACTTGAGCGACCACCAGGTGAGCAGCAGGATGATCACCCCGGCCGGGGCGGCGTAGGTGTCGAAGGAGTCGTTGCTCGCGACGTCGACGGCGACGTTGTCGACGACGGGCCCTGCCATATGCACGCTCGCGTCGTCGACGGTGGCCGTCTGCCGGATCGTGTCGCGGATCCAGGCGACGGCCCGTCGCCGGTCCGCGAGGCCCTCCGGCGTGAAGCCGATGGCGGCCAGCGTCGTCTTGCCGTCGGGCCCGACCAAGATGCCCGAGAGCCGCTCGATCGCGGTGTCGCGGTCGAGCGACAGCGGCGGGGCCATCAACCGCTCGAGCACCGTGCTCCCGGTGGCCACCGACTCGAACCACGGCCGGCCTTGCCGATCGCGGGGCGCGCGGTCGCCGGTGGCGGCCTCCACGAGCCGCTCGAGCGCCGGCGAGTCGAGTTCGCAGCCGGGCCAGGAGACGACCACCACGTCGCCGCTCTCGAACTCTCGGGCGAACGCCTCGTAGTCGCGACGGGGGCCGAACTGCCGCGGCACCCAGTCGATCGGCGTGGTCGCCTCGACGGAAAGCACCGTCACCGCCGCCCGCGCGATGAAGGGCGCCGCCGCCAGCATGGCGACGAGGGTCGCCATGCTGACGACAAACCAGGCGGTCCACGGACGGGCCGCCGCACCGGTTCGTTCGGACTGGTCCATGGGCAAAGGCGGCGGTCTGTGGTACGAACCGGTAGGAAGCGGTCTGGACTACTCTTACGATACCCGTGCGCGGCCGATCGGGGCAGCATCGGGACCGCCCAAGTTCGGCCGAACCTGCCAGGCGACCGCCCTCCACGCGCCCAAACCGCACTTTTCGGCAGCTCTTGCCTCATCAGCATCAGCAGCATCGCCGCCGACGGCCTGTGCGAACCCGCAGCGACCGCCTACGATGTCGTAATCATGCCCGTCTTTGACTATGCGTTCACGGTCGATGCTCCGCTCGAGGCCGTGCGGGCGTTTCACCATGACACCTCGGCGCTCAAGAAGCTGACGCCGCCCCCCACGATCGTGCAGCTGCATGCGATCGAGCCGCTCGGCGAGGGTTCGGTCTCCACCTTCACGCTCTGGGTCGGCCCGGTCCCGTTGCGGTGGAAGGCCGTCCATCGGGGCGTCACCGACCATGGCTTCACCGACGTGCAGGCGGAAGGTCCCGCCGCCAAGTGGGAGCACACGCACACGTTCGTGCCGGTCTCCCGGGATGTCACGGAAATCCGTGAGCACATCGAGTACGAGCACAAGCCGGGGCTCCGCGGCCTGCTCACCCGCCTGCTCTTCTCCTACCCGAACCTGCTCTTCATGTTCGCCTACCGCAAGTTCGCCACGCGATGGCACCTGCGACGAAGGGCGTGATCGACTCATCGCCCCCGATGGCGAAGGCAACGGTTTAAACGTGTCGGGTGTGGAGCACTGCACGACAAGTTGAAAAACTTGCCGCCACGGGGACGGCCCTCCGGGACTGGCCCCTCACCGGCACTGCGCTCGAGATCCAATTGGACCCAAAGATCCAAGCGCGGCCGCCAAACCTCTTGCGAATGCCTCGTCTTGGACTCGAACCAAGAACCCTCTGATTAAGAGTCAGATGCTCTGACCAATTGAGCTAACGAGGCAACGCCCCTTTTTTAACCGGCGCCCGCCCCCTCGGCAAGGGCCGCGACCTCGCCTGGCGGCCCCGCGCGGAGCCGCGTTGAGCGTTTCCCACCGTGCGGCTACATTTTCCGCTTCATCACACCCGCCACCCCGCGCTGAGGATCTCCATGGGACGGTTCGACGGAATGAAGGGGCTCGTTCTCGGAGTCGCCAACGACCACTCGCTCGCCTGGGCCATCGCCAAGGAGATTCTGGCCGGCGGCGGCCAGGTCGGGTTCAGCCACCTTCCCGACCGCCCCGACGACGAGCGGCAGCGGAATCGTCGCCGCGTCTCCCAGCTCACCGATCCCGAGCCGAACGCCAAGTTCCTCGTCCCGATGGACGTCTCGAACGACGAGCAGATCGCGGCGGTGATGGACCGGGCGAAGCAGGAGTTCGGCACGCTCGACTTCGTGGTGCATTCGATCGCCTTCGCGCCGCTGGACGACCTCAAGGGCGAGACGACCGACTGCAGCCGCGAGGGCTTCCGCATCGCCATGGAGACGAGCGCCTACAGCCTGCTCGCCGTCGGGCGTCTCTGCCGCGGCATCCTCGCCCGCGACGCCTCGATCCTCACGCTCACCTACTTCGGCGGCGAGAAGGTCGTCCCGGGTTACAACATCATGGGCGTCTGCAAGGCCACGCTCGACGCCTGCGTGAAATACATGGCGTACGACCTCGGCCCCGCCGGCGTCCGCGTCAACGCGGTCAGCGCCGGCCCGGTCCGCACGCTCGCCGGCCGCGGGGCCGGCGTCGACGAGATGCTCCACCTCTACGAGAAGATGGCGCCCCTCGGCCGCAACATCACCCAGGACGAGGTGGGCAAGGCCGGCGCCTGGCTGCTCTCGCGCGAGTCGCTCGGGATCACCGGCGAGATCCTGCACGTCGACGCGGGCTACAACATCATGGGCTCGCCCGGCAGGCTGCTCGATCTCGTGCCGAAGCCCGCCTGAACCGTCGGCCTGCCGCCCGCAGCCACGATCCAGCCACCAGGACCACGTCACGGCGGGTCGTAGCCGCCGCGGTGCCAGGGATGGCAGCGGCAGATCCGTCGGATCCCTTTGAGGCTGCCGCGGAGAGCGCCGTGCTTTTCGACGGCCTCGCGGAAGTAGCGGCTGCATGTCGGATCGAACCGGCAGTGACGGCCGAGCAGCGGGCTCAAGCTGACCTTGTAGACGGCGATCACGGCCACGATGCCCGCCACCGCGATGCGATCACACGCCCGGGCGAGCGCCCGCCAGCCGCGAAGAAGGGCCCCCATGCCTACCTCCCGCGGCGGCGCGGCGGCCGGTCCGCGGTCGATTGCGCGGACGCGGGCCGACCGGGCCTGCGTGCCACCTGAGCGGCGAGCGACACGAGCGACTCTTGCACCTGCCTCGCCCCCTCAACGCCCGAGGGTACGGGCCCGGGCCGCACCACGATCACGAAGTCGTGCCCGGCCGGGAGCCGCGTCCGCACGATTCGAAAGGCCTCCCGCAGCCGGCGCTTCCAGCGGTTACGGACGACGGCATTGCCGACGCGGCGTGAGACCGACAGGCCGAGCCGCGGCGGCGCGGCGGCGTCTTCCGCCGCGGCGGCATAGAGCACGAGCGAACCGCTCGCGCCGCTCCGCCGCACCGCATACACCCGCGCGAACTCCGCAGGCTTGAGCAACCGGGCCGCGCGGGGAAATCCGGCCGCGCCGGTGCCGCCCGCCATCACCAGCGGAGGCCCGCCCGCGGCGCGGACTTCGACGTCGCGGCGGCGGCCTGCGCCGCCTCGAGCAGTCGGGCCACAGCCGCCGCATCGGCATCGGTGGGCAGCGTGATCTGCACCTCGGCGATCAGATCTCCCTGGGCGCCGTTGGCATGCCGCACGCCCATGCCGGCCGCCCGCAGCTTGCGGCCGCCCGAGGTGCCCGGTGGAATCCGCAGGCTGATCGTGCCCCACGGAGTCGGCACGTCGACCTTCGCCCCTTCGAGCGCCTCGGCAAGCGACACGGGCAGCGTGACTTCGAGCGTGTCGCCGTCGCGGCGGAAAACCGGATGGGCCGCGACGTTGACCTCGAGCAGCAGATCGCCGGCGGGCCCGCCCCCGCTGCCCGGCAGCCCCTGACCGCGGAGCCGCATCCTGGCGCCGTCCGGCAGCCCCTGCGGAATCGTCACGCTGATCGTCTCGTTCTTGCCCTCGCGTTGCACCTGAACGTCGACCTTGCCCCCTGCGATCGCCAGGCGAAACGGCACCTCGATCCGGGCGCTCAAGTCTTCGCCGGCTGCGGCGGCGGGCCGCTTGCGGCCCCGCGTGGTGCGGGCTCCGCCGCCGCCTGCTCCGCGAAACATCTCGGCGAACCCGCCGGCGCCGCCGAACAGGCTCTCGAGATCGATCTCGCCGCCCCCGCCCCCGAAGCCGCCGAAGCCACCGGTACCGCCTCCGCCGGGGAACGGCCCGCCCGACGACCAACCGCCCCGCGGCCCTCCGGCCCCGACGCCCTCGAAGGCGCTGCCGTAGCGGTCGTACATCTCCCGCTTGCTCGGGTCGTTGAGCACGTCGAACGCCGTTTGCACCTGCTTGAACTTCTCCTTCGCCGCGGCGTCGTCGGGATGGAGATCGGGATGGTACTTCCGCGCGAGCTCGCGATAGGCCTTGCGGATGTCCTCGGCTGATGCCGTCCGCGGCACGCCGAGCGTCTGGTAGTGGTCTTCCGCCATCGATGGGGCTCTGAGGAGAAGGCCGTGAGGCGATCACGGGCAGCCGCGGGCACGATCGTCCCGCGGGCGAGCCGTATTGTAGCCGGCGGCGACACGCCCGCCGCGGACCGACGCCCGCTCAGCCCCGCGGCTTGCGCCCGCGGCCGGAACCGGCGCGGCCCCGGCCCCCGCCCGCCGATCGCAGGCCGCCGAGCGTCGGATCGGCCGCCGGGGCGCTGGCCGATGCGGCCTCGCCCGGCGGCGGCTCGAGAAACTGCATCTGGCATCGCACCGCGGCTTGCCCGGGAGCAGGCCGGAGCGGATGGAACGTCCCGTCGGCGTCGAGTTGCCGGGCGCGGGTGTTGTCGGCGAGGTAGCGGGGGATGATGTCCGTGAGGATCCTGCGCGCCAGGTCCGGCGCCACGACCGGAAACATCACCTCCACGCGGCGGAAGAAGTTCCGCGGCATCCAGTCGGCGCTCGACAGGAACACCTGCGCCTCGTCGTCGGGTCCGAAGACGTAGATGCGGCTGTGCTCGAGAAAGCGGTCGACGATGCTGCGGACCCGGATCGAGTCGCTCAGCCCCGGCACGCCCGGCCGTAGGCAGCAGATGCCGCGGGCGACGATGTCGATCGGCACGCCCGCCTGACTCGCCCGGTAGAGGGCCTCGATGACGGCGTGGTCGACGAGCGCGTTGAGCTTGGCGAAGATCCGGGCCGGCCGGCCCGCGCGGGCCCGTTGCGTCTGCTCCTCGATCAGTTCGAGCGTCCGGCGCTGAAGGTCGTTGGGCGCGACGATCAGCCGCCGCCAGGCATGGCCCTGCGCGTAGCCCGTGAGGAGGTTGAACAGGGCCGAGGCGTCCTCGGCGATCGCCTCGTCGGCGGTGAACAGGCCCAGGTCGGTGTAGACCGACGCGGTGGTCGGGTTGTAGTTGCCCGTCCCGAGATGGACGTACCGCCGCAACCGCTGCCCCTCGTTGCGGACCACCATCGACACCTTGCAGTGGGTCTTCAGGTCGAGAAACCCGAAGACCACGTGCACGCCCGCCCGCTCCATCTGCCGCGCCCAGCTCACGTTGTTCGCCTCGTCGAACCGGGCCTTCAGCTCGACGAGCGCCGTCACCTGCTTGCCCGACTCGGCGGCCGCGATGAGCGCCCGCGAGATCGGCGAGTCGCCGCTGGTGCGATAGAGCGTCTGCTTGATGGCGAGCACGCGGGGATCGGCCGCCGCGCTCGTCACGAACTCGACCACCGGGTCGAACGACTCGTAGGGATGGTGCAGGAGGATGTCTTGCTCCGCGATCGCCGCGAACAGATCGCCCCCGCGCCGCTCGAGCCCCCGCGGCATCCGCGGGGTGAACGGCTTGTCATGGAGCCGCTCGAAGCCCGGCAGCCTGTAGAGCTCCCAGAGGGCGGTCAGGTCGAGCGGGCCGTCGATGCGGTAGACCTCGCTGTAACCGTCGCCGCTGCCGTCGTGGAGATCCTCGGCGTCGATGATCATGCGGGCGAGCGACTCGTCGGCCCGCGACGCGATCTCGAGCCGCACCGCCTGACCGCGCTGCCGCGCCTTGAGACGGTCCTCGATCAGCCGCAGCATGTCGTCCGACTCCTGCTCCAGGAGTTCGAGGTCGCTGTCACGCGTGATGCGGAACGAGGTCCACGACCGCACCCGGAAGCCGCCGAAGAGCTCCGGGAGGCGGGCCGCCACCACGTCCTCGAGCAGCACGAAGCTGGTGCGGCCGGGCACGTCCCCCGGCACCCCGATAATTCGGGGCAGCACCTGCGGCACCTGCACCACGGCGAACATCTGCTTCGGCCCGAGCCCCTCGGCATGCTCGAGCATCGCGCCCAGGTACAGGCCGCGGTTGTGATAGCGGGGCGAGGGATGGGCCGGATCGACCGCCATCGGCGTGAGAATCGGCAGCGCCCGCTCCTGGAAGAACCGGTCGACGTGCTCGCGCCGTGGCCCCTCCAGGGCGTCGTACCGCAAGAGCTCGAATCCCTCCGCCGCCATCGCGGGGCCGATGCTCTCCTTCAAGCACCGATACTGTCGGGCGACGAGTTCCTGCGTCCGCCTGGCGATCGCCTTGAGCTGCTCGATGGCGTTCAGGCCGTCGGGGGAGAAGTCCTGCGGCGCGCTCTCGCCGAAGGCCTGTTCGCGGACGCCGGCGACCCGCACCATGAAGAACTCGTCGAGGTTCGAGCTGAAGATCGCGAGAAACTTCAGCCGCTCCATGAGCGGATTCTCGGAGTTCTCCGCCTCTTCGAGCACCCGGAGGTTGAACTCGAGCCAGCTCAACTCGCGGTTGAGGAAGCACTCCGGGCCGATCTTCGCGTCGCAGGCGGTCTCCCGCATGTCGTCCTCTCGCCCCTGCCGGGTATCGTGGTAGGTCGGCGGCTGCGTGAAATCGTCACGCATTGCGGTCGCCGTCGCCCGAGAGTGTACCGGCCGCCCTGTCGGGGCCGACCCAACATGAAGATTTCGTGTGTCCCGTCCCCTGCCGCTCTGCTTGCCGGGCTGCCGCCTTCGTGCCCGCGGGGCGGCCGGGGCTGGTGCGCCGCCGCGGCCTCGGTGCTCGAGGCGCGGGCGGCGAAGCCGGGCAACGTGCATCCCGGCGCGTCCTTCCCGGATCTGACGCATGCCGACCTGGTCGCCGCGGGCCTGGCGATCGGGCCGCTGCTCGAGCGGGCGGACACAACGCCGCTCGGCCGCACGGTTCGCGATGCCGTGCAGGCCGCCCGCGCCGTGACCCGTTCCAACGCCAATCTCGGCATCGTGCTGGCCATCGCCCCGCTGGCCGCGGGCGCGCCGGACGGCCCCGGTGACAGGACGATCGCGACGCTCGTCGCCGGGGCGGCTGCGGCGCTGTCCCGGTTGTCGCCCGCGGACGCGGTCGACGTGTGGGAGGCGATCAATCTGGCCCGGCCCGGCGGCCTGGGCACGCGGTCGCGGCTCGATGTCGCCGGCCCGCCACCGGACGACCTGCTGGAGGCGATGCGGCTCGCCGCCCCGCACGATTCCGTCGCGAGGCTGTGGGCGGAGGGATACCAGCGTCTTGCCGACGGCCTGGTCGCCGATCTGGCCGCCGGTCTCGATGCCGGCCTGCCGCTCGAGGAAGCGATCGTGCGGGCCTTCCTCCTGCAGTTGGCCCGCGAGCCCGACTCGCTCATCGCCCGGCGGCACGGCCTCGACACGGCGGCGGACGTCTCGCGGCGCGCGGCGAATGCCGCAGCCCGCCCGGACGCGATCCCCGCCTTCGACACCTTCCTGCGGTCGCCCCGCCGGCTCAATCCGGGCACGACCGCCGACCTCACCGCCGCCGCCCTCTATATGCTCTTGTGGACGGGACGCATTTCGGTCGGCCCGGCCGGCGGCGGCGTCTGACCGATCTCGTGGCGCCCGCGCCCGCCGGGGCTCCGTCCCGCGCGAGCCTTCCCCCGACACTCCCCCGCAGCGAGGCCACCATGCCCGACCGTTTCACCGTCCGCCTGCGCAAGGCGGTGCACGTCTTCTGCGCCGGTCACTTCATCACCCTGACCGACACGCTCTGCGAGCCGGTCCACGGCCACAACTGGCTCGTCGGCGCCGACGTCGAGGGGGAGCCCGACCCGCACGGCATGGTGGTGGACTTCATCCTGCTCCGCGACCAGCTCTCCGCGATCGCCGCGCGACTCGACCACCGGATGCTCCTGCCGACCCGCAGCCGCTTCCTGGCCGTGACGACCGCCACCGGCCCCACGGGCCGGGAGGAGGTCACCGTGCGGTTCGCCGACCGCCGCTGGGTGTTTCCCGCCGACGAGTGCGTGCTGCTGCCGGTGGAAAACACGACCGCGGAGTGGCTCGCCAGATGGATCGGCGACGAACTGCGCGCGGCGCTCGCGGCGGCCGGCAAGCCGCTCGCGGGCCGTCTGCGGATCGAGGTGGACGAATGCCTCGGGCAGTCGGCCGTCTGTGAAACCGAGCCCGCGCGAGCTTGAGCGGGAGCCGCGTCAGTCGTGGACCAGGAGCCGGCCCGCGGCTTCGAGCGACAACGACAGCGACCGGCCGTCGAGCCGCACCCGCATCAGTCCCGCGCCGTCCGGATTGCGTTCCACCGTGCCCGCTGCGCCGAGCGCGAGGCCCATGTCGGTGAGCGACCGGAGAAACTCCGACGACTGGTCGAGCACCCGCACGAGCCGAAACGCGGCGCCGGCCGGGCACTCCGCCAAGGGCCGCGCCGGGATCTCGGACGGCGGCTCGATGGTGAGCCCCTCGGCCCGCGGGATGGGATCGCCGTGCGGATCCACCTCCGGATAGCCGAGAAAGGCGTCGATGCGGTCGACGAGCAGGTCGCTGACCGCGTGCTCCATGTGCTCCGCCTCGTCGTGCACCTCGTCCCAGCTCATGTCGAGCGTGCGCAGCAGGAAAAGCTCGATGAGCCGATGCCGGCGGATCATGCGCAGCGCGAGCACCCGTCCGGCCCGCGAGAGCGACACGCCCTCATAAGGCTTGTGCGTCGCCAGCCGCGCCGCGTCGAGCGTCTTGAGCATGCTCGTCACGGTGCCCGGCGAAACGTCGAGCGCGGCGGCGAGCTGCCCCGTCGTGGCCGGTCGCCCCTCCTGGGCCGTCGTGATCTGGTAGATGGTCTTGACGTAGTTTTCGACCGTCAGGCTGGGCACGGAACGCTCCTGCTGGTGCAGGCCGGCGGGACAGCGGCAGGCCGACGGCCCCGGTGGCGATGCGGGCAGTCTGGCACGGCCGAACATCCGGGGGAAGGACGCCGTCCCTTCCGACCCCAGGATTCGCCGCTCGGGGGAGCCGGTCATTGCCGACCGCGCGGGCCGCGAGCATGATGGCCGACCGGGGCGCGGCCCTGTGGAATCCGGTTTTCACGGTCGGGATCGCGGCATGCAGCTCAACGCGGGAGGGTATTCGGTCGTCGGCGAAATCCGCGCGCGGGTGGAAAGCCTGGGCGTGGCGGTGCACACCGCCACGTGCGGCGCGACGCTCGTCGACTGCGGCGTGCGGGCCCGTGGCGGCGTCGAGGCGGGGGTGCTCATGGCGCGTGCGGCGCTCGCGGACCTGGGAACGGTCCGCGTCGAGCGTCCCGGGCCGTCCCCCGCCGCCGAGCCGCTCTGGCCGGGATGCGATCGACCGGTCGTGGCGGTGGCCAGCGGCGCCCCCGTGGCGGCCTGCCTGGCCGCCCAGTACGCGGGCTGGAAGGTGAAGGCACCGGGATACTTCGCGATGGCGAGCGGCCCGATCCGGGCGGCGATCGGTCGCGAGGAACTCTTCGATCACATCGGCATGCGGGAGCGGCCCGAGCACGCCGTGGGCCTGTTCGAGGCCGCCTCGCTTCCGCCCGACGAAGTGTGCCGGTCGCTCGCGTCCGCCGCGGGCGTGCCCCCGGAGCGCCTCGTCCTCCTGGTCGCACGGACGTCGAGCACCGCCGGCACGGTCCAGGTCGTCGCCCGGTCGCTGGAGACGGCCCTGCACAAACTGCACGACCTGAAGTTCGACCTGCGTCGCATCCGGCGCGGCTCCGGCCGCGCGCCGCTCCCGCCGGTGGCCGGCACCGACGACCTGCGCGCCATCGGCCTCACGAACGACGCCATCCTGTACGGCGGCCACGTCGTGCTCGAGGTGGCGGGCGACGATGCCGATCTGGTCGCCCTCGGGCCGCGGATGGTGAGCAGCGCATCGGCCGATTACGGGCTCCCGTTCGCCGCACTCTTCGAGCGGGCCGGTGGCGACTTCTACGCGCTCGACCCCGCCCTCTTCGCGCCCGCCGTCGTGGAGATCGTCAACGTCGACACCGGCCGCCACCACCGCTTCGGCCGGCTGGCCCCGGAGATCGTGCACCGCTCGTTCACGGCGGTCGCGGCGCAGGAAACCTGATCCCGATGCAGCGGCTTGCGGGCGGTCGACGGCGGGTGGCCCTGATCGGCAATCCCGCGGGCTGGCACCTCCGCCGGCTACAAACGGCGCTCGGGGCCCGCGGTCATGAGACGACGGCTGTTCGCTGGGAAGCGTTGGCCGCCACGGTGGCGGTGGCATCGCCGCAGCCCCCGTGCACGGCGACCACGTCGTCACCCGCGCCGGTCGAGCGGTTCCTGCCGGCCGCCGTCTCCGAGGCCGATCTGGTGGTCGTCCGGGGCATGCCGGCGGGGAGCCTCGAGCAGATCGTCTTCCGGATGGACCTGCTGGGACGGCTCGAGGCGCGGGGCACCCCTGTCGTCAACCCGCCCCGCGGGCTGGAGGTCGCCATCGACAAGTATCTCTCGCTCGCGCGGATGGCGGCCGCGGGCCTGCCGGTCCCAGGGACGATCCTGGCCCAGGATGCCGCCACCATCCGGTCCGCGTGGGAAGCTCTCGGCGGCGACTGTGTCATCAAGCCGCTGTTCGGTTCGCGCGGCCGTGGCCTGGCCCGGCTGGCGAACGAGGCGGCGGTCGCGGCGGTCGTTGCCGGCGGAGACGCCGCGCCGACCGGCGGCGTGGCCTACGTGCAGGAGTTCGTGCCCCACCCTGGCTGGGACGTGCGGGTGCTCGTCATCGGCGATCAGGCGCTGACGATCCGGCGACATGCCGCCGGCGGCGATTGGCGGACCAACGTCTCGCTCGGCGGCCGCGCGGAGCCATTCGCGGCCCCGGCGAACTGGATCGACCTGGCTCGCGACGCAGCCCGGGCGGTCGGGGCGAAGATTGCGGGCGTCGACCTCTTGCCCGCCACGGACGGACGGCTCCTCGTGCTCGAGGTCAACGCCGTCCCCGGATGGCGCGGCCTCGAGGCGGCGACCGGGATTCCCGTCGCCGACCGCGTCGTCGACTTTCTCGAGACCCACCTGCCGCAGTAAGCCGGCCCGCGTGACGTCTGCTAAGGGGCCGCACCGCCCTCGCGACCGCCTTCGGTCCGAGCCGTTCGGTTCTGGAGCCTGATTTTCCAGGCCCCTACAGACCGGACACCTGGCAAATGCGACTCCCGAGCGCTGCGCGTTTTGTAGGCAGCCACCTCCCTGCCGCCCATCCAGGCAGGGCTGCCCAAAAACAAGGCTGTCTCCGTCGAGTCGCTGCAAGTCGTTGCCGTGCTTGCACTTCAAGCTATCGCTTGACTCGCCAGCAACAGTTTCCCGCAGCCTCGTCGTGAGATTGCCCACAGACCGCCGTACTGACGGGAAGGAACCGCATGATGGCCCCCCTGACCTCCACCGCCCTCGACTCGACCACCGATCACGCCGCCGCGGCAGTCCTGGAGGTGGCCGAGCGGTTGCACGCCATGCGCCCCGAGTGGGTCGTGTTCTTCCGGGAGGTGCTGGGGGTCGAAGGGATCGTCCGGCGGACCTTTAACACGCCCGACGCCCTCATCCGCTTCGAATGCTCCCCGCAGTATGCCCGGATCCGCGAGATGCTCGACGACCTCCGTGACACCGACCGGGACCGGCCGGTCGAAAGGGAGGTACAGCGGGTGATCACGGTCCGGATGCCCAGTTCTCTGCACGAGACGCTGAAGGCGGAAGCGGACGGCTTGCGGGTGAGCGTCAACACGCTGTGCATCGCCAAGCTCATGAAGCTCGTCGATGCCGAGAGCCACCGGGAACTGACCCACGGATCGCCCCCCAAAGCCGCCAAATGACGGCCAACCCGCACAGCCCCTGCGACCGCTTCCTGCGGCCCTGGCGCTCAAACCTGAAAAAACGGACTGGAGCGGACCTGTAAGCCGGGTTCTGTGCCCCGCCGGTCCCGAAGGTCCGGCAGGCGACGACCATTTCTCTACGGCGCCGGTTGCCCGACGCCTCCAGCAGCCGACCCGGAAGGAGTGACGAAACGGGCCGTTTCGTGCCGACCAGCCTGCCGCAGCCGGCCGATCGGGCTTCTTCCTGCTTGGCCTTGCTCCCGATGGGGTTTACCGAGCCAGGCCGGTCACCCGGCCTGCTGGTGAGCTCTTACCTCACCGTTTCACCCTTACCGACGGGCGGAGGCCCGCCGGCGGTCTGTTTTCTGTGGCACTGTCCCTGACCTTGCGGCCGGTGGGCGTTACCCACCATCGCACCCTGTGGAGCCCGGACTTTCCTCCCGCCGCCGCCGAGACCGCCCGAGGCGGTTCCGACGCCGGCCGGCGGTCATCCGGTCCGCTCCAGTCCGAAACATATTCTATGCTCAAGATGCGGGCCGGATAACGCACTGGACCGCGATGCCTGGCTGAACCATCCGCCGCCAGGGATCGTACTGTCCCTGAAGTCCGGTCTTCGACCGGCTTCCCGCCTTTCACCACGACGCACAGCCTTGCAGATTTCCATGGCATCCACCCCCCCCGGCTCCTCCGGACAGGCTTCCGAATCGGCGGCGGCGCGGCAGACCGTGCCGATGATGGGCGAACTCCAGCCCGTCGGCGGCGGCGACCCGATCCCGCTTCTGAAGACCACCCTCCTGGTCGGCCGGCGCGAAAGCTGCGACATCGTCCTCCGGTTCCCGAACGTGTCCGGCAGCCACTGCGAACTCTCGCTCAACGAGGGCTTCTGGTTCGTCAAGGATCTCGGCAGCAGTAACGGGACGAAGGTCAACGGCACGCGGGTGACCGAGAGCCGGCTCGACCCGGGCGACAAACTGTCGATCGCCCGGCATGAGTTCGAGGTCGCGTACGACCCGATCGCGACCGGCGGCGTAGGCGGAGGCCGGCTATCGGCCCCGCAGCGGGACATCTTCAGCCGGTCGCTGCTGTCGGCCGCCGGGCTCGAGTCGCGCCGCCCGAAAACGCCTGCCCAGCCGGGCCGGACCGCCCGCGGCGGCCGCTGATACACTTTCGGGGATGACGAAGCCCCGGAAGTACCGCGCCGAGTTCCGCAAGAATCGGTCGTCGCGCCGCCGCGACGGCGACCTGACGCGGTCGTTGGCGGATGATCCCGACCGCGCCGCCGAGATGGCTTCGTCCGAGCGGCTGTCGGGCAAGGGGGCACTCACCCGCCGGCGGACCGTCATGGTCGACGACCAGCCGTGCCCGGGTGGCGACGGCCTGCCGGTGGCGCCGGCGGCACTGTCCGCCTGGCGTGGGCAGGTGCTCCATGTGCATGGCCTCGAGAGCTTCGTCCGCGGCCCCGACGGCCGGGTCGTGCGCTGCACCACGCGGCGGCTGCTGCGGACACTCGCCACGGAGCAGCGTCACCCGGTCGCCGCGGGCGACTGGGTCAGGGTCCGCGACGAGGGCGACGGCGGAGTGATTCAGGCGGTCGAGCCCCGCCACAACAGCCTCTGCCGCGCCAGCCGCGGCCGCCGCCAGGTGATCGTGGCCAACGTCGATCAGGTGGTCATCGTCTCGAGCGCCGCCTGCCCCGATCTCAAGCCGGGCCTCATCGACAGGCTTCTGGTGGCGGCGGAATCGTCCGGCATCCGGCCGCTCATCTGCATCAACAAGGTCGACCTCGTCGACCCCGCGTCGCTCGTGCCCTTGGCCGGCGTCTACGCCCGCATGGGCTACGAGACGCTCCTCTGCTCGACGGCCACGGGGATCGGTGTCCAGCGGCTCCGCCGCGAGCTCGTCGGACGGGTCACCGCGGTCGTGGGCCAGAGCGGAGTCGGCAAGTCGTCGCTGCTCAACGCGCTCGACCCGACGCTCGACCTGCGGGTCGCGGAGGTCAGCTCCGAGAACGAGAAGGGCCGCCACACCACCACCACCGCGCGGCTCATCCCACACGCGGGCGGCGGGGCCTTCGTCGACACCCCGGGCGTACGGCAATTCCAGCTCTGGGAGATCGTGCCGGCCGAGGTGCCGGCGGCGTTCCGCGACCTGCGGCCGCTGGCGAACCTCTGCCGCTTCCCCGACTGCAGCCATACCCACGAGGTCGACTGCGCCGTGAAGCATGCCGTCGCCGACGGGCTGCTCGACACCCGCCGCTGGGAGAGCTGCTGCCTGCTCGCCTCCACCGCCGGCGACGAGGACGCGGTCGACGGATGACACAATCCCGCCGGACCAACAGCGTGCAGAGCGAGCGGGCGGTGCTCGTCGGCGTGCTGCTCGAGCCGCCTCTCGATCCGGAGCGGCCACTCGACGAGCTCGCGGGCCTCGCCGAGACGGCCGGCGCCCAGGTCGTCGCCGGGCTCACGCAACGCCGCGAGCGTCCGGATCAGACGACCTATCTCGGCAGCGGCAAGGTGACGGAACTGGCGGGGCTCGTCGCCCGGCACGACGCCGACGTGGTGATCTTCGACAACGACCTCTCCCCCGCCCAGACCCGCAACCTCGAACAGTCGCTCGAGACGAAGGTGCTCGACCGCTCCGAGGTGATCCTCGACATCTTCGCGGCCCGGGCCCGGACGTACGAGGCGCGGCTGGCCGTGGAGCTCGCCCAGCTGGAGTATTCGCTGCCGCGGCTGAAGCGCATGTGGACCCACCTGTCGCGGCTCAAGATGGGCATCGGCATGCGCGGGCCCGGCGAGAAGCAGCTCGAGGTCGACCGCCGGCTCGTCGAGAAGCGGATCCACGACCTCAAGCAGGAGCTCGCCACGGTCCACGGGCGGCGTGAACGGGAGGTGGCCTCGCGGGACGAGCACCTCACGGTGTCGCTCGTCGGCTACACCAACGCGGGCAAGAGCACGCTCTTGAACCGTCTCACCGGCGCCGACGTGCTCGCCGAGGACAAGCTCTTCGCCACGCTCGACACGCGCACCCGGCGTTGGAAGCTGCCCGGCTGGGGGCCGGTGCTCCTGAGCGACACGGTCGGCTTCATCCGCGACCTGCCCCACCGGCTGATCGCCAGCTTCAAGGCGACCCTCGAGGAAACGCGGCAGGCCGACCTGCTGCTGCACGTGGCCGATGCGTCGAGCCCGCTGGTCGACGCGCAGATCGCCGCCGTGCGCGGCGTGCTGGCCGAGCTCGAGGTCGACGAGAAGGCGGCGCTGCTCGTGCTCAACAAGATCGACGCCGTGACCGACCCGGCCGCCCGGAGCAGCCTGATCAACCGCTATCCGCTCGCGATCTGCGTCTCGGCCCGCACGGGAGAAGGGCTCGCGGCGCTCGAGCAGGCCACGAGCACGAGCCTCAGCCGCGGCTTCCGTGACGTCGACGTCAGCACCGACCCGGGCAACGGGCGGCTGCTCGCCTGGCTCAATGCCCATGGCGAGGTGCTGTCGCGTCACTTCGTCGACGACCGCGTGACGGTCCACTGCCGGCTGCCGGCGGCGCTGCTGGGCAGGATCCCGCCCGAGGAGGCGGTCGTGCTGCCGCATCGCGGGCCGGCCCCGGTGGACCCCGCGGCGAAGCCGCGGGCCGAGTCGGCCGACCCATGAGCCGCAAGCCGACCGTCTCGAGACTGCTGCCGCGGTCCTTCGCCGGCACGACCGCGCTCGTCACGGGAGCGTCGTCGGGCGTGGGGCGGGCGGTGGCCTTGGAACTGGCCCGCCGCGGGGCCCGCGTGCTGGCGACGGCCCGGCGGGGCGATCGGCTCTCGGCCGTCGCCGCCGAGGCCGCCGGTTTCGCCGCGCACCAGGTGCTCGTGGAGGCCGGCGACATCACGGCTCCGGAGTTTCGCGCTAGGCTCGTCGGGGCGGCTGCGTCCGCCTGGGGCGGGCTCGACATCGTGGTCGCCGCGGCGGGGAGCGGCGCCGCCGGCCTGTTCGCCGACGCCTCACCCGCCACGCTCACCCGGATCCTCGACGTCGATTTCGTGGCGCCGGCGGAACTCGTTCGCGCGAGCTTGCCCCTGCTCCGCGCGTCCGCCGATCCGGGCGTCGTGCTCGTCGGCTCGATCCTCGGTCTGCATCCGCTGCCGGAGCATGCCGAGTATTGCGCGGCGAAGGCGGCGCTCCGCTCGCTGGCCGGCAGCCTGCGGGTCGAACTGGCGGCCGACGGCATTCAAGTCCTCCTGGCGAGTCTCGGCCCCACGGAGTCGGAGTTTTGGGACAGTCTCCTGGCGGGCCGGCGACCGACCTGGTCGCGGGGCCGGCCCATGCCGGCCGCCCGCGCCGCACGGCTCGTCGTCAGGGCGCTGGCCCACCGGCGGCGCGAGGTGCTGCCCGGCTGGCAGGCCAAAGGCTACGCCCTCGCGGCGCGGCTCTTCCCGCGGGTCATCGATCGGGCGATGATGACGAAGTTGCGCCGGCTCCAGCGATCTTCCACTTCCCGCCCATGACTTCGTCGCCATCCCGACCGACTCCGCCGGCCGCGCCGGCCGTGCCGCTCGTGGCGGTGGCCTGCCCGTCCTGCTTCGCGGCGCTGGCCGTGGGCACCGATCTGGCCGGGCTGCCCGCCGACTGTCCCCTGTGCGGCGGCGGCTTCCGGGTGCCGCCGCTCGAGGTGCCGGCGGCCGCAAGGTCGCCGGCCTCATCCGCCACGAGCGTTCCCGACACGGCCCCGCCGCACCGCGCCGATCGCAGGATTGAACCGGCCCGTCCGCGCGATGTCGTTCCGCAGGCCATGGCACCGGCGAGCGCCGACGCTTCCGTCGCCCGGGAGACGACCCTGCGGGAACCGCAGCCCGAATCCGAACTCGCCGTCCGCGAGCCGGTGCGGACGGTCGGGAGCGGCGACGGGGCGATCGTCCTCCGGCGTCTCTCCCCCGCGGAGCGGGCCGCCCGCCGCACCCGCCGCAATCTGGTGATGCTCGTGGGCGGCGTCTCGATCCTGCTCACGATCGTGCTCTTGCTCGGCCGGAAGCGATAGCCCGTCGCGACGGCGCCGGCCCGCCCGGTCGCGTCACCGGGTCTCGAGCGACTCGCCGATGGCCAGCAGATCCTCGGCGTCGAGGCAGGCGTCGTTCGCCGCGAACAGGCGGCCGATCGCCGCGCGATGGATCTTCATCTTCGTGCCGCCGACCCCGAGGGCACCGTAGACGACCGCGGTGCCGTCGGTGCGGCCCTTGTCGGTCGGGGCGATGCCTTCGATGCCCGCCGGTGGCACGGCGTTCAAGTCGATGAGCACCCGCGCCCCCGTCGCCCGACCACGGCCCGCGGCGTCGAGAAGTTTCACGCCCGCGGCCCCGGCCGCGACGATCAGATCCGCCTCACGGATCGCGGCGTCGCAGGCAGCGTCGGCGGCCAGCGGCCGGACCCTGGCGGCGCCCACGGCCGCGACGATCCGTTCACAGACGGACTCGGCCCGCGATGCGCTCCGCGATGCGACGCCCACGGTGAGTCCCTTGCGGGCCAGCAGCCGGGCGACGCGTTGGCCGACGGGTCCCGTGCCGCCGAGCACGACGGCCCGCAGATCCGCGGCCCCGGAGCCGTGCAGCGGCAGGTGCCTACCGGCCGCGACCACCGCCGCGCTGGCGGTGGTGTTGGCGCCGGCGGGATCGAGCAGCACGCCCACCCGCACCGGCCCGAAGAACGTCTTCCGCACGCGGTCGTAGACCGCCTCGGCCGCGGCCACGTCCGAGCCGCCCACGAAGATCGCTGTCGACGCGAGATCGGCGCCGCCGCGGGTGAACATCGCTCCGTGCACGAGCGGCACGACGGTGTCGGGCGTCACGCCGCCGTGTCGCAGCAACACCTCGGCCCCGGCATCGACGGCCACCACCGCGTCGAAGGTGCTCGGCTGCGGATCGCAGTCGAGTTGGATAAGGATCTTTCGCGTCATGCAATCGCCTCTCGCGTCGGCGGGGCCGGGCCCGGCCCCGCCGACACGGTCTGGGCTCTCGCGGCTAAAACCCGCGGAACGGGTGGGCCGCCTTGTCCTTGCCGGCGATCATCTCGTCGACCGTCGGCTTGCCCTTCATCGCGTTGGCGATGGCGTCGACCGTGGCCTTGTAGTTGTACTCGTAGATCTTCTTGTCGTCCTCGGCCAGCCAGTGGATGAAGACGCCGCAGACGATGACGAGGTGCTCGGCCTCGGCCTTCGGGATCACGCCGTTGGCCACGCTGTCGGCCACCGCCTTGGCGACCGCGGCCTGGGCCGGTCCGAACATCTGCACCGCCTGCTTCGCCCCCTTGATGGTGACCTTCGTGATCATCACCGTGGCGGGCTTGACCGCCAGGTTCGGCGTGAGCACTGCCAGCAGGTTCGAGTGCCCTTCGCTCTGGCGGGCCAGGGCGTTGGCGAACGCCACCCCGACGGGGCCGTCCTTGCTGCCGATCAAGAGGTCGATGTGGGCGATTTCGTTGCCGTCGCCGGCGAGGGCCTCACCGATATACATGGACATGGAAACGCGTCTCCTGGTTAAGGGGCTCATACCGTCAGGGGGAGGCCAGAAGATACCATTCGCCCCCGGGGCTTCAAGCCAACCACCCCCCGCACCGCCGCAGTGAGCTTCCCGCCAACATGTCCCGCCCGCGTTCCGATGCCGCTCCCGAACGCCGTCCGCCGCTCGTGCTGCTCGGCGGTTCGGTGCGGGCGCTGGCCGAGTCGGCCCACCGCGCGGGCTTCGCCGTCCACGCAGCCGATCTCTTCTGCGATCTCGACACGATCGCCTGCGCCCGCCAAGCGGTCTCGGTGGCCGTGGCCGGCGCGGCGAGCGAGCGGTATCCGTGGAGCCTGCGCACCGCGGCGGCCGCGTTCCCCCGGGGGGCCGTCTGGTGCTACTCAGGCGCGCTCGAGAACCATCCCGCGGTCATCGCGGCGATCGCCGCCGAGCGGCCCCTCGCAGGCGTGCCCGCCGACGTGGTCAGACGGCTGCGCGACCGGCGCCGGCTCGCGGCCGCCGCCCGGGCCGCGGGGCTGCACGTGCCGCTGACGCTGGCAAGCCCCGCTCTTGTCCCGCTGGACGGCTCGTTTCTCGTCAAGCCGCGGCACGGCGCGGGCGGCCGGGGCATTCACCGCTGGACGCCCGCGGCGCGTGCGGCCTGGGCCGCAAGGGCCGAGCAGGAACCGCTCATCTGGCAACGACTCGCCCCGGGGCTGCCGATCTCGGCGGCGTATCTGATGGCGCCCGATGGCTCGCGGCTCCTCGGTGCGACCCTTCAGCTCGTCGGCTGCGCATGGTGCCGTGCAGCCGACTTCGCCTGGTGCGGGGGCGTGGCGGTCCGTCCCGGCACCGGGGCCGATCCTTGCGGGCCCTTTCTCGCGTTGCTCGAGCGGCTCGGTGAGGAACTGGCCGCGCGGTTCGAGCCGCGCGGCGTCTTGGGCGTCGATTGCATCGCCCTGGCCGACGGCCGTGTGCTCGTGCTCGAGGTCAATCCGCGGCCGACCGCCTCGATGGAGCTTTACGAGCGGCTCGGCGCCGGCTCGATCGCGGGCCTGCACGTGGCCGCCTACGGCCTCGCTGCCGGCGGGCCACCGGCCGTCCGCGACCGCACCACGGTCCAGCCAGCGAGCGGACCGGCCGCCTGGTCGAAGGCGATCCTCTTCGCGGCGGCCCCCACGCCGATCGCCGAGCGACAAGTCGCCGCGATCATGGCCCGGCGCGACGCCTGGACCGCTGAAGACGGCGGCTGGCACGCGGTCTCCGACCTGCCGCGGCCGGGCCAGACGATTCCCGACCGCGCACCCCTGCTCACGGTCTTCGCCCCGGGTGGCACGGCCGACGAGGCCGTGGCCGCCGTCCGTGGCCGAGTCGCGACGATCGCGCAGCTGTTCCCCGCCGGTGCGGGTCAGCCCGCCATCCGCTGCGGCATCGACGGACTCACGGCCGGTGCGGCGAAGTGCATCAGGTAGGCGTCTTCGGTCGTGTCCTGATAGAAGTCCTTGAGCACCGAGATCGCGCGGAACCCGAGCGAGCGGAAGAAGAGCTGCGCGGGCAGGTTCGTCTCCCGCACCTCGAGAACGATCCGGCTGCGCCGCTCGGGCGAGAGCTTGCCGACCAGCTTCTCCATCATGCGGCTGCCGATGCCGAGCCGGCGGTGCGACCGCGCCACGGCGAAGTTGAGGACGTGCAGACGGCTGCGATGCAACTCGTAGATCATGAAGGCGACGACCGAGTCATCCGACTCGGCCACCATGCCGATGCAGTTGCGCTGGCGGAGGCAGCGGGTGAAGTCCTCCTCGGACCAGGGAAACTCGAAAGCCTCCTGCTCCAAGGCGAGCACCTCCCGCATGTCGCGCCGGATCATCCAGCGGACGTGAATCCGCAGCCGTTCCTCGTGTGTCGTTCTCACCGCAGCGCAGCTCCCTCAAGTGTCTTGCCGAAGGCTCCGCCCCATGCCGCCGGCGGGCGGTCGGGGGCGGGAACCGTAGCAGGCCGTGCCTGGGCGGCCAAGCCCTTTCAGGGCTGCGCACCGCACGCTTTCCGCCGGCCAAGCAACGCAGGCTTTCCTTCGGCCAAGCTCCCTTGACCCTCCTCCGGCCGACATCTACCTTCCCGCCCCGCGCTCGGAATCCAGGCCGCCTGACGGAGACTCCGGCGACCGCCGGGCGATCCCGACCGTGGGGTCTGAGACACCGACCGGTCAGAGACACGACGGGGCCGAGCCGATGCACGACGATCGCAACATGGCCGGCGCGAGAACGCGGCACGATGGCCGCCGCGCCGATCAGCTCGCATGGCTCGCACTCGCCTGCGCGACGATCGGCTGCGCCGGGCCGGCCATCCGCAGTCAGAGCCCCGAGATCGAGCGGCTCACGAACCTCGAGGCCGACACGAAGCTGGTCGGCGACTACGCGGCGCCGTGGGGCTTGAACGCCCAGCGGATCGAGCGGGCGGCGCTCGTCACCGGCCTCGCCGGCACCGGCAGCGACCCGGCCCCCAACGCGCAGCGACAGTCGCTCATCGCCGACATGCAGGCCCGCGGCGTCGTCGAACCGAACTCGCTGCTCGCCTCGCCCACCACGTCGCTCGTCTGGGTGCACGGCTACCTGCCCCCGGGCGTGCGCCGCGGCGACCGCTTCGACGTGCACGTGGAGGTACCCGCCGATTCGGAGACCACGAGCCTCGCCAACGGGTGGCTGATGGAGACACGACTGGCGGAGATGGCCGTGCTCGGCAGCCGCATCCGCGACGGCCACGTGCTCGGCGTCGCCGAGGGGCCGCTGCTGGTGGATCCCGTGTCGACCGGCACGCTCGACTCCGTGTCGAAGCTCCGGGCGAAGGTGCCCGGCGGCGGCGTCGCGCTGCAGTCGCGGCCCATCGGCCTCATTCTCGGTCCCGAGCACCGCTCCGTCGGCCTCTCGAAGCGGATCGGCGACTGCATCAACCGCCGCTTTCACACGACGATCCGCGGCGCGAAGCGGGGGGTCGCCACGCCCAAGACCGACCGCTTCGTCGAGCTGGAAATCCCGCCCGTCTACGCCGGCAACCTCGGCCGCTACATCCGCGTCGTCCGCTGCCTGGCCGTGGTCGAGCCGCCCGGAGGCAGGCACGCGCGGCTCGATCTGCTCCGCCGCCAGCTCGAGGATCCGGTCACCGCCGCGGGCGCCGCCGTGCGACTCGAGGCGATCGGCAAGGAGGGCGTGCCCATCCTCCGCGACGCGCTGGCCTCGAAGGACGCCGAAATCCGCTTCGCCGCCGCCGAGGCGCTCGCCTACCTCGGCGAGTCGGTGGCCGCGAGCCATCTGGCCGAGGCCGCCGTCAGCCTGCGGAGCGCCCGGGCCGCGGCGTTGTCCGCCCTGGGCACGCTCGACGACGCCAATGGCATCGACGCCCTCCGCTCGCTCCTCGGCAGCTCCAGCGCCGAGACCCGCTATGGGGGCTTTCGCGCGCTCTGGAAGATCGACCCCACGTCGCCTCTGGTGCGCGGCGATCGGCTCGGCGAGGCCTGCTCGCTGCACGTGCTCGACGTGAAGGGTCCGCCGCTGGTGCACGTCACCCGCAGCCGCCGTCCCGAGATCGTGCTCTTCGGCACGGAGCACCCGGTCGCCGACGGCCTGCGTGCCGAAGCGGGCACCACGATCGTGGTCGTGGTGGACGGCCCCGAGGCCACGGTGAGCCGATTCATGGCGGGCGAGCCCGACCAGCAGGAGGTGGTGGCGGCCCGAGTGGAGACGATCGTCCGCGCGATCGTGGAACAGGGCGGCACGTATCCCGATGTCGTGCAGTTCCTCCAGCAGGCCAGCTCCCACCATGCGCTCGAAAGCCGCCTCGTCTTCGACGCGCTGCCCGAGGAGGACGGCCGCCTGAGCATCCACGAGGAGGCTTCCCTGCGGGCCCGCGACATTCCGCCCGCGACACACGACGAAGACGCGCCGGACGGCGACGGTGCCGGCGACGCGGCGACGTCCCCGGACGAGTCCGCATGACCAGGCTCAAGGCCCTCGAACTCTTCGGCTTCAAGAGTTTCGCCGACCGGACGCGGTTCGACTTTCCGGCCGGCGTGACGGCGGTGGTCGGCCCCAACGGCTCCGGCAAGTCGAACGTGGTCGACGGCATCAAGTGGGTGCTGGGGGAGCAGTCGGTCCGCAGCCTCCGCGGCCGCGACATGACCGACGTGATCTTCGCCGGCTCGGGCGGCCGGAAGCCGCTGGGCGCCGCCGAAGTCTCGCTCATCTTCGACAACACCGACGCCCTGCTGCCGGTCGATGCGCCGCAGGTCCAGGTCACCCGCCGGGTCTATCGCAGCGGCGAAAACGAGTACCTCATCAACGGCGAAGTCTCCCGGCTCCGCGACATACGCGAGCTCTTCTCCGGCACCGGCGCCGCGACGGAGGCCTACAGCGTCATCGAGCAGGGTCGTGTCGACGCGCTGCTCGTGGCGTCGGGCCGCGACCGGCGGGCCGTCTTCGAGGAGGCCGCCGGCATCACGCGCTTCCGGGCCCGACGGACGGAGGCGCTGCGGCGGCTCGAACGCAGCGAGCAGAATCGGCAGCGGCTGGCCGACATCGTGGGCGAAGTGGCGAGCCGCCTCGAGACCGTCCGTCACCAGGCCGCGCGGGCCCGCCGCTGGCAGTCGATGACCGACAGACTCCGGCAGTTGCGGCTGACGGCGGCGCGGCAGGACTTGCTGGCGATCGACGTCGTCGTGACCGACGTCGAGGCGGCGCTCGCCGCCGCCCAGGAGCAGGCGGCGGAGGCCGAGGCCCGCCGCATCGCCGCGGAGTCGGCCGTCGCGGCACTCTGCGCCGCCGAGGCCGCCCTCGAGCCCGATCTGGAGTCGGCTCGGAGTCTCGTCGCGACCGAGCGGGCCCGGGCGGCCGCCGCGGAAGCCACGCTCGCCGCGCTGTGGGCCCGGCGCCGGGACATGGCGGCGGAGATCGAGCGGCTCGATGCGGACCACAGGCGTACAACCCGCGATCGCGCCGCGGCAGGCGGTGCCGTGGTGGCGGCCGAGGCGGAAACCGTGGCGCTCGAGCAGGAAGCCGCGGCGCTCGCCGACCGTGTGGCCGGCTGCGAGCGCGCCGCCGCAGGCAGTCACGAGCACGTCGCCCGCGCCCGCCAGGAACTGGTCGACAACACGGCCCGCGTCGCCGAGTTCGAGCGGGTGCGGCAGGGTCTGCAGTCCGACCTCGATCGGGCGTCAGCCCGGGTCGAGGAGTCCCATCGTCTGGCCGACTCATGGCGGCAGCGGGTCGAGTCGGCCAGGGAACAGTGGAGGCGATTGCAGGAGACCGCCGCCACCTGGGAGGGCACGCTCACGTCCCTCGAGCAGCAGGCGGCGGCCATCACCGGCGAAATCGAGACCCTTGAGGTCACCCACCGCGAGCGGACCGAGGCGGTCGACGCCGCCTGGCGAGCCCTGGCCGACTGGCAGGCCAAGCTGGAAGCCTGCCGCGAGCGCCGCACGATGCTCCAGGAGATGGTCCGCCGTCAGGACGGCCTGAGCGACGCGGCCCGCCGGCTGCTGGCCGAGGGTGATTCCGACCGCGCAGTGCCGGGACTTTCCGGCACGCTGGCCGAGTGTATCGACGCCGACGTGACGTGGGCACCGCTCGTCGATCTGGCGCTCGGCGCGCTCTCGCAGTCGCTGGTGGTGGGGTCGCTCGACGAGCTGCTCTCGTGGCATGCGGCCTGGTCGTCGACGCCCGAGGCGAGCGCCGTGCAGGAGGCGGGCGGCCGCGTGGTCCTACTACCGTGCGGCGCCGCAGCGGCGGCCGACGGCGCGGACTTCGCCGATCATCCCGGCATCGTGGGCCGGCTCGACCGTCTCTGCGGCGCCGAGTCCGCGGCGGCGGAGCCCGCCGTGCCGGCGACCGTCCGGCGGCTCGTGGCACGGCTTCTCGGCCGCGTCTGGATCGTGGAACGTCTCACCGACGCCGGCCCCCTTCTCGCGACGGCACCGGCGGGCACGGTCTTCATGAACCGGGCCGGCGACTGCCTCACCGCCGACGGCGGGCTCGAGATCGGCCAGGCCGCGGCGGCCACGGGTCTCGTCGCCCGCCGCAGCGAGCTCAAGGCGCTCGACCACAGGGCCGTCGAGCTCGAGCGGACCGTCGCCGACGCCTCCGCGGTCCTCGCCGGGCTGCGGGAGCAGCTCGACGCCACCCGCCGCGACATGCGGGACGCGCAGGCCCGCCGCCAGCAGGCGGCGGAGCGGGTCGCCTCGTCGCGGGCCGATCTCGCCCGTACCGCCCGCGAGGAGGTCCAGGCCCGCGAGGCCATCGCCGCGCTCGAAGGGAGCCTGCGCGACGCCGAGCGGCAGTCGGTCGAACTCGGTGGGCTGCGCGACCGCGGCCAAGCCGCCGTCGACGCGGCGGACGGTGACCTGACCGCCGCCCGCGAACGACTCGCCCGCGTCACGGCCGACATCGCCACGGTCGATCGCTCCCGCGACGAGGTGCTCGAGGAGATGCAGCGGCTGCGGATCGAGCAGGCGGCCTGCGGCGAGCGGCTCTCCCGGGCCCGCGACACCGTGACGGCACGACGCCGCGACCTCGAGGGCCGCAGCGCCGACGTCGCCACGGCGACCGACCGCCGGGGCGAGGCGGACCGCAGGCTCGAGACGCTGGACTTCGAACTGCTCGCGGCCACCGGCGTGCATGCCGAGGCGGCGGTCGCCGCGGAACAGGCGACGACGGTGCTCGGAGAACGGGCGGCCGCGCACGACCGCGTGCTCGGCGACCGCCGCGCCGCCGCGGCGAGCCTGGAGCAATGGCGTGCGGCCGCGACCGTGTTCGCGGAGACGATCCACGGCCATGAACTCGCCGCCGGCGAGGCCCGGCATCGTCGCGCCCGGATCCTGGAACGGGTGCGGGACGACTACGACCTGACGCCGGAAGACCTGGCGCGGGAGGACACGGCGGCCGAGGCGGCCGCCGAGATCCCGGCGGACCGGGCCGAGCTCGACGCCGAGGTCGAGACACTGCGGAAGAAGCTGTCCTCGATGACGACCGTCAACATGGAGGCACTGGCGGAGGCGGAAGCCCTCGCCGAACGCCTGACGGGCCTGGAGGCCCAGTTGGCCGACGTGACGAACGCCAAGGCGGCCATCGAGCAGCTCGTCGCCCGCATCGACGACGAGAGCCGACGGCTTCTCGCCGAGACGATCGAGACGGTGCGCGGGCATTTCCGCGAGCTCTTCGAGCGTCTCTTCGGCGGCGGCCAGGCCGACATCGTGCTGGAGGAGGGCGTCGACCTTCTGGAGGCTGCCGTCGAGATCGTGTCGCGGCCGCCGGGCAAGGAGCCGCGGAACATCTCGCTGCTCTCCGGCGGCGAGAAGACCATGACCTGCGTGGCCCTGCTGTTGGCCATCTTCCGCTCCCGCCCCAGCCCGTTCTGCGTCCTCGACGAGGTCGACGCGGCCCTCGACGAGGCGAACGTCGACCGGTTCGCGGGCGTGCTGCGGGACTTCCTCTCCTCCACGCAGTTCATCGTCGTGACGCATTCGAAGAAGACGATGGCCGCCGCCGACACGCTCTACGGCGTGACGATGGAGGAATCGGGCGTCTCCAAGCGGATCTCGGTGCGGCTCGAGGGGGCCGCCGCCGCCCCCGCGCAGCCGGCCCGGAGAGCGGCCTGAACCGCGGGTGAGCGGCGGTTTGCCGGCTGTTCCGCCGCCGGCCGGCGCCCGCGTGGCCGTTGCCACCGGTGCCGCCCCGAAGAACGGCTCAAGTCTCACGACGTGATCTTTCGATGTAACCCCCTGTGCGGTCATGCCGCGAACGTGTCCCGGTGAAAACCGGAACCCGGGCGTGGCAGAGGCAGGGGGGGATACCTGCGAGTCACGGGACCGGTCGCCGCGCCCTTTTTGGGCGCGTGCCGCCACCGGTCCCCTCTCACACCCCCTCCCGGCGCCTCGATGGCCGGCCTGCTCGGGGGTCGACGACGCGGTCGCCCCCTTTGCCGAGCGATCCGCGTCATGGGGGGCTGGGTTCCGCTGCCAGGGCAGCGTGCGGTCTGGCCAGGACAGTTTCGGTCACGAATGATCCACATGGAGCCACAGTGATGAAGGTTTTCACGACGGGCCAGGTCGCCAAGATCTGTAAAGTTGCTCCCCGCACGGTGAGCAAATGGTTCGACTCCGGCCGCCTCAAGGGCTATCGCATTCCCGGCAGCCAAGACCGCCGCATTCCGCGGGAGTACCTGATCAAGTTCTTGAAAGAACACGGCATGCCGCTCGGCGACCTCGAGGACGAGGCGATGGCGAAGGTGCTGCTCGTCGGCCAGGACCAGGTCCTGATCGAGAACCTGAAGAAGCAGCTGCCGGTGGAGAAGTCCTTCAAGATCCAGGTCGCGGCCAGCGGCTTCGAGGCCGGTATCCAGGCCGAGAGCTTCCATCCCGACTGCATCGTCGTCGATTATTCGATCGGCCGCATCGATGCCCAGCAGATCTGCCAGAACCTTCGGCGGAATCCCGAGTATGCCGACACCATCGTGATCGCCCTGCTGCCCGACGACGGGTCGCAGATCACCGTGGACCGGGCCCACGTCAACGAGAGCTTCAAGAAGCCCTTCGACGTCGCTCTGCTCGCGGAGCGGCTGCGGACGCTGATCGGCGCCCGCAAGGAACTGGTCTAGTTTCCCGGAGGACGGCCCCTTCGAGGGCTCTCCCCGAGGCCGACCGGACCGTTCGACGTCCAACCCCATAGCCACCGGCCGACGTGTCGCCAGCGACACGCCGGCCGGTGGTCTTTCGAGGCCTCGGCCGGCCGCCGCCGCTATCATGCGACCATGGAACCACCTCACGGCATCCGGATGATCGACGTCGGCGGCAAGCCGGTGACCGCGCGAACGGCTCGGGCGACAGCCCGCCTGCGGGCCCGCGCCGAGACGATCGACCGCATCCGCCAGGGCAGCCTGGAGAAGGGTGACGCGATCGCCACCGCCCGACTGGCCGGCATCATGGCCGCCAAGAGGACCAGCGACATCCTGCCGCTGTGCCATCCACTGCCCCTGGACGCGGTGGAGGTGAGCCTCTCCTTCTCCGCGCCCGACTGCCTGCTGGTGGAGACGACCGTCCGAGCGACCGCGCGGACGGGCGTCGAGATGGAGGCGCTCACGGCCGCGGCCGCGGCCGCGCTCACCGTCTACGACATGTGCAAGTCGATCGACCGCGACATGACGATCGAGGAGGTCCGCCTGGAGGAAAAGTCGGGCGGATCACGCGGAGACTATTCCCGATCCTGAACCACCGCCTCGGCGAGGATCGGCTCGAGTTCCTCGACGAAGTCCCTCACGTCCTTGAACTCGCGGTAGACGCTGGCGAATCGCACGTAGGCGACGGTGTCGAGGGCTTTCAAGAGTTCCATCAGTCGCTCACCGATCACGCCGCTGGGCACATCGGACTCGTAGCTCCCGTGGATCTCCCCTTCGAGCGCCGACACGACGCCCTCGATGTCGTCCTCGCTCACCGGCCGCTTCCAGCAGGCCTTGGCGAGGCCGCGCTTGATCTTGTCGCGGTCGAACGGCTGCCGCTCGCCCCCCTTCTTGACGACGGTGAGCAACTGCCGCTCCACCCGCTCGTAGGTCGTGAACCGGCGACGGCAGGCCACGCACTCCCTCCTCCTGCGGATCGAGGTGCCATCGTCGCCCGCGCGGGAGTCGATCACGCGGTCGTTGTCGGCTCGGCAAAAGGGGCAGCGCATGGTGGCGTCCTGGCGGGCGGCGAACGGGCGGCCGCGTCCCTGCGGCAGTCACCCGTGGCCAGCATCGTAGGAGGGGATGATCGACATCGACAAGTCGGCCGCCGGCGGTCGAGGCCGCCAACGCCGCTGCCCGCGGCCACGACGAGCCGGCGATCAGGCGTCGGAGGCGGGATCGGACGGGCCGGCGGCCGGATCCTGCGCCGGCTCAGCCGGAGCGGCTTTGCCGTCCCGGACGAGTTTCCAGTCGCGCCGCTGACGGGACGACGGGATGTCCATCGCCTTGCGGTATTTCGTCACCGTGCGGCGGGCGACCTTGATCCCCTGCTTCGCGAGGATCCTGATCAGGTCGTCGTCGCTGTAGGGCTTGTCCTTCGGCTCGCCGTCGATGATCTCCTGCAACTTGAGCCGGACGGTGTCCCAGGCCACCTCGTCGCCATCGGCGCTCACCGTGCCGCCCACGAAGAACTTCCGCAGCGGGAGCAGCCCGCGCGGGGTCTGGAGCCACTTGTCGTCGACGGCCCGGCTGACGGTGGTCACGTGCATGCCGATCCGGTCGGCGATCTGCTGCATCTTCAGCGGCTCGAGGGCCTCGGGCCCCTCGGAGAAAAACCGGGTCTGGTGGTCGACGACCGCCTGGGCCGTCTTCAAGAGCGTGCTCCGCCGCTGCTCGATCGACTCGATCAGCCATTGCGCGGCGTTGATCTTCCGCTTGATGTACTCGCGGGTGGCGGCCGGCGTGTCGGGGGAATGCAGCATCTCCCGATAGGTCGGGCTGATCCGCAGGGGGGGCAGATCGACCTCCTCGAGCCTCACCTTCCAACTGCCGTCGGCCTGCTGCTCGACGGCGGCGTCCGGCTTGACGGGCGGCACGAAGGGAAACGTGAATGCGGCGCCCGGCTTGGGGTGCAGGCCGTGCAGTTGCTCCCGCAACCGCTCGATCTGCTCGATCGTGAAACCGGTCTTCCGCTCGATCAGCGGCAGGCGGTTGGCGGCGAGATCCTCGAGGTGGTCGCCGATCAACCGGCGCAGCTGCCGGGCGTTCGGCATGTCGGCCCGGATCTGCAACAGGAGGCATTCCCGCAGGTCACGGGCGCCGACGCCGGGAGGATCCATCCCCTGCACCACCTCGAGCGCCTTCCGCAGATGCGCGAGCTGGTCCACCGGGCCGTCGGGATCGACGAGTTCCTCCAGCGGCAGCGGAAGATATCCATTGACGTCGAGGTTGTAGATGATCTTGTCGGCCGCGAGCCGCTCGACGTCCGTCAGCTCCTCGTTGGCGAGTTGGTCGTGCAGGTGGTCGGAGAGCGTCTCCGGCCGTTCCGCCATGTTCGCCATGGCGTCGAGGTAGCGGTCGCCCGCCTCCTCGAGCTGTGCCGCCGACGGGCGGCTGCGGTCGTCGTCCGAATCCGGGTATTCGCTCGACCAGTCGTACGACCGTTCGAAGTCGGCCTGGTTGGCGTGCTCCTGGTCGACGATCAGCGGCTTTTCGTCGACCGTCTTCTCCGGGGCCGACGGCTCGGGCGGCGTGGCCACCGATGTCTCCCCCGCGTTCCCAGCCGCCGCGACATCGTCGAGCCCGGGCTCGTCGACCTCGAGTGTTTCGTTGTTCTGGATCTCCTGCTCGATCCGCTCCTCGAGCGCCACCAGCGGCAGCTGCAGGATCTCCATCGACTGGATCATGCGCGGCGCAAGCACCTGCTTCTGCGCCATCCGCATTTCCTGGCCGAACGACATCCGCATGATCGCTGCTCTCCGTCCGCCGACACCTCGAGCCAAACCGAGTTTACCCGGTTTGAGGCCTTCACGCAGCGCGAACCTGTCCGCCGCCCGCGCGGGAGTTCGGCTTGTCCTACCCGCCGGTTACTGGCCCTTGCCCAGTCTCGGCCTCCGCCTCCGGCTTTGGCTTTGGGCCGTCGTGGCGACACGTTTTTCAACGTGTCGAATCCGGGCTCTCAGCGATTCCGGGGTGGTCCGTGCCGCCGCGAATCGTCCTAGAACTTCTGCCGGGCCGAGATGGCATCGGCGAGCATGTCGCGATTCGCCTGCTGGAGCGACGCGCCGACCGTCAGGCCGCGGGCGAGCTTCGAGAGCGTGACCGGCAGGCCCGCCAGCCGCTCGGCGATCACCAGCGCCGTGCCGTCCCCCTCGACGTTCGGCGTCGTGCCCATGATGACCTCGCGGAAGTTTCCCTGTCTCACCCGCGCCACGAGCTGGTCGATGGTCAGCTTCTCGGGGCCCGCGCCCTCGAGGGGCGCGACCCGGCCCCGCAGCACGTGGTAGAGGCCCCGATAGCCGCCCGCCTCCTCGATCGCGATCAGATCCCGCACCTGCTCCACGACGCAGAGCAGGCCCCGATCGCGCTTCGGATCGCGGCAGATGCCACACTCCTCCCCCTCGCAGAGGTTCGAGCAGGTGCGGCACGGCCGCAGGTTTTCCTTCACCGCACGAATCGCGTCGGCCAGCGCCAGGGCCTCCGCCCGCGGCATGCCGAGCACGTGATAGGCGAGCCGTTCGGCCGACTTGCGGCCGATGCCCGGTAGGTCGGCGAAATAGTCGACCAGCCGCGCGACCGGCCCCCGCTCCTGAGCCATGTCGATTCACTCCCTGGGGTTGATCAGCCGTCCGAGCCACCGGCGCCGGCGCCGATGGAACCTGCCGTGTCATCGCCGCCCGACTCGCCAGCCTGATCGATTCCCTCCGCCGCTTCGCCCAGTCCGGCGACTCCTGCGGCGACCGGCGCCGGCGTCGGCCGGGGCCGCGGCGGCTCAACCTTGCGGATGGCCGCATCGAAGGTCGACCGGGCCCGGGCCACGAGCGGATGGTCGAGCACCTCGCGGACGAGGGCCGCCTGCGAAGCGGCGGCACGAGGCCGCTCCTCGCTCGCAGCCTGAGCGACCGGGACAGCCGTCGGCGGATCGACGACGATCACGGGCCGAACCGGCCGGCCGCGGGCTTCCGACAGCGACCGCGCCAGATTGGCCGCGACCTCGGGGCGGCCGAGAAACGATGCCGCCTGACCGGCCGCATGCGGCATCCCGATTTCGAGCACCCCATCCCGCCAGGCGGCCCGGCGGGCCATCGCGGCGAAGTCGGCCACGAGCCCGCCGACCGCCTCGGCCGCCGCCTGCCAGGCCGTGAGCGGTTCTTCGTCGTGCGTTGCTCGCTCGACTTCCTGAACGGCGGGCGTCGCAGCGCTGACCTCGCTCTCGACCGCGCCGGCCTCGCTTTCAGCAGCGGCCGCCGCGGCCGGGGTCAGGTCGGTCGTTTTTTTTTCGCGCGGATCCTGAGCGGGGGCGGCTCTGGATGCTGGGAATGCCGGCGCGGCGGTCGGAGCAGCGACGGGAACTGCGACCCCAGGCCCACGAGCGGGGGACGCCGCCGCCGCCATCGAGCCGACGGCCGTGACCCGCTCGACCGCCTCCGCCAGATTGTCGAGATCGTCGAGACAGGCCAGCCGCACGATCGCCATCTCCGCGAGCACGGCGGCATGGGCGCTCGACCGCATCCGCACGAGCGCCTGGTCGAGCACCTGCAGCATCGCCAGCAACGTGACGGTGCCGGTCTGGCGGCCGATCTCCGCCAGATCGACGCCCAGCCCCGCCCCCGCCAGGAGCGACTCGGGGCCACAGCCGACGCTGGCCACGAGACTGTCCCTCAGGGCGGCGAGCACCTGCTCGAGCACGCCCCCCGGATCGGCACCGCCGCCGATCGCCGCGTCGAAGGCGGCCAACGCGGCCTTCGCGTCGCGGGCGGCGATGGCCGCCACAATACTCCCCACCCGCTCCTCACGGCCGGTGCCGATGACGGCATGCACCTCATCGACGCCGATCGGGCCGCTCGCCGATCCGAGGAGTTGTTCCAGGAGAGACTGGCTGTCCCGCATGCTGCCCGCGGCGCGGCGGGCGATGAGCGACAGCGCCTCGGGGCTGACGTCGGCCCCTTCCGCCTCGACGATCTGGGCGAGCCGCCGCGCGATCGCCGCCACGTCGACGGTCTGGAAGTCGAACCGCTGGCATCGGGAGAGGATCGTGATCGGCAGCTTGTCGGGCTCGGTGGTGCAGAGCACGAACTTCACGTGCGCCGGCGGCTCCTCGAGCGTCTTGAGGAGGGCGTTGAACGCCTCCCGCGTGAGCATGTGGACTTCGTCGATGATGTACGTCTTGTAGCGGCCTCGCGCCGGTCTGACGGCCACGTTCTGCCGCAGCTGCCGCATCTCGTCGATGCCGCGGTTGCTGGCGGCGTCGATCTCCACCACGTCGACATCCTGCCCGGCCGCGATCGCCCGGCAGCTCTCGCACTCGCCGCAGGGCTCCCCCGCCTCCCGGCGGCCGCATTCGAGCGCCTTGGCGTAGATGCGGGCCGCGCTCGTCTTGCCGACGCCGCGGGCGCCGGTGAAGAGGTAGGCGTGGCCGATGCGGCCCGACTCGATCGCGCCGGCCAGGCCGCGGGCGACGTGCTCCTGCCCGACCAGATCACGGAACCGCTGCGGCCGATACCGCCGGGCCACCACCTGGTAGCCGCCGCCGGGTCCTGCGGTCACGGTCGCGGCGGCTTCTGGCGTGCTCTGGCCCATGCTCGTTTCGGCCGGAGGCGACCGTTCGCGGAGATGGCCGGAGGCCGATGAGAGGCCCACCGCACAAAGGGGCGACTGCTTATGGCTGCTGCGGTTAAGCCCTGACCAGATTCACAGGCCCCCATCGCAGGGGCCTCTCATCGGCATCCGCGCCGAGTGTTTTGTACGCGGCGTCGCGCCGCCGGTCAAAGGCTGCTACATTTTCCCGCCGATGGCGTCCCCGATGATGCAGCAGTTCGAGGCGGCGAAGGCCCGGTGCCCGGGGGCGCTCGTGCTGTTTCGCATGGGTGACTTCTACGAGCTCTTCGGGGACGATGCCCGCGAAGCCGCCGCCCTCCTCGACCTCACGCTCACCAGCCGCGACAAGGGACCGGAAGCCCTGCCGATGGCAGGCTTCCCCCACCACCAGCTCGACGTGCAGTTGGTGAAGCTCGTCGCCGCCGGCCGGCGGGTGGCGATCTGCGAGCAGATCGACGATCCCAAGACCACGAAGGGGCTGCTCCGCCGCGAGGTGACCCGGATCGTCACCCCGGGCATCGCCGCCGACGAGTCGCTGCTCGACCCGACGCGGCGGAACTGGCTCGTCGCGATCCGGCCGCAGGCGGTCACCGGCGCGACCGACGGCGGCGGCATCCGCTGCGGGCTGGCCTGGATCGATGTCGCCGCAGGGCGGTTCGAGGCGGCGATCGTACCGCAGGAAGACGTCGCCGACATGCTGCTTTCGCTCGAGCCGCGGGAATGCCTCTGCGCCGAGAAGGACCGCGGACTGGTCGCCGACCTCGTGCAGTCGGTGGCCGCGGCGGGAGGCGGCTGCGCGGTCACGGCCCGGCCCGACTGGTGGTTCGACGACACCACCGCGCGGGCTGCGGTCGATCGGGCGCTCGACCGGCGTCGGCTCGAAGGGCTCGGCTTCGAGCTGCCCGCCGATCTGCCCGGCATCGCCGCGGCGGGTGCGATCGTGGCCTATCTCGAGGAGAACGAGCCGGCCGCCGTCGCGCGGATCGAGTCGCTCGCCGCCTGGCGGCC
>JBJOKF010000011.1:0-9210 GCA_046046235.1 Planctomycetota bacterium | reverse complement strand
GGAGCTTGGGCGTGCCGCTCGTGAAAGCGAACTTCTTGCCTTGAATCGTCTCGGCCGGGCAGTCCTCGCCGTCGTGCTTCACGAGCTCCGGCTTATGGTCGTAGAGGTCGAGGTGCGGCGGCGATCCCGTGAGGTGGATCACGATCATCCGCTTCGCCTTGGCCGCGAGCGGCGGCCTTTTCGGCGCCATCGGATCGAAGGCCTGGGCGGGCGCGGCGTCGCTCGCCGCGAGCAACTCCCGCACCGCCACCGCCCCGATGCCGCCGGCCATCGCGCCGAGCAGGTGCCGCCGGGTCGCCAGAAGCTTCGATTCGATGATCGGATCCACAAGGCACCTCACGGACACATGAAGGTTTCGTCCAGATTCAGGATGACGTTCGCCACGACCGTCCAAGCCGCGAGGTCGGCGACCTCGACCGCGAGATCGGCCGGCACCGGGCCGAGCGGGTCGGTGGCCATACGCTTGGCGTCATCGGCCGACGCACGAAACCCGGCCTGCGCGTCGTCGTGCAGCCTCACGAGGCGGTCAACCTCGGCCGTCGATGGTTGCCGGGCCAGCACGAGGCGAAAGCCGCGGCGGGCGCGGTCGGCGGGCATCGCACCGCCCTCGCGAACCATCCGCCTCGCCAGCGCCTGGGCCGCCTCGACGTAGACCGGATCGTTCATCGTCACGAGCGCCTGCAGGGGCGTGTTCGTCCGTGGCCGGCGGACCGTGCAGACCTCGCGGGAGGGCGCGTCGAACGTGGCCATCGACGGATAGGGATTGCTCCTTCTCCAGGTCGTGTAGAGGGCGCGGCGATAGCGGTCCTCGCCGGTGCTCGTCTGCCAGTCGATGCGGCCGCCGAAGGCGGCGGAGAGCCCGACGTCGGGCTGCGGCGGATGGACGCTCGGGCCGCCCTTCTTGCGGGAGAGGAGCCCCGCCGCCGCGAGCGCCTGGTCGCGGATCACCTCGGCCGAGAGCCGCACCCGCGGCCCGCAGGCGACGAGCCGGTTTTCGGGATCGTGGGCGACGAGCTGGGGCGGGCACTTCGAAGACTGCCGATACGCGGCGCTCGTCACGATCAGCCGCTGGATCGCCCGCAGGTCCCACTGCCTTGCGACCAGCTCGACGGCGAGCCAGTCGAGCAGTTCGGGGTGGCTCGGCAGATCGCCCTGGCTGCCGAACTCCTCGCTCGTGGCGACGATGCCGATGCCGAAGAGCCGCTCCCAGAGCCGGTTGACCACCACACGGGCGGTGAGCGGATTGGCCGGGTCGACGAGCCAGCGGGCCAGGGCGAGCCGATCGACCCGCCCGGTATTCAGGTCCGGCACGGCGCCGAACGCGGCCGGCACGCCCTCGACCACCTCGTCTCCGAGATTCTGCCAGTTGCCGCGGAGCTGAATCTGCGTCTTCCGCCGCTTGTCGGCCGCCAGCTCCTCGAACACCGGCACGCTCGCCGGCGGCGTGTCGGCGAGCTGCTTCCGCAGGCCGTCGATGATCTCACGGACGGGCCGCAGCTCCGGCGGCTCCGGCCGATCCTTCGGAGCCGGCCCCTTCAGCTCCGGGATCCCGCTCTCGATCTCGGCGATCCGTCCCTTGAGGTCCGCCCGCTTGGCATCGATCGGTTCCCAGGGAATCTCCACGACCGGCGCCTCGTCGCGCCGATCGGCGTCGGCGGTGTTGTTCAGGATGGCGTAGAGCTGGAAGTATTCCTTCTGCGAGAGCGGGTCGTACTTGTGGTCGTGGCACTGGGCGCAGGCCATCGTCGTGCCCATCCAGGCGCTCATCGTCGTGTTGACGCGGTCGACGATGGCGACGGTGCGAAACTCCTCGTCGATCGTGCCCCCCTCGCTGTTGGTGAGCGTGTTGCGATGGAAGCCGGTCGCCACCCGATCGTCGAGCGACGGCTGCGGCAGCAGGTCGCCCGCCAGCTGACGCAGCGTGAACTGGTCGAACGGCAGGTTCGCGTCGAAGGCCCGCACCACCCAGTCGCGATAGCCCCAGATCGTCCGCGGCGGATCGTCGGCGTAGCCGGCGCTGTCGGCATAGCGGGCCAGATCGAGCCACTGGCGGGCCATGTGCTCACCGTAGCCGTCGGCCGCGAGGAGGCGATCGACCAGCCTCTCGACCGCGTCGGGTGCCGTGTCGGCGACGAACGCGTCGATCTCCCCGGGCTCGAGCGGCAGGCCGGTGAGGTCGAGGGCGAGCCGGCGAGCGAGCGTCGCCCGATCGGCCTCGGGCTGTGGTTTCAAGCCCTCCGCCTCAAGCCGCGCGAGAATGAAGCGATCGATATCGTTCTTCAGCCAGGCCGTGTCTTCGACGGCGGGCACAGCCGGCCGTTTGGGCGGCACGTAGGCCCAGTGCGGTTCGTAGGCCCCACCGGCCGCGATCCAGCGGCGCAGCAGGTCGACCTGCTTGTCGGAGAGCCGCTCGCCAGCCTCGGGCGGCGGCATGACCACATCCGGGTCGGTCGACGTGATCCGGCGGATGATCTCGCTCTCGTCGGGCTTGCCGGGCACGAGGGCGGCGTGGCCGCCGAGATCCTCCGTGGCGCCCGCGAACGTGTCGAGCCGCAGCCCCAGGTCGCCGCCCCCGGCTCGCCCTTCAGGATCGGGGCCGTGGCACCGCACGCAGCGATTCGAGAGGAGCCCCTTGATATCGCGGGTGAACGACGGCGCCGGCTCGTCGGCGGCCGACCGTGCCGGATCAAGGCCGATCCGGATCACGATCGCACACGCCAGCACGACTGCAGTGAAACGGCTCATGCCAGAATCTCCTCCAACACCCGTGCCCCCTCGACGCCGGTGAGCTTGGCATCGAGGCCCTGGAACTTCACGGTGAAGGCGTCGTGGCGGATGCCCAGGCAATGGAGCATGGTGGCATGGAGATCATGCACGGTGCAGGCCTTCTCGACCGCGGCGTACCCGAGGTCGTCGCTTGCGCCATGGACGACGCCGCCCTTGATCCCGCCGCCCGCCATCCAGACGCTCATCGCCTTGTTGTGATGATCGCGTCCGTTGCCCCCCTGCGACATCGGCGTCCGGCCGAACTCGCCCGCCCACACGATCAGCGTGCTGTCGAGCATGCCGCGGTGCTTGAGATCCGTGATCAGGGCCATGCAGGCGCGGTCGATCTCCTGGGCCTTGAAGGCGATGCCGTCCTTGACTCCCCCATGGTGGTCCCAGTCCTTGTGATAGAGCTGGATGAACCGCACGCCCCGCTCCGCCAGCCGCCGCGCGAGCAGGCAGTTGGAGGCGAACGAGCCATCCCCCGGCTGACAGCCGTACAGCTCGAGCGTCAGGCCACTCTCCCCCTTCGTGTCCATCAACTCAGGCACGCTCGCCTGCATCTGGAAGGCCATCTCGTACTGGGCGATCCGGGTCGCGATCTCGGGGTCGCCGGTGAGAGCGTCGTGCTGGGCGTTGAGCGCGGAGATGGCGGCGATGTCGAGCCCCTGGCGATCGCGGGTGATGCCCGGGGGATTGCCAAGATAGAGCACCGGGTCGCCCTTGCCCCGCAACTGCACGCCCTGATACCGGCTCGGGAGGAAGCCGCTCGACCACTGGCGGGCTGCGATCGGCTGGTTTTGGCCGCCTTTGCCCAGCGACGTGAGCACGACGAAGCCGGGCAGGTCGGCCGCCTCGCTGCCGAGGCCATAGGTCACCCACGAGCCCATGCTCGGCCTGCCCGCGATCTGCGAGCCGGTGTTCATGAACATGTGTGCCGGGTCGTGGTTGATCGCGTCGGTCGTCATCGACCGGATCAGGCAGATGTCGCCGAGCACCGAGCCGATCTGCGGAAACAGCCCGCAGATGTGCGTGCCGTTCGGCCCCATCGGCTGGAAGGGATGCTGCGGCCCGAAGCAGACGAGCTTCTGTCCTTGCAGCTGCGCGAGCTGCTGCCCCTTCGTCAGGCTCTCGGGCATCGGCTGCCCGTGCATCTCGGCGAGCTTCGGCTTGTGGTCGAAGGTCTCGAGGTGCGACGGGCCGCCGGCCATGGTCATCCAGATCACCCGCTTGGCTCGCTGCGGCAGCGGCAGCGGTGTGAGCACGCCGCGCAGGGGCGCTGCCGAGGCGTCCTGCGGGGCGACCAGGGCGGCGAGCGCCGCCGCCCCGACACCCTGGGCGGACCGTCCCAGAAAGGCGCGGCGGGCGAGGGCATTGTGCAGACGATTGTCCCGCATGGTCACGGCCTCGTGATGGTTTCGTGGAGGTTCAGAAGCACGCGGGACACGTGCGTCCAGGCGGCCAGTTCGACACCATCGACGCCGGCCGGCACGGCCGCCAGGCCGACTTTCGCGAACGCGGCGGCCGCCGCGGGGTCGGCCCGGTAGGCGTCGAGATGCCGCCGATAGAGCGGCATCACCGTCTCCATCTCCTCGACACGCGGCAGCCGCTGGAGCATCTGCCGCCAACCCCAGGCCATCCGTTCCTCCGGGCCAGCCCCGCCCTCGGTGATGATTCGGACGGCGAACGCCCGGGCAGCCTCGACGTAGCTCGGATCGTTGAGCAGGGCGAGAGCCTGCTGCGGGATGTTGGACCGCGTCCGCTCGGCGCAGCACTCCTCCCGGCTCGGTGCGTCGAAGGCGAGCATGCTCGGATGGAGAAACGACCGCTGCCACCAGGTGTAGAGGCCACGGCGGTATTGCTTTTCACCGCCGTCGGTCGGGTAGGTCCGCTGCGGAAAGTTGAGGTTCTCCCAGTAACCGTCCGGCTGGTACGGCTTCACGCTCGGGCCGCCGATCGTGCGGACGAGCAGACCCGAGGTGGCCAGTGCCGCGTCACGGACGAGTTCGGCGTCGACCCGCCAGGCCGACTGCCGGGCCAGCTCGCGGTTGGCCGGATCGGCGGCGATGCGTTCCGCCGAGGCGACCGACGTCTGCCTGTAGGTGGCGCTCGTCACGATGGTCCGCACCATGTGCTTCACATCCCAACCAGAGTCCATGAACTCGCAGGCGAGCCAGTCGAGCAGTTCCGGATTGGCAGGCGGCTCGCCCTGCGCGCCCAGGTCGTCGAGCACGCGGGAGAGACCGGTGCCGAAGAACTGCCTCCAGAGGCGGTTCATCACCACCCGGGACGTCAGCGGGTTGTCCCGGGCGACGAGCCATCGGGCGAGATCGAGCCGATTGGGCTCTCGGCCCTCGATCACGGGCGCCGGCAGGTAGGCGGGAAAGGCCGGCTTCATCACCGCGCCGCTCTCGTCCATCCAGTTGCCCCGCGGCAGGATTCGCACGACGTTCGGCGTGGCTTTCTTCACCGTCACGAGGCACTTGGCCAGCGGCTCGTAGAACTCCTTGCGGGCCTTCTCCGCGGCGGTGAAGCCGTCCTGCTCCGACCGGAAGAGGTCGGGCGAGACGTTCGTGCGGAAATATTTCTGGATCGCCTCCCGCTCGTTGCCGCTCCGCTTGGCAGGCTCCCTCTTCAGGGCGGCAATCACCTGTTCGGCCGCCTTCTTGTCTTCCGGTGCGGCAGCTGCTTCGGGCGCGATTTCGGGCAGCGTCACGCCGTACTTGGTCAGATCCTGCTCCCACTGCTTCTGGGCGGCGTCCAGCTGCGGCACGACGGCATCGAGCCGCTTCTTGGCCGCGGCGAGCCCCGCGTCAAGGTCGGCGAGCTTCCTGAGTTCCTCAGGCGGCGCGACCACCATACCGTCCTCGCGCTTGCCGATCGCCCGCTCGTCGATGTCGGCGAAGAACGCCGCCAGTGCGTAGAAGTCACGCATCGTGATCGGATCGAACTTGTGATCGTGGCAGCCGGCGCAGCCCGTCGTCTGGCCCAGCCAGACGGCCCCGATCGCCCGCACGCGGTCGGTGAGCATCCGCGCCTCGTAGTCCTTGGGCTGCGCGCCCCCCTCCTCGGTCGTGAGCAGCAGTCGATTGAAGGCCGAGCCGATCCGCGTGTCCTGATTCGCGTCGGGGACGAGGTCGCCGGCGATCTGATGCAGCGTGAACTGGTCGAAGGGCCGGTTGTCGTTGAAGCTCTTGATCACCCAATCGCGGTAGGGCCAGACATTCCGCGGGTTGTCGCTGTGGTAGCCGATCGTGTCGGCGAACCGCACCACGTCGAGCCAGCCGATCGCCATCCGCTCGCCGTAGTGGGGACTCGCCAGCAGGCTGTCGACCACTTTCTCGTAGGCCTTTGGAGACGTGTCGTTCACGAAGGCATCGACCTCCTGCGGCGTCGGCGGCAGGCCGGTCAGGTCGAAGGAGAGCCGGCGGACGAGCGTGCGTCGGTCGGCCTCCGGCGACGGTTCGATCCCCAGCGTTGCGAGCCGCTGCCGCACGAGGTGATCGACGCCGTTGGTGCCGGCCGGGACCGGCGGCTTCACGGGGGGCTCGTATGCCCAGTGCTCTTGGTAGGTCGCTCCCTCGTCGATCCAGCGGACGAGCAGCGCCTTCTGCTTGTCGTCGAGCTTCTTGTGCGACTCCGGCGGGGGCATGACCTCGGCGGCGTCCTCGGACCGGATCCGGGCGATGACCGTGCTCTCGGCGGATTTGCCGGGCACGATCGCGCCACCCGCGACCGCCTCGTCGCGGACGTCGAGCCGCAGATCGGCCTGCCGATGCCCGGCGTCGGGGCCGTGGCAGGCGAAGCAGTTGTCCGACAGGATCGGCCGGATGTCGCGATTGAACTCGATCTCGGCCGCCTGGACGGGGGCGTTGATCGTCACCACCGAGCAGATCCAAGCCGCGACGGCGCCTGGCCACACCAGGCGGCCGGCAAAGCTGTGCACCATCGGATTGCTCCTTTGGAAAACACCCGCTTCGCCGCCAGGCATGCACCACATGGCCTGGCGCGGACCGCGGGTCCCGAGAACGGCGAACCGTCCGGGGGCCACGGTCGATCGGCGGTCCCGGAAGCCCGATCTTGGCTTCCAGGGGTCATCGAACTTTAATATACCCTCGTGTGCAAGCCGAGCCAGGCTTGAGCGAAATCCCGAGCGGAGCGGGAAGGCGGCGTGAATATCGGCGACGGACGGCAGGTTTTCGCCCCCAATCCCTGGGCGGCGGATGTCGAAGTGCTCGTGACCCCGATTCACTTCGGGCCGGTGCCGTCGTGTCCGGCCATCGCCGCCGCGGCTGCTCGGATCGATGCGGTGCTACCCGGTCGACAAGAACTCTTCGGGCCGTTCTCCGCCGAGGCCGTCTCCGGGCACCTCGCCTGGCCGCAGCTACTCGGTGAAGTGGCCCTCGCGCTGCAGACGGAAGCCCGTCGTCCCGCCACGACGGTGCTGCGCGTCGTGCCCGCCGCCTCACCCGATTCTTGCGACCTCGTGCTCGAGGCCCACGATCCGCAACTCGCCGCCGCCTGCCTGAGCGAGGCGCGGACGCTCCTCGAGGCCGCGATCGAAGGTGATCTTCCCGGCGTCGGGCCTGTCCACGACCGGCTCGTCACGCTAGCCGACGACGTCTGCGTCGGACCGGGCACGATGCTGATCGTGCGCGCGGCCACGGCCCGCGGCATCCCGTGGCGCAGGCTCGGCCACGAATGCATGGTGCAGCTGGGGCAGGGGGCCAGGCAGCGGCGCATCTGGACAGCCGTGACCGACCGCACTTCGGCGATCGCAGAGGGAATCGCGGTCAACAAGCAGCTGACGAAAGACGTGCTCGCCGCGGCAGGCGTGCCGGTGCCGCTCGGCCGCGTCGTGTCATCGGCCGCCGAAGCCTGGGAGGCGGCGCAGGCCGTCGGACTGCCGGTTGTCGTCAAGCCGGCCGACGGCAACCATGGCCGGGGCGTGTTCCTGAACGTCACCACCCGCGACGAAGTGGAGAGAGCGTTTCCGGTCGCCTCCGCCGAAGGCCGCCGGGTGAAGACCGTGATCGTCGAGCAGTTCGTGCCGGGCGTCGAGCATCGGCTGCTCGTGATCGGCGGGAGGATGCTCGCCTGCGCGAAGGGCGAGCACATTTCCGTGACGGGCGACGGCCGCCACACGATCGCGGAGCTCATCGACCTGCAGATCAACTCCGATCCGCGTCGCGGCCGCTCCGAGGCGATGCCCAACAAGACGGTCGATCTCGACGCCACCGTGCTCGCCCAACTCGCCCAGGAAGGCGTCGCTCCCGAGACCGTGCCGGCCGACGGGCGAAGCGTGCTCGTCAAGCAGATCGGCACCCACGGCCTCGACGTGACGGAGCACGTGCATCCCGAGATGGCGGCGGTCGCCGTGCGGGCGGCCCGGGCCGTCGGCCTCGACATCGCCGGAATCGACCTGCTCGCGCGGGACATCGATCGCCCCCCGGGCGCGCAGGGAGCGAAGGTCTGCGAGGTGAACGCCGGGCCGCAGCTCATGATTCATGCCCGTCCATCGCAGGGCCCCGGGCAGCCGGTCGCCGAGGCGATCGTCGATCTGCTCTGCGCGACGTCCGCGCCGGGCAGGATCCCGGTGGCCGCGATTCTGACTGCGGGATCGGATCCGCAGGGGCCGGAGACAGGACTCTCGCTGGCGTTCGAGCAGCTGCTGCGGGCCGCCGGCAAGACGACCGGGCTCACCTGCGCCGCGGGCCGGTGGCTGGCCGGCCTGCACTGCACGGCGGAGCCCGGCGACACGACCGCAGCCGCCCGCGACCTCTTCGTCGCGCCCGATATCGACGCGGCGGTGCTCGCGCTCGACTGGCGATCGCTCGCCGCTTCGGGCCTCCCCGTGGACCACTGCGACGTGCTCCTGCTCGGCCCCCTCCCCGCCGCCACGCCCGCGGAGATCGACGCCCTGGCCGGCGTCACGCCGACAGCCGTGGTCGAGACGCTTTTGGCCACGGTCGCCCCGTCCGGCACCGTGATCCTCATCGCTGCCGACGCCGCCACCGCGGCGCTCGCCACCGCGAGCGGCCGCACGGTGCTCCACGTGGAGCGGCATCAGGCGGCAGAGGCTGCCGCGGACGCACTTCTCGGACGCTGACGGGCTGGCCTCGATTTTCGCAGGCTTGCGCGGACATCTCGCTGCCGCTCGTGGCGACACGTTTTGCAACGTGTCGAATCGGTGGCGCTGCACGACAAGTTGAAAACTTGTCGCCACGACGTCCCAGAGCCAGAGCCAGAGCCAGAGCGTCAGGCCCGGAGGGCCGTGTCAGCACCAGCGAGCGGAGGCTCGCCAAGGGAAAACGACTGGATGGCGTGTTTCCCGTGAAGCAACCCAGCACCAGCCGGCATTCACACCCGCGGGATCTCGTAGCCCGCCCGGGGCTTTCGCGCGGCGAATGCGGCGGCCTGGTCGTCGCCCACGATCTTCTCCGC
>JBJOKF010000233.1:0-13644 GCA_046046235.1 Planctomycetota bacterium | reverse complement strand
GCCGGCGCCGAACCTGGTGAGATGCTCGCTCTGCCATTGCTGCATCGCCATCAACGGCAGAGCCCAAAGGTAGGCCTGGCACGCCCTCTGGTAGTCGATGTCGTCGAAGATCTTCGCGACGGTGGCATCGGTGGGATAGCCGTTCTCCAGCTCGAGCGGGCCGAGCCGAGAGGCGAGTCGTTTCATGGTCATGGCACCTGCTCGATGTCACCGGGCTTCCAGCTTTTGTCGATGGCGGCGGCGGTCGGACCGTAGAGCCGCAGGACGGCGAAATACCCCTTGCCAGGCACGGTCGCGAGCCAGTTGCCCTCCTGCCCTGCTGGCGCCCTAGGCCCCAGGTACAGATCCGTGCTGCCGTCGGCGCTCTGCGCCGGCGCATCTCGTGAACCGAGCGACGGGAACGGCTGACCGTTGGCGAGTCCCGAACCGTTTTCGGCCTCGTAAAGCGTCACCGACCAGAAGTTGGCGGCCGGTATATCACGCGGCAGACGGAGGCGGTAGCTGCTGCCACCCGAGAGGTTCCCGCCCTGGCTATCGACAAAGGCGATCATGTATTTGGCGCCGCGGCCGGGCGTCTGTGACAGCATGCCGGGGCTGACCGAGTAATAGTTGGTGAAAAACCAGATCCGGGCGTCGAGGTCGAGAGTGCCCCCGGATACCCTCCGCCAACCGAGGTCGAACGGGCCCGCAAGCTTCTCCGGGGTCGCGTCGGCCATGGGGTTGATCCACCGACGGTCAGGATAGATTCGAAGGGAACGCCCCGCCACATGTTCCTCGAAGCCGATGACGCGACTCATCTTGTAGGCCGTCTTCGCCGCGTGATCGAGTATCGACCGCGTCTTCGCATCCGGCGTGAATGGCTGGCCCTTGGCGATGCCGATCGATGCCAGCATGCCGAGTGCATCCGAGTCGGCGAGGCCGGTGCCTTCACTGTCCACCAGTTTTTTGAGCTCATCGAAGGCCGCCCCATCGCTGATCGGCAGCATGTTGACCGGCACACCCGAGGCATCGGGAAACTGCATCGGCCGGGCGGTTTCCTGGCCGTTGAGCGGATAGATCCTCGACCGTTCGATGAGCGCGACGGCCGGTGTCAGATCTTTGGGATCTTGGTAGAACGCCCGCAGGAAGACGAACACGTTGTTCGTCGCCGAACGGTAGGCGAAGCAATCCTTCGGCACCGCTCCCTCGTAGCCGGGTGGCAAGAGCAGAAACTTCCCGCCCTTGCCGGCGTCGGGGCCCGGCAGGCCGACGTCCCCGAAGAACGTGCCGCCATCGACCGGGATCGGCCGCTGCCAGGCATCGAGGAGGATGCCCTGCAGATTGGGCGGAGCCTCGAACACCAGAGGGCCATCTTTACCGACGTCAACGTAGCCCATGGCATAGATGACATCGGAGTTGGGGGTCGTCACCAGGGTCTTGGCGTCGAGACGCTTCTTCCAGACCGGCAGGACGTTGTAGCCGGCTCCGAAGACCTTTTCAGAGCCGACCTTCATGCCGAGCGTGTTGATGAGCGGCAGTGCCCAGAGATAGGCCTGCGTCGCCCGCTGGAACAGCAGTTCGTCACGCAGGGCGTCCGCGGTCTCCTCGGTGGGCCTGTTTTCCGAGAAGGGCAGGCTGCTCAAAGCCTCGAAGCGTGTAACCTCCGCGGAGCCCGCCACGCCGTGCAGGAACACGACGGCGAGCGCCGACGAGAGGAGCCTCTGGACGTGTGTGTTCCTCATCGGCGTCTCCAATCACTCCTGAGAATGGCGCTGTCGATGGCATGTCCGCGGGCGTCGGGCCGGCGCGGATGCCTCAGGCCATGATGCCTTTGACGACCTTGCCGGCCACGCCGGTCAGCCGCACGTCGAGGCCCTGAAACTTCGTCGTCAGACGGTGGTGATCGATACCGAGCAAGGCCAGCATCGTCGCGTGCAGGTCGTGCACGTCGACGACATCCTGCACCGCCCGATAGCCGAGTTCGTCGGTCGCTCCCCACGTCGCCCCCGGCTTGATGCCGCCGCCCGCCAGAAACACGCTGAACGACAGAATGTGGTGGTCGCGGCCCGAGCCCTGCCCCATCGGTGTGCGGCCGAACTCGCCGCCCCAGAGCACGAGCGTGTCCTCGAGCATGCCGCGGCGGGCGAGATCCTCGAGCAGGGCGGCCGTCGGCCGATCGACAGCCTTGGCGCCATCCTTCATGCCCTCCTCGAGCGAACTGTGATGGTCCCACGCCCGGTGATAGAGCTGGATCATCCGCACGCCACGCTCGGCCAGCCGGCGGGCGAGGAGGCAGTTCGAGGCGAACGAGCCGTCGCCGGGCTCCTTGACGCCGTAGAGGTCGAGTGTCTCCCGGGTCTCGCCGCTCGAATCCGTCAGTTCCGGCACGCTCGCCTGCATCCGGAAGGCCAGCTCATACTGCGCGATCCGCGTGGCGATCTCGGGATCGTGCTGCTCCGCGGCGAGCATTCCGTTGAGCCGTCCGATCTCCTCGACCACCTGCCGCTGCGTGCTCTGGCAGACACCTTCCGGATTGCCGATGTAGTGGACGGCATCCCCCTTGGATTGGAACATGATGCCCTGAAAGCGGCTCGGCAGCACGCCGCTCGACCACTGCCGGGCCGAAATCGGCTGCTGGCCATACTTGCCCGCCGACGTCAGCACGACGAACCCGGGCAGGTTGTCCGTGGCCGAGCCCAGACCGTAGAGCAGCCACGAGCCCATGCTCGGCCGGCCCTTGATGATGGAGCCGGTGTTCATGAAGGCGTGGGCCGTGTCGTGGTTGATCTGCTCGGTCTGCATCGAGCGGATGACGCAGAGCCGGTCGGCCTGCGCGGCGATATGGGGAAAGAGATCGCTCACCTCGATGCCAGACTGCCCATGGGGCTTGAAGCCCACGAACGACCCCCGGGCCTTGAGCACGGCGTTTTGCAGCTGTGCGAGCTGCTGCCCCTTGGTATACGACTCCGGAAACGCCTTGCCATCGAGCGCCTTGAGCGCCGGCTTCCAGTCGAACGTCTCGAACTGCGACGGGCCGCCCGCCATGCAGAGGAAGATCACCCGCTTGGCCTTCACCGGAAAGTGCGGCTGCTTGAGCGTTCCCCGCCAGTCGTCGGGTTTCGCGAGGCCCGCCTGCGGCGCGGCGGGCGCCGCCAGACACTCGCGGCCGAGCAGCGCCAGGGCCATGCCGCCGAGGCCATAGCTGCCCTGGGTCACGAAGCTGCGGCGGGCGACGGCGAGAGGATCGAGGGGCGGAAGCATGGTCAATACCTCGTGATGACCTCTTGGAGATTCAGCAGCACGCGGGCCGCCTGCGCCCAAGCGGCGTGCTCGACCGGATCGAGCTTCGGCCGCGGCGCCAGCCCGACGGCGAGCGACTTCTCCGCATCGGCCGGCGCCGCCGCGAAAGTCTGACGCTGCCGACCGACGAACGCCGTGAGCGACTCGACCTCCTGCGGCCGCGGCTCGCGGTTGACGGCCAGCCGATACGCCAGCCGGATCCGGCCGGCGTCGTCTCGGGCCTGCTGATCTTCGAGGAGCCGCGCGGCGAACGCCCGCGCCGCCTCGACGAAGACGGGGTCGTTCAGGAGCGTGAGCGCCTGCTGCGGCGTGTTGCTCGCGCTTCTGGCCGCGGCGCACTCGTCACGGGCTGGAGCGTCGAAGTTGGCGAGCATCGGATGGAGGAACGTCCGCTGCCAGTGCATGTAGAGGCCCCGCCGCCACTGCCGGGCGTCGCGGTCGGTGATGTAATCGCGGTTGGGAAACTGAAGCGCGGCGTAGTAGCCCGCCGGCTGCGGCGGCTTCACGCTCGGTCCGCCGACCGGATCGAGCACGAGCAGGCCCGCGATCGCGAGCGCATTGTCGCGGACGAACTCCGCCTCGAGCCGCCGGGGCTGCTGCGCGGCCAAGAGCCGGTTGGCTGGATCGACGGCCAGAGCCGCCGCCGGGAGCACGCTCGACCGCCGGTAGGCCCGGCTGCTCGTGATCAGCCGGATCATGTGCTTCACGTCCCAGCCCGACTCACGAAACTCACAGGCCAGCCAGTCGAGCAGCTCCGGGTGCGTCGGCAGTTCCCCCTGCGACCCGAGATCGTCGACGACCGCGCTCAAGCCAGAGCCGAAGAACAGCGTCCAAAGCCGGTTCATCACCGCCCGGGGCGTGATCGGGTTCGTGTCCGACACGAGCCAGTTGGCCAGATCCAACCGCGAACGCCGCTGGTCCGGCGTGCTCTCGATCCGCCCGGGCAGAAACGCCGGTGTGGCGGGGAGCACCACCGGCCCGCTCTCGTCCTGCCAGTTCCCTCGTGGCAGCACGCGGATCTCGAGCGGCTTGGCCGCCCGCTGCGTGACCATCGTCCACGTGCGGCCGCCGAACAGGCCGCGGATGTGGGCCGCCAGTTCGTGGGCCCGCGCAGCCGCCGCGGCATCATGGGCCGTGGCCAGGAGAAATGCCGTGGTCACGCGGCCAGCCACAGCCGACGAGCGGGACTCCCGCGGCACGGCAATCGCCTCGAGATCCTCCGGCCTCGCCACGTCGAGAGGATGGGCCGCCACCAGCGGGGAAAACGCGATCGACACTGGAATATCGCCGCTGCCGGAGAGCGTCGCCACGATCCGGTCGCCGGGCTCGAGCGCCGCGGGCGCGGCCAGCAGCCAAACCGCTTCCAGGCGTCCGTCGGCCGGTGGCTGCTTCGGCAGCCGCCATTCGTCATCGACCCCCGGCACTTCCGCACCGCCGCGATGGATCGGCGCCTTGGCGGTCGCATCACCCGCCCGGAGCTTGAGCGGACGCGTCTTACCCGCCGCATCGACAACCGCCAGCGACAGCGTGACGGTGCCCCCTGCTGGCTTCGCGGGCGTAGCCTTGCCCTCCGGACCGGCGGCCGGAATCGCAGGCACGACGTCGACGGCCACCCGCACCGCGGCGACCGCGGGCAGGCCTGCAGTCGCAAACGTCGCACGAACGGCCTCCCCCTTGCCCAGGGGCTTGTCGCTCGCGAACGCCTGCGTGGGCGATACGACTGGCCGGCGGTCGGCCACCTCCTTGCCGTCCTTCATGATCCGGACTTCATCCGGTGCGGAGGCCAGCCAGCCGGACGGATGCGAGGCCAGAAACGGGACGAGCCTCTCTTCCCACGTTGCTTGTGCGGCCGCGGCCGTACGGTCGGCGGCCAGGCGGGCAGCGGAGTCGGCCAGATGCCGCTCGAGGGCGGCCCGCGACCGGGCAAGCTCCTGCGCCATCCAGGGCGACTCGACCTCGATCTCCGGCGGAAAGGGGGAGTCGTTGTTGATGCCGACGAGTTCCGGCTCCGGCGTGTAGCCGTAGTTGGCATAGACGCCCCACTGCTTCATGTCGGCGAAGAACGCCTGCAGTTCGTAGAAGTCGCGGGAGGTGATCGGGTCGAACTTGTGGTCGTGGCATTCGGCGCAGCCGAACGTGCTGCCAAACCACGCCGCCGCCACGCTCCGCACCCGCTCCGCGCCGTACTTGGCCAGATATTCCTTCGGCTGCGCGCCCCCCTCGCGGGTCATCATGTTGAGCCGGTTGTAACCGGTCGCCACGAGCTGCTCGGTCGTCGGGTGCGGCAGCAGGTCGCCGGCGAGCTGCTCGCGGGTGAACTGATCGAACGGCTTGTTGGCGTTGAACGCGTCGATCACGTAGTCGCGATAGGGGAAGATCCGCTGGTTCTGATCCCCATGAAAGCCGACGGTGTCGGCATAGCGGGCGATGTCGAGCCACCAGACCGCCATCCGCTCGCCGAAGTGGGGCGACGCCAGCAGTGCGTCGACGAGCGCGTCCGGCGACTCCGGCGCGGGCCTGCCGCCTGGCAGTGCGGTCTCCGGAGGCAGACCGGTCAGATCGAGCGCGAGCCGCCGGGCGAGCACGTCGGGCCGGGCCGCGACCGCAGGCTTGATCCCTTTGGCGGCGAGCTTCTCGTCGAGAAAGGCGTCGATCGGATGCTCGGCCTCACGGCCGGCGGGAAGGGCCGGCCGCACGAGCGGCGCGTAGGCCCAGTGCGGCTCGTAGACTGCGCCCTCGGCGATCCACCGGCGCAGCAACCCCTTCTGCCGGTCGGTGAGCGGCTTGTGGGCCGATTCCGGCGGCATCGGGTCGTCGGCGTCGAAGATCCTCCTGACGATGGCGCTTGAGTCGGGGTCGCCGGGCACGATCGGCACCACGCCCCCGGCAGTCTCCGCGAGCGCGGCGTCCCGCACGTCGAGCCGCAGCCCCGCCTCCCGCGTCCCGGCGTCGTTGCCGTGACAATGGAAGCAGGTGTCCGACATGATCGGCCGGATGTCGCGGTTGAACGACACACGGTCCGGTTCCGCGGCCGCCAGCGGCCAGCCGGCGGCCATGATGCAGACCCCGCCCAGCAGGGCCGGGATGGGGTGGCGGGAAGTGCCGAGCGCCATGGAATCGCTCCTCCGGAAAGCACCCGCGTCGCCGTCGCAATCACGAAGGATCGCGACGCGGACCCATAGGTCGATCGGCGGCACGCATTCATCATACACCCCTCTCCACGGCCTTCGACAGGCCGAAACAGAGCCGTTTTCACCAGCGTCAAGGGCGGAGCAGCGGGGCTTCAGCCGTCGGACGCACCAGCCGGAGCAGATGGCCCGTCGGCGGGAGCACGATACGGCTTGAGGCGGGGTATCCAGCAGGGCACGGCAGCCTTGTACCGCCGGTAGGCCTCGCCAAAGCGGGCCTGGAGGTCGGCCTCCTCCCAAGGCCGGGCGAGCCATTGCCAGGTGGCGATGCCGACCACCGTGTAAGCGAGCACGGCAGGCGACCCCAGCCAGAGACCGACCGCCAGTCCCTGGCCGAAACCGAACATCGCCATGGGGTTGCGGACATACCGATACGGCCCGCTCGCCACCAACTCGCGGGCGGTGTCAAATGGCAGCGGCGTGCCGCGGCCATCGCGCACGAGCACGTTGGCCGTCAGGATGCCGAGCAGGCTCATCGCGCCAAACAGCCCCGCGCCGAGCAGTGGCCGCGGCGGCAACCGAGCGAGGCCCCAGATCTCCTCGGCCCGCGCGAGTGCCAGCGGCACCGCCGCCAAAAGCACGCTCCACATGACGACGATTTGCGCAGCCGTCTTGGCCGTGTTGACCGCCCGCGACGCGGGCCGCGCCACCCGCGTCCGCGCGGGGATCAGGCTCGCCAGCCGGACAGGCACCATGCGCTCCTCGCGGTCATCACTACGGCGATCGCCATCAGGACCACGCCGATCCAGCCGGCTCGAGCCTGCCACGCCAAGGCGACGGAGTGCGCCCAGGAGCAGCCGACCGCGCCCGAGAGCACCAGGCTCGCCGCGCCCGCCCAACGGTGACCGCTCCAGGCGGCCACCGCCACCGCCAGTGAACCGCCGCACCAGAACAGCAGATCCGCGGGCAGAAACTGCCAGAGCGACGCCCCGTCGTCGCCGAACGCAAACACCCGCCGCACGTGGGGAGACATCGCCACCGCCGTCCACCAGGCGAGCGTCGCCACCGCCTGCAGCAGATGGTAGGCCGCCCAACCGCGGCTGCCTGCGGGCTTGTCGCCACCCAGATTGGTCGACATCACTGTGTCCGCCCGCGACTGTCATCGGCAACCGCCGCTGGACCGGGGTCCGCCCCGATCGCCTCCGGCAGTGTACGCCACATCCGCCGGCTGGCTTTTCCACGGCCGACGAGCCATAGTCGGCGGCATGCCCTGGCACTTCCCGCGCCCCCTCTTCGCCCTGTGCTTCGTCTGGTCGCTCGCCTGCGGGGCGGACTCCTGCGCCGGCGGGCCACCCGCCGCGGCTGCCCCCGGTCTGCCCTGGCAGCCCGACGCCGCCACGGCCGTCTCCCTGGCCCAGACGCGCCATCAGCATCTGGTCGTCCTGCTCGCGCCGCCGGGGTCGGAGCCGGGCGTGACCCTCCTCGAGACGGCGCTCGCGGAGAACATCGTCGCCGAGGGACTGGCCGACATGGTCTGGGTGAAGGTGGCTGGCGACGCCGCGGTGGAGGCTCAGGTGGCGGCGACCGAGCGGCCGGCGCTCGCCTTCGTCAACCCGTTCACCGGGAGCGTGCTGCACAGCGTCGCCGGCCCGCTGCCCGCCGACCGGCTGGCCCGCGAGATCGTGCATGCGCGGCGGGCGATCGCCCTCCCCCTGACGCCTGGCCTCGAGCCGGTGGCCCGGTCGATGTTCGCCTTCGACGAGTCCGGGGCGCAGGACCGCATCGACTCTGGCGACGCCGCGGGCCTGGCGGCGCTCGTCGCCCCGGCGGCCGAGGATCCTGCGCGGCTGTCGAACTTTCTCGTGGCGACGGTTCGATTGCCCGAGGGCATGGCGGCCGACGACGTCCGCTTCCTCGCCGGCACCGACTGCCTGGTGGGCACCCACGGCCAGGCTCCTCCAGCAGGCCAGCCCGTCGTGACGGGCCGGCTCCCCGACCTGGCCGACACCGCGACGGAGTATCCGCTGCCCCCATCGGGCATCGTGCTCGTGCCGGTGGCCCGCGACGCCGGGCCCAAGGTCGCCGTGCGGATCACGGCGCCGGGCGCGCGGCTCATCGAAGACGAGATCACCTTCGCGCCGCCCGCTCCCGGCACGGCCGTGCAGGTCCGCCACTATGCGCTCGAGCGGCTCGCACCAGCCGCGGCCCGCAGGCTTTCAGGGCTGGTCCGCACGGCCGATGGCCGCCCGGCGGCCGCCGCGATCGTCCGCATCGACGGCGCCTTCGCGCCCGCCACCGCCCGCGAGCCGCTCGCCCTGCCGCTCGTGACACGCACCGACGGCGACGGGCGGTTCTCGTTCCCGGCGCTCGCACCGGGCACATGGCTCGTGCGGGCCGAGCGGCCCGGCGGCGCGCGGGAGACGTTCGTCACCGTCGCCGCCTCGGGCGACACGACCTGCGAACTGGTCCTGGAAGCCGTCACGACCGTCGGCCTCCGGTGGGCCCTGCAGACACGCGAGTTTTCGCAGCGGCTCGAGGGGGAGGGCGTGCGGAAGGGCGAGGCATTCGTGAGCGTCGCCTCGAGCCGGCTCGTGCTCGCCTGGGGCATGCGGGTCCGCACGGCCGACTACGCGGACTTGATGCTCGCCGAGACCCCGCTGGAAGACGACGCGCTTGCCCCGGAGACCCGCCGCGAACTCGAGGCCCTGCCCCCCGGTACGCCGGTCTGGTATCTCGGCGACGTGGCCTACGCGGAGGACTGGACGCCGCTGTCGGGACTGCACCCGGACGAGCGGCCGTTCGACGCGATCGACTCCGTGCGTGCCGCGGGCCCGGTGCCCGCGCCGGACTGGGCGATCCTGGGCGCGATCCTGCCCCGGGCGCTCGCCACCACGCGGGAGCAGAAAAGCTTCTTCCAGCTCGTCCGCGGACAGCCGGTCCGCAAGGGAGACGTCTTCGTCCTGCGGTGCGTGATGCACAACTGCTTCGCGAAGCTCGAGGTCACCGACATCACGATCGTGCAGAAGGCTCCAGATCGATCACCGCCTTGATGACGCCGCCGGCCGGATCGAGGAGCGCGGGAAACTGGCGAATCGTGTCGGCGAACGCGACGTGGTGGGTGATCCAGGGCCGGGTGTCGATGCGGCCCTCCTCGATCAGCCCGATGATCCTGGGGAAGTCCCGGGAGAGGGCGTTGCGGCTGGCGAGAATCGAGAGCTCGCGGCGGTGCATGACCGGTGCGTGCGGGAACGAAAGCTCCTGCTGCGTGATCCCCACGTAGACGAGCCGACCGCCGTGGCTGCACAGGCCGAGCGCCGCCGACATGCTCGCGGCGCTGCCGGTCGCGTCGACCACCACCTCGCAGAAGCGGCCGTCTGTCAGGCGGGCGACCGCCTCGGCATCGGCCGGGGTGCCCGTGGCCAGAAGCGTGTCGGCCACGCCCATCGCGTCGCGGACGAACGCCAGCCGCGCGGACACCATGTCCATGACGACCACCCGGGCGCCGGAGAGCTTGGCGAACTCGACTACGGAGAGGCCGATCGGCCCCGCGCCGATGACGAGCACCGTCTCGCCCGGCTTGGACGCTCCGCGGTCGATCGCATGGCAGCCTATGCCAAGCGTCTCGACGAGCGCGTTCTGGGCGTGGGAGAGTTTTGGCGAGGGATGGAGCTTGCGGGCGGGCACGGCCACGAGGGGCCTGAGGCCGCCGTCGCAGTGCACGCCGAGCGTCTGATGGTGCTCGCAGCAGTTGGTGAGCCCCCGGCGGCAGGCGTGGCACTGCTGGCAGTTGATGTAGGGCTCGACACAGCAGCGATCTCCCGGCCGGACATGCTCGACGCCCGGGCCCACCGCCACCACCTCGACGCCCAGTTCGTGCCCCGGGATCCGCGGGTAGCTGAAGAACGGCATCTTGCCGAGATAGCCGCCGTAGTCGGTGCCGCAGATGCCGACGGCGTGCACGCGGACGACCGCCTCTCCCGGGGCCGGCGCCGCCGGCTCGGGCACGTCGATGAACCGAAACTCCCGTGGTCGCTCGAGCAGCAAGGCCTGCATGTCGCTCTCCTCTTCCCGTTCCTCGATACCGTTCCAGCCGCGCGCCGCGTTCAGCCGGCCGCGTCGACCCCATACACCCGCGCCGCCGTCCCGCCCCAGATAGTCGCCTGCTCGGCGGCCGACAGCGTCGCCACGAAGTCTCGGCAGAGTCCCACGACATCGGCATAGTCGGCGGCGACGAGGCAGACCGGCCAGTCGCTGCCGAACATGAGCCGCTCCGGCCCGAAGGCCTCGACCGCCGTCTCCAGGTACGGGCGAAAATCCTCGCCCCGCCACCGCCGCCAGGCGGCCTCGGTCACGAGCCCCGACAGCTTGCAGCTGACGTTCGCGTGGCGGGCGAGCGCCTGGATGTCGCGCCGCCAGGGGTCGATCAGGGCCTCGCGAATCCTGGGCTTGGCGAGGTGGTCGAGCACGAACGGCTGCTCCGGCAGCAGCCCGGCGAGCTCGACGGCGGCGGGCAACTGGTGCGGATAGAGGAGCAGGTCGTAGACGAGCCCCGCGGGGGCCAGCCGCTCGAGCCCCCGCACGAAGTCCGCGCCGAGCAGAAACCGCGGGTCGGGCTCGTCCTGCACGACATGCCGCACGCCGACGAGCCCCGGCTCGTCGGCAAACTCGTCGAGCTCGGCGGCCAGGCCGTCACTGCGCAGGTCCACCCAGCCCACCACGCCCCGGATCCGCGGATTCGAGCGGGCGAGGTCGAGCAGCCAGCGGGTCTCCGCCAGGCTCTGCCGGGCCTGCACGGCGATCGTGCCGTCGATTCCTGCGGCGGAGAGTTCCGGCGCGAGGTCGTCGGGAAGCATGTCGCGGGCGAGCCGTTCCATACCGGCGCCGATCCACGGATACTCCGCGGCGGCGTAACGCCAGAAGTGCTGATGGGAGTCGAGCTTCTTCGTCACGCGTTGTTTTCCGGCAGGCCTTCGACGTGGCCGATGTTGCGGACCGGCGCGAAGATCGCCTGCACCTCCGCGAGCAGTTCCCGGTCGATCGGCTCGGCGGCCCACGCGGCCCAGGCGCGGATGTTGGCGGGGTTGGCGCTGCCGGCGACGGTCGTGGCGATGGCGGGGTTGGCCAGTGCGAACTGCAGCGCCAGCTTCGCGATCGGGGTGCCGCGGGAGCGGCACAGCGCCGCCGCCTGGCGGGCCGCCGCCTTCACCGCCTCCGGCTCCTTGAGCCAGGCCGGCAGCGGGGCGTCGGTCAGGAGCCGGGCGCTGAACGGGCCGGCGTTCATGACGCCGACGCCCTTCGATGCGAGGTACGGAATGGTCTCGTCGGCGAACCGGGTGTTCTGCAGCGTGTACTGGTTGTAGTTGAGGACGCAGTCGACCGGCGCACGGTCGCAGATCCAGCGGAAGATCTTCTGCGGATAGCCGCTGAAGCCCACGCACCGCACCTTGCCCGCCTGCTGGACCGCCCGCAGGGCCGGCAACGTCTCCTCGACGATCTGGTCGAGCGGCACGAACTCGATGTCGTGGCAGAGAACGATGTCGAGGTGGTCGGTGCGGAGCCGGTGCAGCGAGACGTCCACGCTCTCGGCGACCCGACGGGCGGAGAAGTCGAAGTGGCCAAGGTCGTAGCGGCCGAGTTTCGTGCAGAGGAGATACTCGTCCCGCGGCACGCCTTGAAGCGCGACCCCCAACAGCACTTCGCTCATCCCCCGGCCGTAGAAGGGGCTCGTGTCGATGAGCGAGAGGCCGCAGTCGAGCGCCGCCCGGACGCTCCCCAGGGCCTCGTCGAGCGTGACCGAGCGAAACTCCTGCCCCAGCGACGAGGCGCCGAAGGCGAGGATCGGGACCTCGAGGCCGGTCGAGCCGAGCGGGCGTGTCTGCATCGAGGCGCCTCCGGACGGTTTACTGGAACGTGCGGCAGCCGACGGAGAGCAGCAGGTTCGCCCACGGCTGTCGGTCGGCCGTCTGGATCGTGAGCACATGGTCGGCCGACGCGACCGCCTCGTAGAAGTCCCACTTGAGGATCGGCTCGAGCCGGCAGGAGGAGCCCGCCGCGGCGAGGATCCGGCGATACTCCTCCCAGACCGGCGGGTCGCCGGGCGTGGCGGCGGCGTAGGAGTCGGTGCGGTCGACACCCATCGTGTGGACCGCGTCGATCTGCACGGTGCCGAGAATCGCCTCGAGCACCTGCGCGACGGTCGGCACGCCCGGCATCAGTTGCAATGAGACCAGTTCGGCCCGCGGGCCGCGCTTGCTGGCGGCGGGATAGTTGCCGTCGGCGATCAGCACCTTCGAATGATGCCCGGCCTGGGCCAGAATCCGCAGGATGTCGGGGTGGAGCAGCGGGGTGTTGAGCATCCGAAACATTCCTTTCAGCAAACCGTGATCAGGCCGGTTCGCCCGCGCGATCGCGAGCCAGCGGCCGCAGGCTCGCGATCGTCTGGGAGGCGGCGGCCTCCGGAGTGGGCAGCGGAAACACCTCCGCCGACAGGCAGCCTTCGTAACCGATCCGCTCGAGCGCCGCCAGGATCGGCGCTGTGGCCGTGTGGCCGAATCCCATCGCCCGGCGGTTGGAATCAGCCCAGTGAACGTGCCCCACGAGATCGCCGCAGGCGACGAGCGCCTGCGCGACGTCCGCCTCCTCGATCGCCATGTGGAAGAGATCGCAGAGGAGCTTCACGTTGCCGAGACGGCGGTCGCGGAGGAAGGCGGCCGCGTCGGCTTGCTGGTTGAAAAGGTTCGTCTCGTAGCGGTTGAGCGGCTCGTAGAGGAGCACCTGGCCGTGGCTTGCGGCCCGTGGGCCGAGCCGGGAAAGCGCCTCCGCGAGCAGGTCGATCGCGGCTGGCCGCGACACCTCCGGCGTCGCCTGCCCCTGCATCGAGCCGATGATCGCCGGCGCGCCGAGCCGACCGGCCGCATCGACGATGTCGCCCGCGAACGCGATGGCCCGCTCCCGCACCGCCGGATCGGCATGGCAGAAGTGCAGCCGCTGCCGCACCCAGCCTGCGCCCGTGCCGACGGCGGCGACCGCGAGGCCGTGCTCAGCCAACAGCGGGCCGACAGTGGCCACGGCGAGATCGTCGGCCGACCCCGGGAAGATTTCGACCGCGTCGAAGCTGGCTGCCCGAGCGGCCCGACAGCCGGCCGCGAGCCCCTCGTGGAAGACGAAGGGTCCCTGCCGCGCTTCGGGCACCAGACAGATCGTGATGGCGGAACGCATGGGCATGGTGTCGGGCATC
>JBJOKF010000227.1:0-2621 GCA_046046235.1 Planctomycetota bacterium | reverse complement strand
AGCCGGTCGAGGAGTTCGAAACCGAACGACTGACTACAAACGGTGACACCGAGAACCAGCGCACCGAGGAACAACATACGCTTCATCGAGCCACATCTCCTTTGCTTGTAGATCACGTGAGAGTCTTCGTCCCGATCGCGAGGTTTGGTCACCCCGAGGTTGTGATCTACGAACCGTCTTGCGGCAGGCCTGTCGAGCCAGTCCGTGACTCGAAGGATTTTCAGGTTACTGCCGCCCCCTGGTTGCCCGACGGGCACAGTGATTGCCCCGGGGGACATGAGGGGCTATCGGCGGGTTGGGAGAAGCGGCTTGAGGGTCGTCCAAGTATTTTTCGCCGCAGGAATCGTGGCGCGACGTGGGCAAAAAATGCCGCGCAGACCGGCCGCGCGGGCTGTGCCGCGCGCGGCCGCGCAGGCCGTACAGCTTGCGCCCGATTTCCTGCGCAGCCGGCAAGGTTTCACATCCGAATGGTCGCCATGTGAAGCTGTAACGTCCGTGCGGCCGGTGCCGTCACAGCTTGACAGTGAAGGCACGACCGTTAGACTCCGCCGCTGGATCTGGTGGCCCGCCGAACGCAGCTTCGTGCGACGGGCAAACAGGGAACTCCGGTGCGATTCCGGGACGGCCCCGCCGCTGTATCCAGACGTCCCCGAGCGATCGGAGACAGGTTGGCCGCTTTCCAAACCATTGCGTCTGCTCCCGCCAGCGGGACTGCCGCGAGAAGGTGACGGCCCGCCCGCGTCTGGGAGTCAGAAGACCTACCAGCTTCCATGAGGAGCGCGCGGTTCCTGCGAGGGCGGGTCCGCGGGCACGGCCCGCGCGTGTGGGCTGCTGACGGACTTTGATGACCGGCCCGAGCGACGGCGGCCCCAAGAACGCGCTCGCGGCGCGGGCGTGGGTGGCTCTGCGCCTGCGGACCGGCTGGAGGCACGCATGCCCATGGCAAACGCACGGCCGCCGCACGGCCGCGGCTTCACCCTCGTCGAACTGTTGGTGGTGATAGCGATCATATCTGTCTTGCTCGGGCTCCTGCTCCCGGCGGTGCAGGGGGCCCGGGAGTCGGCCCGCAACTCCGCCTGCGGCTCGAACCTGCGGCAACTCGGGCTCGCGGTGCACCACTTCGTCTCCGCCAGCGGCGGCCGTCTGCCTCCGCTGAAGGTCGACGACGCCGCCCGCATCGCCGGCACGCTCGCCGACCCGAATCAGAATCCCTACCCCGGCAAGAGCCGCTACTGGTTCGGCGAAGTCGACGAGAACCAGCCCCCGGGGCGGCAGCTCGATTTCGCGCAGGGCTCGCTCTCGCCCTTCATGGAGGGGAATGTGGGCGTCTATCAGTGTCCCAACTTCACCGCCGACTCTGTCGAACTGGTGCGCTACGGCCGCATGGCGACCGGGTTCGACTACAACGCCGCCCTCGGCCCGGGGACGGAGTGGGATTGGAGCAACTGGCCCGACGTGAAGCTCACAAGCGCCTGCCGTCAATATAAGATCGGGGACGTGAAGGAGACGCGGCGGACGATCACGTTCGCCGAGAGTGCGATCGTCTACTTCCTGCCGCCCTATCCGCTCAGGGAGAACCTCGGCGGCCTGCAAGTCCCCTCGCTGAACGATCCTTCCGTGCACTTTCGCCACGCCGGAAAGCGGGCCAACGTCTGCTTCCTCGACGGCCACGTGGAGAGCTATCCGTTGAAATTCCGGCCGGGACCTTGGACCGATCCCGCGCAGGTGCCGTTCATGGAGTTTCACTCCGTCGGTGTCGTCTGCGACGGCGACCCGGCCGACGCCGCACAGGCCGATGCCCTCTACGACCGCGACTGACGCGGCCAACCGACCCAGTACCGACTTCCTGCCCGACACGTTTCGTTGCACTCGCGAGGAGATGCCCCATGTGGAAGGACCCCAGGATCTGGACGGGCGGCCTGCTGCTCTTCGTGGCGGGCTGGCTGCTCGTCCCGCAGCTCGTGCCCCGGCGGTTGCCGGCGATCGCGGCGGAACTCGTGCCGGAGATCCGCTACGTCTGCGCCGAGACGGGTGAGGTCTTCCTCCGGCGGGCGACGGCCGCTGCGCTTCCGCATCCGACGACCGGCCGGCCCACGCTCGTGCCGGCGGCCTTCGATCGCAAGACGCAGCGTTGGATTCCTGGTCCGCCGCCGGAGGTCATGCATCGTCGGGGACAGTTGCGACCGGCTTCATGAATCCAGCCGACTCGGATCGCCGTCGCGGACTCGCGCTCGTCCAAAACGCACAGGCGTGGGACCGGCTCGCGGAGGGGCAGGCGGCGCTGGCGGTGCCGGCGGCCGACGAGGCCTTCTCCGACCCGCGGGCCTGGCTTGGCAGCGGCGGTCCGCAGGGCCGGCCGTGGCTGCCTGAGCGGTTCGACGGGCTCGAGGTGCTTTGCCTCGCCGCGGGCGGCGGCAAGCACGGCCCGCTCTATGCGGCTGCGGGCGGCAAGGTCACGGTGGTCGATCTCTCGCCCGCGATGCTGGCGCTCGATCGCGCGGTGGCCCACGAGCGACGGCTCGATCTCGAGATCCTGCAGGGATCGATGGACGACCTCGGCATGCTGGCCGCGGGCCGCTACGACCTGGTGATCCATCCGGTGAGCACCTGCTACCTGCCCG
>JBJOKF010000200.1:0-4510 GCA_046046235.1 Planctomycetota bacterium | reverse complement strand
CCAGATCGGCGACTGGTTCGCCGAGGACGCCCGCAGCTTCGACCAGCCGCGGTACCGCTACAACATGGCGGCCCACCTCGACCTCCACGAGTGGCTCACCAACAACGGCGCCTCGCGGTTCACCGGCGGCCTCTCGCTGGCGGCGAACCTCATCGGCAAGCCGGGCAAGATGGAAGTCGCCGGCCACATGGTGCAGGACCTCTGGGACTCAGGCCGCGCCCGGGAGATCCACGACTACTGCCGCGGCGACGTGCTCGACACCTATTTCATCTTCCTGCGGTCGCGGGTTCTGGCGGGCGACATCGATCTCAAGCGGGAGCACGCGCTCATCGAGGCGGCGCGGGCGTGGATCGAGGCGCACGCGGCCGACTGCCCGGGGCTGGCCAGGTACCTCGCCGCCTGGGGCGACTGGAAGAGCCCCTGGGCGTGAGGCCGGCGAGGTGCCGCCGATGCCCCGTCGCCGGACGTTCGCGTCGGCCTTCCTGGCCTCCGCTCACTCGGATGCTGACTTCGCTGCGCCATCCTGGCTGCGCTCGTCATCGTACGCCGGCTCTCAGGGCATCGGCGGCCCCTCCTACCCCATTGCGGAGGCCGGCCAAGGCCAGGTCGGCAGGATGCCGAGCCTCGCCGTGAACGCGATTCCAGTGTCGCCGCGAGTCTGCACGGCATGGATGCCGTGCTCAGCACCAGCCGGCGGATGCCGGCCAAGGCAAGGTCGGCAGGATGCCGAGCCTTGCCGTAAAGCCGCTCACTCGGTGATCGCTTCCTTCACCAACTGGATGAAGTGGGTCGCCTTGGACGACGTGGCCAGGTCGGCGGCCTTCTTCTCGGCGGCCTTCTTGTCGGCGTACTCGAACATGGCCAGACGCTTCATCGCCTGGTTGAAGACGCCCCAGTAGGCCTTCATGCGGACCTCCTTGGCGACCTTCTTGCGACTCGGCTTCTTGGGGGCCTTCTCCTTGGCCTCCTTGACGGGCTTCTCCTTCTTCGCCTTGGCCGTCTTCTCCTTCCCCTCCTTGCTCGGCTTCTTCTTCTCGCGGGCCTCGGCCGCGTCGTTCTGGGCCCGAAGTTCCTTGCGATTCACGGTTTTGCGAGCCATAAAGCCTGTGCCATCCTTCGAAGAAATAAGGGGAAAAGCGGCCCAGGCCGCGGCCCGGGCGAAGACCGCCGGCCGCGGCAGGCGGCGGGCGGTCCGTCAGTATAGCGTCCGCGGACTGCGCCGCACGGCCCGCCGGGCACCGGCCGCTTATACTCGATTCCACCATGACGCAGCTTCTCACAGACCTTCCGCTGGCCAGTCCGTTCGCCGAATACCGGGCCTTGGGCGACGACCTTCTGTCGGAGCGGATCGAGGCGGTTCGCCACCGGATGGGCGAGCGGCTCGTGATCCTTGGCCACCACTACCAGCAGGACGGCGTCATCGCCCATGCCGACCTGCAGGGAGACAGCTACCAGCTTTCGAAGTCGGCGGCCGAGCGGGACCGCTGCGAGGCGATCGCCTTCTGCGGCGTCCACTTCATGGCCGAGACGGCCGACATCCTCGTCAATCGCCCCGAGAAGGTGGCGGCCCGGGTTTCAGCGACCGCGCCGCCGGCCGCGGGGGGCGGCCGCGTGACCGTGGTGCTCCCCGACATGGCCGCCGGCTGCTCGATGGCCGACATGGCCGCGATCGAGCAGGTCGAGGACGCCTGGGCCGACCTGGGAAGCGTGATCGACACCTCCGACATCACGCCCGTCACCTACATCAACTCCGCCGCGAGCCTCAAGGCCTTCTGCGGCCGCCACGGCGGCATCGTCTGCACGTCGAGCAACGCCCGAGCCGTGCTCGACTGGGCCTTCGCCCGGTCGCGCCGCGTGCTCTTCTTCCCCGATCAGCACCTCGGCCGCAACACCGCGCGGAAGATGGGCATCCCGCTCGACGAGATGTGCGTCTGGAACCCCCACGCGCCGCGGCTCGGCGGCAACGAGGCCGACCATTTGGTGCGGAGCCGGGTGATTCTCTGGCAGGGGCACTGCAGCGTGCATGCGATGTTTCGTCCCGAGCACGTCGACGCCGTGCGGGCGGCGATGCCGGGCGTCAAGGTGCTCGTGCACCCCGAGTGCGCGATGGAGGTCGTCGACAAGGCCGACCTGGCCGGTTCGACGAGCTACATCATCAAGCAGGTGCAGGCCGCCCCGCCCGGCACGTCCTGGGCGATCGGCACCGAACTGCACCTGGTGAAGCGGCTCGAGCAGCAGCACCCGGAGCAGACGATCCGGTTTCTCTCGCCGGTGGTCTGCATGTGCGCGACGATGTATCGGATCGATCTCGCGCACCTGTGCTGGAGCCTCGAGCACCTCGAGGCGGGCAAGGCGGTGAACGTGATCCGCGTCGACGATGAGACGGCCCGGTGGGCGGTCACGGCGCTCGAGCGGATGCTCGCGGTCTCGACATGAGGCCTGGGCCGGCCTCTGGCTCTGGCTCTGGCTCTGGCTCTGGGCCGTCGTGGCGACAAGTTTTCAACTTGTCGAATCCGCGCTGCCAGTGCGCCGGTGAGGGGCCGCCCCTGCCCCGTCGCCGGACGTTCGCTCAGGGCTTCCGGCCCTTCGCTCACTCGGATGCCGACTTCGCTGCGCCATCCTGGCTGCGCTCGTCGGCATACGCCGGCTCTCGGGGCAGGGGTGGCCCCTCACCTCCCGTGTGGATAGCAGCAGTCGACCTCCGCAAAGGCGCTCGGCCTGCAGGGCCATGTCAGCGCGAGCACGCGGAGTCTCGCCAGGAAACGCGAGCAGGATGCCGAGCCTTGCCGTGAACACAACCGCACATTTCGTTTCGTTCGCCAATCGCCGCTATCGCGGCTCGCTCGCGCGAATCCGGGCCGAGGCCGAGGCGGTCGGCCGGTTCGCGTCGATTCGCACGCCCGACGATCGTTGGCTGGGGGCAGACTACTGGCGGGTGCACGCCGACACGGTGCGGCGGCAGCGCCGTGGCTTCGGCCTCTATACCTGGAAGCCGCACGTGCTCAGACGCATGCTCTCCGAGCTTCCCGCGGGTGATCTGCTCGTCTACGCCGACGCCGGCTGTTCGCTGAATCCAGAAGGCCGCGCCCGGCTCGAGGAGTATCTGGCACTGGCCGCGGGCGATCCGTCGCACATGCTCTCCTTCGCGCTCGACGGCACAGTCGGCGAGTGGACGAAGCGGGCGGCGCTCGTGGCGGCCGGCTGTGACGACGAGCCGACGCGACGGCGGGAGATGGTGCTCGCCGGAATCCTCGTCCTGCGGGCCGGGACCGACACGCTCGACCTCGTGCGGGAGTGGGAGACGCGCATGGCCGATCTTCCCGTGGTCGATGATTCGCCGTCGCCGCAGGGGGAGCATCCGGAGTTTCGCGGGCATCGGCACGATCAGAGCGTCTTCACGCTCCTGGCACATGCCCGCGGGCTCGCGCGGATTCCCGACGAGACCTGGTGGGATGGCCGCTGGGATGAGTCGCGGCGATTCCCGATCCACGCGCGGCGATGGCGGCACCGGCTGCCCTGGAGCCAGGCCTGGATGCGGAGCGGCCGCTGGCCGCGGTGGTGAGTCCGCCTTAGCCGACGGCGGCTTCGAGGTCGCCGTGCAGGGCCACGAGCCGCCGGTAGCGGTCGAGCATGCGGGCGTAGGTTGCGGCCGCCGCAGGCTGGGGCAGGAATCTGCGGGGCGGGGCGGCCGCGTGGCTCGTCAGGAAAGCGGCCCAGTCGGGGGCCTGCTTCGCGATCGCCAGATCGCGGTACTTTGCCATCAGCGCCGCTCCCCGCGCGGTGCCCTCGGCCGCGCCGTCGAGGATCGAGACGGGCGTGTCGAAGGCGTCGGCGACGACCTGGCCGAGCCCCGGCGTCTTCGTGAGGCCGCCGGAGAGCACGATCTCAGTGCGGGGGAAGCCCTGGGAATCGAGCTCGGCGCTACCGAGCCGGAGGTTGAAGATCGTCGCCAGGAGCATCGCCTTGGCGACGTTGCCCGGCGTCGAGTTGCCGTCGTTCAGGCCGATCAGGCAGGCCGTGCCGCCCCGTGAGACGCCCAGGCCCGGCTCGTCGTCCATGAAGGGGAGTGCGAGCAGGCCGCCGCAGTCGGCCGCGGCCGCGAGCACCTGCGGCATCACGGCCGTGAAGGCCGCTCCCTTCCCGCCGCCGTCGAGCCGGCCGAACATCTCGACGACCGTGTTCATGGCGGTGGTGCCGTTGCGCAGCCAGACCATGTTGATCGGCTTGCCGTCGGGGGCGCAGAAGTGGTCGACCGCCCGCGACACGCCGCGAAAGGCCCGGTCGCCGACCGAGTTGGCGACCACGCTCGTGCCGAAGCTCATCGCCACCATGCCGGCGGCGCCGATGAGCGACCCGGCGAGGGCCGCCGGCTGGTCCCCCTCCGCCGGTGCCACAGGGATGCCGGCGGGCAGGCCGAGCAGGGCCGCGCCCGTGGCGTCGAGCCCGCCACCATCCTCGCCCGCGCGGCGGACCCTCGGCAGGAGGTCGCGCAGGGGCCGCCGCGCGCCGG
>JBJOKF010000180.1:0-3439 GCA_046046235.1 Planctomycetota bacterium | reverse complement strand
GCGGGATTGGTGGGCTGCGTCAACGGCAGGCCCGTCGACTCGCCGTTATCGGCGCAGCCCTCCGATACAGTCACATTGCGTCACTGAATCACCTCCTTTGCTACGAGGAATCCCAGCCGTCACGACTACTGTGGAGTCGCCGCCAGGCGGTTCTCTCCCCGGCCGTCACCGGGGACCGTCACGTCATAGTAGAGCGGCGCAGGCCTCTGGCCAGCAAGTGTTCGGGCGGTGGCTTTCAGATAGCCCCGGGAGCGTGAAAGCCGACCGGCCGTCAGGCCGCAGGCAGACGCCTCTCAATCCTGGGTCATCCGTGGTTCGCCCCACGGCTCTTGGCGTTGGGCTTGGACGGGGGATCGTGAGCCGCCCGGCCGATGAAGAGCGTCGTCCAGCCGCCGCCGCCCGCGTGGACGCGGGCCTTCTCGACCGTGACCACGAATCCGGCCCGTTGCAGGCGGTCCGCGAAGGCGGGATCCTCCGCCGACGACCAGACCGCCAGGCAGCCGCCGGGCCGCAGGGAAGCCCTCGCCAGCGCGAGCCCCTGCTTTCCATAGAGCCGCTCGTTGGAGCCCACGCTCAGTCCGCTCGCGCCGTTGTCGACGTCGAGGATCACCGCGTCGAAACGCCCCCGACCGCCGCGGATGACCTGGGCGACGTCGCCCTCCACCAGTTCGACGCGGGGGTCGGCGAGGGCGTCGGCGCCAAGTCCGTAGGCTGGCGTGTGATTCCAGGCCACCACGGCCGGCATGAGCTCGACGACCACCACCGTGGCCCGGGCGTCGAGGTGCGAAAGAGCCGCCCGCAGCGTGAATCCCATGCCGAGGCCGCCAATGAGCACCCGTGGCCCCGGGCGGCCCCGCAGGCCGGCGCAGGCCACTTCGGCCAGCCGCTCCTCGGAGTGGTGCTGGCGGCTCGACATCAGTTCCACGCCGCCGACCCGGATCGTGAACACCCCGTCGTGCTCGTGAAGCGTGAGCGGTGTGCCGTCGGGCGTGGTGGCCTGGTCGCGAAGAATCGTCGGTTTCATGGGCGCTCGAGCAGCATGGCGGCGGGCATCCTGAATGGCAACGGGCAGACCGGGCAGCGGGCCGCCACGGACTTTTGTCTTTGACGGGAAGCCGCTCAGAGCCCTATGTTTTCCCGACCGAGCCGCCGGTGCGATGCTCTCGCACGTGCGGCTGGTCTTGCAGTCATCACCAGCCATCCCCCGCAGGAACATTTCCCATGGCCACGTCGCGCCGGCAGCCCACCGCCCTCGAACAGGTTCGCTCGCTCCTCACCGCCGCCGAGCAGAAGGTGCTCTCGTCGAGCATGGGAGCCGCGATCGCCAAGTCCTCGAGGGAGCAGGTTCAGGCTGCCATGTCGCGGGCCCGGGCGCTCCGCGACAAATGGCGCGACCTGCATGCCGACCAGACGCGAAGCACGAAGCGTTCGCCGAAGACGGCCGCCGGCGCGAACCGCCGCAGCAAGGAGAAGCACGACGTGTTCGACGGGGCCGTCAAGCGGCTGGAGGCCCGGCTCGCCGAACTGGCCGGCGGTGTGCGGGCTGCGGTCACGAAGCAGGCCGGGCGGCTCGGAGCCGCCACCAAGCCGACGAAGGCCGCCCGCAAGGCGGCCAACCGCGGCTCGCGGGCGAGCCTGCGAAGCGAACTCAAGGAGGCCGTCTCGGGGATGAACCGCACGCCGAAGGCGAAGGGGGCGAAGGTCGCGGCCAAGCCCGTTGCTGTTCCGGTCGCGAAGCCTCTCGCCGCCGCTCCGGCAGCTGCGAAGCTGGCCCCTCCCAGCCGAGCCGGCAAGAAGCAAAAGCGGCCCGTGGCGCCGGCCGCCGTGGCGGCCCAGCGGCCGTTGAAGTTCGATGTCGCCGGCCAGCGGTCGGCGCGATCGGCGGCGACCGCCGCGCGGCTGAAGGTGGAGGGAGCCAAGACCCGCCGCGGCAGTCATCTCAAGGCGAGCGGCAAGCGGTCGCAGGCCCGCCGCGACGGTCGCACCCGCTGAGTCCGGCCCCCGCGCCGCTCCTCCGAGGGAGCCTTACGTAGCGAGCGATCCCGAGGAAGCCCCCGATCGTGAGATCGGGGGAATGCGGTTCGCCATCCGCGGTGGCGGCCACATTCCCACGCCTCACGGCGTTGGGCTTCCTACATACCCAAGCCACGAGACCAGTGCAGGCATCCCGATCGATGCCTCCGAGGACGGTGTGGAGGTTCGTGATGCCGCCCGCAGCGGCCTTGGGCGGTGCGGCACCGAAGACTCAAACAAGGAAGCCCCCGATCGTGAGATCGGGGGAATGCGGACGGCCTCACAAAACGCTTCTTCGAGGAAGCCTCCGATCGTGAGATCGGGGGAATGCGGACCGCCTCACGAAACGGCTCGCACCCGGCTCACGGCTGCCCGAGCCCGGTCGCCGGACGCTCACTCCGCCATCCGTGGGCTCCGTTCGCTCGATGCCGGCTGCGCTGCGGCATCCATGCCTCCGCTGGCCGCCAACGCCGGCTCGCGGGACACGGGCAGCCCTTCGCTCAGTTCGTGTCGGAACGCTCCTCGAAGCGGTCGGCTTCCCCGGCAGACAGAGCCCGGTTCAACGAACTGTCCGACGACGTCTTGCGCGCCGGGTGTTTGCGCCCGGTGCGGCCCATTGCCCGCACATTGTCTCGGTTCCTACTCTTGCCCGCCCCCGGGATGGCGGCCCGCCGTGGGCTCCGCCTCCTTCCATGCCCGGGGATCCCTGAGGGTTTCAACGATGACTGGCAAGATCTTTGTGCGTGTGATCGGGGCGATGGCCTGCCTGGCGGCGTTCGTGGCGGCCGGTGATGCGGAGGCCGGCTGGCGGCACCGGCGCGGCGGGTGTTGCGATCCCTGCTGCGCTCCCGTGGCGTGCTGCGCCCCGGTGTGCACGACGAGCTGCTGCGCCCCGGCCTGCGCCCCGGCCTGCGAGACCGTCGCGAGCTACGACTGCTGCGGCCGGCTCGTCTGGCGGCGGGCCGCCTGCTGCGAGACGATCGTCTCGTCGTCGATCGTGCTGCCCGCGGCCAGCTGCTGCGGCATCGCGAGCTCGGAGTCGTCGGCGATCGACGGCATCGCGAAGGCTTCGCCGTCGAAGGCCTCCGTCGAGGCGACGGCCGTGGCCCTGACGAAGTAAGCGGGTCGACCGGCCGACCCGCCGGACTCGCACTTCATGCGACCAGGCCCCTTGGCGAAGAGGACTCGCCCACTCCCGCGCGGAGGTGTGTCCTCCGCGCGGGAGTTTTTTCTTCAGGTCGCGGGCGAACGAGGCTCGAGGAGCCGTCGGATCAGGGCCGCGACTCGCCGCCGGAGCGGAGAGCGGCCAGCACGTCGTCGAGCGGCACGGTGGCGAACGTGGTGGCGAAATCGCTCATCGAGTACGGAATCACGAGCAATCCCTCGTGCACGAGCGAGCCGCAGCTGTACACGACGTTTGGCACGT
>JBJOKF010000169.1:0-3125 GCA_046046235.1 Planctomycetota bacterium | reverse complement strand
CGGAGGAACCCTCGCGACTCCAGTCAGAACACGTCCAGATGGAAGTGATGCCCCTGGTAGTAGCGGCGCGACTTCGGATATTCGTTCTGCCACTGCCGGTTGTAGACCGGCACCCGCATCTCCTGCGGATAGCGGTAGTAGAGGTCGTTGGCGCTCTGCTGGTAGCTGTCCGCGTAGAAGTTGTGCGGGTACCAGACGTAGGGATAGTGGTAGAAGCGGTTCCAGTCGGTGCCGTTGTAGGAACTGCCCCACTGGTAGCCGTAGGCCTGCTGCCCCACCACCGGCGGCTGGGCCGAGGCGGTACATGCCGCCGCCATGACGCCGGCCACAACGGCCGCGCCGAGCAAAGATCGCATCATCGGATTGTCCCCCCTGATTGGCCGCGGAAGCGGACGACTTGCTCGTCAGCCTGCTCCTCGGGCCGCACTCCGCAGATATCGACCGGCGGCACGACCGTTCTTCACGGAAAAACCGGCACGGTCGGCAGGGGCGGGCGGCCGCGCGGGCCGGGCGATTCGGGGCGTTCGCCCCGCGCCGTCCATGTCAGGCCTTCGCGGCCGGCAGGCGGCCCTCGGCCAGCTCGCGATCCCATTCGTCGATCAGCGGCCAGTGCTGGGCGCAGGTGCCGAAGTCGGCGAGGTTGAGGTAGCCCCGCAGACGGTCGAGCGTCTTCGCCAGCAGCTTGTCGTCCTTGCGGAAGATCGGGCCGTGGCTTGGCAGGAGCCACTCGACGTCGCTCGCCGCGATCCGCTCGAGCGACCGGATGAAGGCGGGGATGTCGCTGCCGTGATGGGCGTCGATCGCGCCGACGGAGCCGTCGCGGTAGATGTTGTCACCCGAGAGCAGCAGGTTGCCCATGCGGAAGGCGAGTTGGCTGTCGGTGTGACCGGGAGTGTGCCAGACCTCCAGGCGGTGCCGGCCAACTTCGACGATGTCGCCGTCGACGACCTTTTGATCCACCTTCACGATCGGCATGTCGAGGTGGACGTTCTGCGCGGCGATCTCCGCGAAGGTCTTGATCCGGTCGCCGGTCTCCAGCGACTCCACCGCCAGCGGATGGGCGAGCACCGGCGCCTTGAGCAGCGCCTTCGCCTTCGCCAGCCCCTGGATGTGGTCGACGTCTGCGTGCGTGGCCACGAGCGCCCGGCACTGCGAGAGCGGGAAGTCCATCTCCCGGATCATCTCCACGATCTCGTCGACGCTCTCTTCGTAGCCGATGTCGATGAGCGCCCAGTCCCGGTCGTCGTAGACCAGGTAGACGTTGCAGCCGATCCGCCAGCCGGCCTGGTGGTTCATCTCGATGACACCGGGGAACAGCGGACGACGTTCGAGCATGGGAAGGCACCGGAAGGGAAAGGGGACGGCCGCGGCGGCCGGGAATTGCGGCCCGCGGCCGGGGAAGACACACTAAGCCACCGAAGACAACCGACAGTTGGACGCGGTATTTTAGCAGGATGGCAGCGGTTTGCCGCCGAGACTGGGCGGCCGCGGCGTGCGGGCGTCTTTTCCCGCGGAAGGCTCGCGATGGAATCGTTTCCCCCGACGCGGTTCGCGGCCTGGGCCGGCAGTGTCGACGAGCTGTGCCGGCTGATCGAAGCCCTGCGGCCGGCCGCCGCCGCGATCGGCGCGGCCGACCCCACCGCGGCCGACTGGCACGGCAGCCTGTTCGGCAAGCTGCGGCCGCAGGTTTCCCGCGAGCCGCTGCTCGTGGCGGCGGTCTGCGGCGGCACCAACACGGGCAAGAGCCTGATCACCAACACGCTCGTCGGCGCCGAGATCAGCCGGTCGGTGCCGGAGGCGGCGCGGACACGGCACCCCGTCGCCAGCCTGCCGCGGGGGCTCTCGGCCCGAGTCGATCTGGTGGCGCTCTTTCCAGGCTTCTCACCGGTGGCCTGGGCGGGCGTGCAGGACGCCATCGACCTCGGGCCCGACGAGGCGGGCAACCCCGACAGGCTCGTCTGGCGGGAGGACTCGAGCGGCCGGCAGCCGGACCGGCTCGTGCTGCTCGACACGCCCGACATCGACGGCACGCTGCGCGAGAACTGGCACCGGGCCGAGCTCGTCCGCAACGCCTGCGACGTGATCGTCGCCGTGCTCACGCAGCAGAAATACAACGACGCCGCCGTCCGCGACTTCTTCGCCGCCGCGGCCGCCGCGGGCAAGGCGGTGATCGTCGTCTTCAACATGCTCGACTGGCCGCGGCAGCGGGAGAGAGTCGGCGGCTGGCTCGAGACCTTCGTCGCCGAGACGGGCGTGAAGCCGCTGGCGGTCTACGCGGTGCCCCACGACTTCCGCGCGGCCGAGGAGAACCGCATCGAGGTGCATCCGCTCCCGGAGCTTTCGCCCGACGGCCTCGCTGTCGGCTTGCCAGAGCGGCTGGCCGAATGCGACTTCGACGGCATCAAGCTGCGGGCCATGCGGGGCGCGCTCGACGTGGTGCTCGATCCCCGCACCGGTGTCGCCTCCTGGCTCGATGCCTTCGAGTCGAGCGCCGGCCACTGGCAGGAGGCGCGGCAGCTGCTCTCCGAGGAGGCCCGTGTGCGCGTGGAACTGCCGGCCGCGCCCCGCGAGATCGTCTGGAACGAGATCTGGGACTGGCTCGAGCCGCGCCGGTCGGGCCTCGACCTCGCCGTCAGCCGCGTTTATCGCGTCGCGGGTCGGGGCGTGGGCTGGGCCGCCCGGCAGATCGGCCTGGGCCGCACCGCCGCCGAACGGCGCGAAGACTTCTCGGCCGTGGAGCTGGCCTCGCTCAAGGCGGCGCTCGGCGACTTCGTCGAGCGGCTCGAGGGAGCCTGCCGGGCCAACCCCAGGCTCGAAGCGGTGCTGGGTCCGAGGCTCGTCGACGGCGACCGGGCGGCCTGGTACGCCGACCTCGAGCGGCGGCATGCGGCCTTGCCGCTGGTGTCGGACGACTACCGGAGGTTCGTCCGCACCGAGCTCGACCGGTTCGCCCACGACAATCCCGGCATGGTCCGGTTCATCCTCCAGGGCCTGAATGTCGGCGCCGTGGCGCGGCCGGCGATCACGGTCGCGCTCGGCATGGCGGGCGCCGCGGCCGTGCCGGCGGCGGCGGCCTCGGCCGGCGGGCTCTCGGTGCTCCTGCATTCCGTCGGCGACGTGGTGGT
>JBJOKF010000128.1:0-2629 GCA_046046235.1 Planctomycetota bacterium | reverse complement strand
GCAAACGCGCTAGGCCCGGAGGGCCGGTTCAGCACCAGCCGGCGGAGGCCGGCCAAGGCAAGGTCGGCAGGATGCCGAGCCTTGCCGTGAAGCGGCACGCGCCAGTTTTTTCCGCTGCGCCGGCGATGTAGACTCCCCGCCATGCACCTGGAAGCACCGCTGCGGCGGATCACGACCTGGCTGGCGATCGTCGGCTACACCCTCGTGGCGAGCGGCCTGCCGCTGCCCTGTGGCGTCGCGCCGGCGGTGCCGGATGCCGCCATAGCCAAGCGCCTGGGAGTGAAGGATCGGTCGCGGCCGTTTCCCTGCATGGACAAGCCGTGCGGCTGCGATACGGCCGACCGCTGCTTCACGAGCTGCTGCTGCCACACCCCAGCCGAGACGCTCGCCTGGGCGCGGGCGCACGGCGTCGACGCCGGCGTGCTCGTCGCGCTCGAGCGTCGGGCGGCGGTGGTCGACGCGGCGCCGCCCGAGGAAGGGACGTGCTGCGCAGCGAAGCCGATTGTGAAGCGGGCCCAGGCGGGCTGCTGCGCGACGACGGACGTCGATCTGTCGGGGCCGGATGTCTGCAGCGAGTACCAGGTTGTCGCGACCGATTCCGCGGCCGCTTGCGAGACCTCCTCGGGGCCCGAGACCGCAGCCGCAGTTGCGGCGACGCTGCCCGAGCGGCCCGAGACAGCCGACCAGGAGGCGCCGCGGCGAGTGAAGACGGTCTCCCTGCGGGCGATGCTCGCCTGCGGCGGCATCGTGGCCGAGTGGTTCCTGGCCGGCGTGGCGGCGCCTCCACCGAAGCTCGAGGTCTTCGAGTCGCTTGTCTGTGTGGGCCGCGTGGCAGCGGCCGATGCGTGCGACGTGGGCGGGCGTGACGCGCCCGAGTCGCCGCCGCCCCGCGTGGGCTGATCGCGCCGCTTTCTGCGGCCGATTCGCGTTGTCATCCGTTGCGTCGGCGGCCTTCGCCCGGCGGCGGACGCCTGCTTTCGGCAGCCTGTGCAGGTTCGCCCTGCGCCGTTCGGCGGCCGCGGGCGGGCAGGCATCCACGCATCCACACACAGAGGATTCACGCCATGTTCTTGTTCACGCTCCCGCGCACGAGCCACCCGCCCGTGTGTCGGCTCCTCCGCCCTGTTCATCGACATCGTCGCGGCGTCGCCGGTTTCACTCTCGTGGAGCTGCTCGTCGTCATCGCCATCATCGGCACGCTCGTGGGGCTCCTGCTGCCGGCCGTGCAGTCGGCCCGCGAGGCGGCCCGACGGATGAGCTGCGGCAACAACCTCCGGCAGTTCGGCATCGCGATGCTCAACTACGAGAGCGGTCTCGGTCATTTTCCGCCGACCGATGTCAGAGTCAGCGGGACCACCGGCCTTGGCTGGTCGTTGCACTCGCGGCTGCTGCCCTATGCCGAGGAGGCCGGTCTTGCCGACCGGTTCGACTTCAAGCAGCAAGCCTTCACCGGGAACTTCTCGTCACAGACACCGAACCCCGCTTTTGTGTCGCTCTTCGCGACGCGGGTGCCAATGCTCCTGTGCCCCAGTGATCCGGCGCCCGTGATCAACAAGTCGAACGGCTACGACTACGCCGGCAACAACTACATGGTGAGCATCGGCAGCGCGACGGCCGACGGCGCGGGCAAGTACTTCTGGAAGTTCAACGAGCCCACCGACGGCGTCGTCTACGAGAACTCGAAGGTGAAGATCAAGCAGGTCACCGACGGCACTTCGAAGACGGTGATCGCGAGCGAGGCGGTGCGGAGCATCCCCAACGGCACCGCCGACGCGGTGACGTTCGCGGCGGGATCACCGCCGCCGTTTCCTTACCAGTACACGGCCAATGGCTCGTCGGACCATGGCTGGAACTCGTCGACGCTGAAGACGGGGAGCATGACCAATCCCACCACGCAGCAGGCCGACGATCTCGTGAACCGGTGGACGGAGCTCACGCAATGGCGGCACGCGGGCTCTCCTTCGATGCGCGGCCGGGGCCAGGCCTGGGCCGCCACGACCGCGGGCAACAGCCTCACCAACGGGTTCCTGCCGCCCAACAGCAGGATCCCCGATTACGTCGTGCACTGGTCGGGCTTCTTCGGGCCCAAGAGCCACCATCCCGCCGGCGCCAGCGTGCTCTTCGCGGACGGCCACGTGACGGTGCTCTCCGACAAGACCGACACGATCCTCTGCCGCAGCCTGCACAGCATGCACGGCGGCGAGGTGCTGCCCGGCGGTTACTGAGCATCAACAACCTTTACGCGTTCCTCGAGGAGATCCTTTCATGCCTTGCTTCGGTCCTGTGCTCGATTGGCGTCGCCCCGCGTGCGAAGCGCGGCACCGCCGTTCGGTTTCCATGCTCACCGCGGTGGCCGTGGTCTCGGCCACCGCGGCGGCCCAGGCTCACGACACCTGGGTGCAGGTCGCGTCGCGGCTGGTGCGGCCCGACGACGTCGTGCACGTCGATCTGTTCCTCGGCAACCACGGCAACGACCACCGCGACTTCAAGGTCGCCGGGAAGCTCGGATCGCTCGAGGGCGTGAAGGTCGACGTGATCGGCCCCGGCGGGCGGACGACCGACCTCGTGCCCGACCTGGTCGACCTCGGCTACGCGCCGAAGGAGGGCTTCTGGTCGGCGCGGTTCGTGC
>JBJOKF010000035.1:0-4594 GCA_046046235.1 Planctomycetota bacterium | reverse complement strand
ATCCGGGCGCGAGCACGATGCTCGAACGAATCCACTCGACCGATCCCGACGTCTTGATGCCGCCGCCGAACTCGAACCGGCGGCTCTCCGACGAGCAGAAGCAGCTCCTCGCTCGCTGGATCAAGGAGGGGGCCGCCTATGCGCAGCATTGGGCCTTCACGCCGCCGGCGCGGCCGACCCCTCCGGCAGTGAAGCAGGCGGACTGGCCGCGGAACGACATCGACCGGTTCATCCTCGCGAAGATCGAGGCGGCGGGGCTCGCGCCGGCGGCCGAAGCCGATCGGCCCACGCTCATCCGCAGGCTTCATGCCGACTTGGTCGGACTGCCGCCGACGCCCGAGGAGGTGGATGCCTTCGTCGCCGACACGGATCCGCAGGCCTATGAAAAGCTCGTCGACCGCCTCCTCGCAAGCCCGCACTATGGCGAACGGATGGCCCTGCCCTGGCTCGACGCGGCCCGCTATGCCGACTCGAACGGCTTCCAGCAGGACGGCGACACCTGGCAGTGGATCTGGCGGGATTGGGTGGTGAAGGCGATCAACGCCGACATGCCGTTCGACCGGTTTTCGATCGAGCAACTGGCCGGCGACCTGCTGCCTGAAGCCACCGTCGAGCAGAGAATAGCCACCGGCTTCAACCGCAACCATCTGTTGAATGGCGAAGGCGGCGCGATCGCGGAAGAGCAGCGGTTCAACAACCTCTTCGACCGTGTGGATACGACGAGCACGACCTGGCTGGGCCTGACGATGGCCTGCGCCCAGTGCCACGACCACAAGTACGACCCGATGACCCGGGCCGACTACTACCAGCTTCTCGACGCCTTCAATCGCGTGCCGGAGACGGGCACGCCGACGAGATTCTCGACGCGGATCCGGGTCGCGCCGCCGGTCGTCGAACTGCCCACGCCGGAGATTGCCGCCAAGCTCGCCGAGCTCGAGGCGGCGGCCAAGGCGCTCGAGGCCGACGCCCGGCCGGTTATCGACGCGGCCTATGCCGCCTGGAAGGCGGGCCTCTTCGCCGACGGCGAGCCGGCCGACGGTGGCGACCTGCCCCGCACCCTCACGCCGCTGTTGCGGAAGCCCGAGCCGGAGCGGACCGATGCCGAGAAAAAGTCGATCGAGAGCCAGCTCCGCCGCCACTTCGACGACAGGGTGAAGCCGGGCGTCGTCAAGGATCTGCCCCAGGTCGTCAAGTACGACGCCGCGAAGAAAGCATACGAGGAGTACAAGGGGGATCAGCTGCCCCGCGCGATGGTGATGAGCGACGACAAGCCGCGCGACACGAAGATCCTCGACCGCGGCGACTACCTCTCCCCCGTCGGCGAGAAGCTGTCGTTTCTGCCGCCGGCGTTCCTGCCGCCATTGCCGGAGGGAGCGCCGCAGAACCGCCTCGGTCTCGCGAAGTGGCTCTTCCTGCCTGAGCATCCGCTCACCGCGCGGGTGCAGGTCAACCGGATGTGGCAACAGTTTTTCGGCACGGGCATCGTGAAGACGACCGAGGACATGGGCGTGCAGAGCGAGTATCCGCGGCACATGGAGCTGCTCGACTGGCTGGCGTTCGAGTTTCGCGAGCGGGGCTGGAGCCGGAAGCATCTCCACCGTCTGCTCGTCACGAGCGCCACCTACCGGCAGTCGAGCAAGGTTCGGCCGGAGCATCTCGCCAAGGACCCGGAGAATCGGCTGCACGCCCGGGCGGCCCGGTTCCGGATGCCGTCGATGGTGCTCCGCGACGTGGCCCTCGCGGCCAGCGGTTTGATCGATCTGCGAGTCGGCGGGAAGCCCGTCTATCCGTATCAGCCCGACCAGATCTGGGAGGCGCTCGCGATCACGAAGGAGCGCGACTTCACCTATCCGGAGTCGCACGGTGCCGACCTCTACCGCCGCAGCCTGTACACCTTCTGGCGGCGGACGGTGAGCCCCGCGAACATGTTCGACACGGCGAACCGCCAGACCTGCACCGTCCGGGCGAGCCAGACGAGCACCCCCTTGCACGCGCTCACGACCTTGAACGATCCGACCTGGGTCGAGGCGGCCCGCGTCCTGGCGGAGAAGAGCCTGCGGGCCGCCGGCGATCTCGACGGTCAGCTTGCTCATGCCTTCCGCCGCGTGCTCGGCCGCAGGCCGACCGACTACGACCTCGAGGCCCTGCGGCGGATGCATGCCCGGCAGCTCGAGTTCTTTTCCACCGATGCCGAGTCGGCGCAGCAGCTGCTCGCGGTCGGCGAGAGCCAGCGGGACAAGACGCTCGACCCGGCGGGCCACGCTGCCCTCACGAGCGTCTGCCTGGCGATCCTGAATCTCGACGAAGCGCTGACGAGGGAGTAGGCACATGACCGATCTGCATGTCGAAAACGCCGCTCGCGTCACCCGCCGGCGTCTCTTCGGTGCGGGAGCCACGGGGATCGGCTCGGTGGCGCTCGCGGCGCTCCTCGCGCGGGATGCCCGGGCCACGGCCTCGGGTGCGGCGGCCCCGCGGGGCCAGCCGGGCCTTCCCGGCCTGCCGCATCACGAGCCGCGGGCGAAGCGGGTCGTCATGCTCTGGCAGGGGGGCGGGCCGTCGCACGTCGACCTCTTCGACCCGAAGCCCGCGCTCATCGAACGGGGCGGCCAGGACATCCCAGCGAGCGTCCGTGGCCAGACGCGGCTCTCCACGATGTCGAGTGGGTATGCCAAGTGGCCGGTGGTGTCGCCGATCAAGCCGTTCAAGAAGTACGGCCAGTGCGGCATGGAGATGAGCGAGATGCTGCCGCATCTCGGCGGCCTCGCCGACGATCTCTGCCTCGTCCGCAGCCTGAATACCGAGGCCGTCAATCACGCGCCGGGCGTGACCTTCTTCCTGTCGGGAGCCCAGGTGCCGGGCCGGCCGAGCATGGGCGCCTGGATGAGCTACGGCCTCGGCTGCGAGACCGACGACCTGCCGGCCTTCGTCGTGATGACGTCCTCCGACAAGGGCAAGACCTGCGGCCAGCTCTTCTTCGACTACTACTGGGGCAGCGGCTTTCTGCCGTCGCGGTACCAGGGGGTGAAGTTTCGCAACACGGGCGAGCCGGTGCCCTACCTCACCAATCCGGCCGGTATGAGCCGGGAGGGACGTCGGGCGCTGCTCGATGATCTGGCGGCGATGAACGCCAAGCATCTGGCCGACTACGGCGATCCGGAGATCGACACCCGGATCGCGCAGTACGAGATGGCTTTTCGGATGCAGGAGAGCGTGCCGGACCTGGTCGACTTTTCGAACGAGCCCGCGCATGTGATCGACCGCTACGGGCCCGACGTGCGGACCAAGGGCACCTTCGCCTACAACTGCCTCATCGCGCGCCGGCTTCTCGAGCGGGGCACGCGGTTCGTGCAGCTCATGCACGCCGGCTGGGATCAACACGGCAACCTCTTCACGCAGCTTGCGGAGCAGTGCAAGGACACCGACGCCCCGTCGGCGGCACTCATTCAGGATCTCAAGGACCGCGGCCTGCTCGACGACACGCTTGTCATCTGGGGGGGCGAGTTTGGCCGCACGCCGTTCGGCCAAGGGGACCCGAGTAATCCGAAGGGTCGCGACCACTTCGGCCGGGCGTTCTCCTGGGTGCTGGCCGGTGGCGGCGTGAAGCCGGGACACATCTACGGCTCGACAGACGACTATGCCTGGAACATCACGGCCGATCCGGTGCACGTGCACGACATGCAGGCGACGATCATGCACCTCGTCGGCATCGACCACACGAAGCTCACCTTCCGCTACCAGGGCCGGCAGTTCAGGTTGACCGACGTGCACGGGCATGTGGTGAAAGGGATTGTGGCCTAAGGCCGCGGCCCGGCCCTCCGGGCCTGGCGCTCTGACTCTTGCTCCGGCTCTGGCCCGTCGTGGCGACACGTTTTTCAACGTGTCGATGGCTCGCGCACGGCCGCCCTCACGGTGCGGGTCGGCGAGTGGTTTCCGATGTAGTGACGACCGGTGTGACGTCTCCGAAGCGTCCGCCGAGCCGGATCTCGTCGAAGTCGGTCGAATATCGTCCGCAAATGGCGATGGAACGGAGCCGGAAATCCGGCACCGGCAGCCGGAGCGCGGAATCCGAATCGGCGGGCTCCCTGCCCAGATCGGGATTGATCCAAATCGTCGCCTGCTCCGGCCCCGGTCGGAAATCGATCCTCGCGACGATCAGCACTGCCTCCCCGGATGGCTTGTCGCTCGCCCGCACATTGATCTCGACGCCGCCGGTGACCGCGGCGGCCGACCAATCGCCGCTGGGGACGTTCCGCAGCTTGCCGATCCGCAGGCCCGCGTCGTCGTCGCCAAGTTGCAGGTACGCATATCGCCCGGATCCGCTGCTGTCGAACGACTGGGCCAGAAAGCTGATCCACAGTCCGCTGCCATCGGCCCCGATCGCGTCGCCATCACGCAGCCGTTCCGGAGCCGCGGAGGCGTTGAGCATGCGTCGCGTGATCGACTGCGGCCCGGCGCTCGTGCGTAACTGATTGCCGCTACAGGCCAGGACGTGGCCGAAGCGGTCAGAGTAGCCGAGCAGGCCGAATTGACGAAGGTCGTTGGGCCGCCACGGATGATCGGCGGGATTGGCTTCGACGATCGCCACGAGGCTGCC
>JBJOKF010000170.1:0-2722 GCA_046046235.1 Planctomycetota bacterium | reverse complement strand
GAGCACGCCCCGCGGCCAGGCCGGCCGGCGGGGGCTCGTGATCCTCGAAGTGAAGTCGCTCCCCTCCAACACCCGGCTCGCGAAGGCGGTGGCGAAGGACGGGCTCGTGATCGACGTCTCCGTTCCGGCGAAGGCCGATCTCTCCGCCTGGGTCCGGCAGTGGGCGAAGTCGCGGCACGGCATCCAGCTGGCGACGGCCACGGCGCAGCGTCTCCTCGAGCGGCTCGGCCACGACCTCGGCCAGATCGATCAGGCGCTCGCCCGGCTCGCGGCCGCCACGCCGCCCGACGCCCGCGCGACGCCACTCCAGCCGGAGGCGATCGACGACATCGCCGCGAGCCCGCTCGAGCGGACCGCCTGGGGCATGATCGACGCCGCCGGCGCGGGCGACGCCCGCGAGGCCATCGGCCAGTTGGCCGCGCTGCTCGACGCCGGCGAAAACCCGATCGCGATCGCCGCCCAGATCGGCTCGGTGCTCCGTCGGCTCTCCACGGCGGCCCGCCTGCTCGGTCGCCCGGCGGGACAAGGCCGGCCGGCCGGCGTCGAGCAGGCGCTGCGTGAGGCCGGCGTCGCCGCATGGCCGAAGGCGCTGGCCCAGGCCCGCGAGTCGCTCGGGCAGTTGGGTCCCTCGCGGGCCCGCCGGCTGCCGCGGTGGCTCTTGGACCTCGATCTGGCGCTCAAGGGCGATGCCTCACGGGGCCTGCGCGCCCGGCTGGCCTTGGAGCGGCTCTTCTGCAAGATGAGCCGCCAGGCGGCCGCCCCGGCGCGGTCGCCGCGCCGCTGACTCTGGCCCCGCCCTCCCCATCCCGTCCCGCAGGAGCTTCTTGCCGTGCAGTCCGATTCCGCTCCCGATGCCCGCGACCGCTGGGACAATCCGCTCGCCGCCCGCTACGCCTCCGCCGAGATGACGAGGCTCTGGAGCGACAATCACCGCTACAAGCTCTGGCGGCAGACGTGGCTGGCGCTGGCCGAGGCGGAAGCGGAGCTCGGCCTGCCGATCTCGGCGGAGCAGCTCGCACAGATGCGGGCCAACCTCGAGCCGATCGACTTCGCCAAGGCGGCCGCCTACGAGCGTCAGATGCGGCACGACGTCTTCGCCCATCTGCATACCTTTGGCGACGCTGCCCCGCTCGCCCGGCCGATCCTGCATCTTGGCGCGACGAGCGCGTATGTCACCGACAACACCGACCTGATCCTGATGCGCGAGTCGCTCGATCTCGTCGCGGCCCGGCTCGCCGTGGTGATCGAGCGGCTGGCCGACCGGGCCCTCGAGACCCGCGACCTTGTCTGCCTCGGCCGCACACATCTCCAGCCGGCGCAGCCGACCACGATTGGCAAGCGGATCTGCCTCTGGATCCACGACCTCCTGCTCGACCTCGAGGAGGTGCTCACCCGCCGGCAGCGGCTGCGGGCCCGCGGCGTGAAGGGCACGACCGGCACGCAGGCAAGCTTCCTCGAACTTTTTCAAGGCGATCACGCGAAAGTGCGGCGGCTCGACGAGATCGTGTCCCGCAAGCTCGGCTTCGATCGCTCCTACGACGTGACCGGCCAGACCTACTCGCGGAAGGTCGATTCACAGGTCGTCGCGGTGCTCGGCGGCATCTCCGAATCGACACACAAGGCGGGCAACGATCTCCGGCTCGCGGCCGCCTGGGCGGAGATGGAGGAGCCCTTCGAGAAGGAACAGGTCGGTTCGTCGGCGATGCCCTACAAGCGCAATCCGATGCGGTCGGAGCGGATGTGCGGGCTGGCCCGGTTCGTGATGGGCCTCCAGGCCACGGCGGGCCAGACGGCGGCGGTGCAGTGGTTCGAGCGGACGCTCGACGACTCGGCGCCCAGGCGGCTGGTGCTGCCGCAGGCCTTCCTGGCCACCGACGCGCAGCTCGTGATCTACGCCAACATCGCCGGCGGGCTCGTCGTTCTGCCCGGTGCCATCCGCCGCAATCTCGAGCACCACCTCCCCTTCTTGGCGAGCGAGCGGCTGCTGATGGCCGCCACGACGGCCGGCGGCGACCGGCAGGAGCTTCACGAGGCGCTCCGCCAGCACAGCCACGCTGCGACCGCGCGGATCCGCGAGGGGCACGACAACGACCTCGTGGCCCGGCTCCAGGCCGACCCGCTGTTCTCTGGAATAGATCTGGTGGCGGCGATGGACGTGCCGGGCCTGGCCGGCCGCGCGGCGGCCCAGGTGGAGGAGTTCGTTGCGGGCCCGGTCCGGGCGGCGCTGGCCGCCTGCCCCGGCAGGGCCGCGGAGTCGGCGCTGCGGGTCTGAACTTCCCCGGGGAACAGCCCGGCAAGGGGGCCGCCGCGGGGCGGTTCTGCAGGCTCTTTTTGTCCCGGCCTGCCGTGACGAAATCGATCGCACCGCGGGCTCATGGGCCCGCGATGCCGCGGTGATTCTCTCGCCCCGCCGGGCGATTGCTAATGGTCGCCGGCTGAGAATCAATAGATTGCGGAGAGGGTGTTCCCATGGGGTATGACGCGCGCGGACGGGATGGCGAGCCTGCCCAGGCCTTGGTCCAGCGGCTCTTCATCGAGCACATGGACCGGATCCGCGGCTATGTCCGAGCCATTCTTCCGGACGCCGATTTGGCCAACGATGTCGTGCAGGAGGTCTTCCTGGCCTTGTCAGCCCGGGCCGCGGACTACGACGCCGGCAGAAGCTTCGAATCCTGGGCGTTCGGGTTTGCCCGCAACAAAGTGCTCGAGGTCGCGAGAAAGG
>JBJOKF010000126.1:0-10937 GCA_046046235.1 Planctomycetota bacterium | reverse complement strand
ACGAGGTGATGCAGGCCAACCCGGGCGCGTTCCGGCCGGACTACGAGCGCCGGCTGCCGACGACCGTCGACGTGCTCGAGCCCGACTCGACGATCCTGACGGCACTGCGCGGTCTGCGGGTACCCTGCTGGGTGTCGACGCACAGCATCATCGGCAACTTCCATCGCTCGCCGTTCGACGAGGGGGGCGATTGCATCGTGCCGGTGTCGAGCGCCAGGCACCCGGGGGTCACGAGCGAACTGCTCGTGCCGGCCAAGCACACGCGGGTGCACCATCATCCGGCGACGATCGCCGAGCTGGAGCGGATCCTCCTCCAACACCTGCACGAAACCGGGCTGTGACCGCGCTACGCGCGGGCAGCGCGGACCGGCAGATGCCGGGTGAAGGACCAGGCGAGCAGGACCGCCCCCGCCGTCGCCCAGAGGAGCGCCCGGGCGATTTCCTGGCCCGGAACGGCGTGCAGGATCCGCTGCGGCAGCCAGACGGAGACGGCCATGGCGGCTGCCAGGCCGATCGTCGCCGCCCCGGGCCTCGTCGCCGCCAGTGCGAGCAGGGCCACGACCGTCGGAGCGAGCATGATGTGGTCGTAGAACTGGTGGTAGCAGAGCAGTTCGCCGATGGCGCCGGCGGCGCCGGCCAAGGCCGGCAGATCGACAGGGTGGCGCCAGGTTCGCACGATCAGGCCGACCCCGACGGCCAGCCCTGCCATCAGGGCGAGGGCGGCGAACTGGAACACACGACCGCTGACGCCCAGGGCGGCAGCGAGCTTGCCGGGCCCGAAGGTATGCGGGGCTTCGACGAACCGCAGCGACGACTCGAAGAGCACGTGGCGGGCGAGACGCAGCGGAGAGACGTCGGTCCACCAGCAGGCCGCCAGTGACAGTGCCGACAGCAGCAGGATGCCGAGCACGAGCCCGCGCCACTGGCGATCGGCGAGGAAGAGAATCGCGAACGCCGCGCCGATCTGCGGCTTGAGCATCGCCAGGGCCCAGCAGGCTCCGGCCGCCAGCGGGCGGCGCCGCTCGAGCAGCATCAGTTGCAGGGTGACGAGGACCGTGCAGAGGATCGAGAACTGGCTGGCCGCGAGGGCGCCGATCGTGCCGGTGATGGCCGGCCCCGCGAACGCGCCGACGGCGGCCAGGGCGGGCCCGGCGAATCGCAGTTCGCGGCGGCCGTGCAGGCCGATCACGATCAGGCCCGCGATCGACAACGTCTCCACGAGCAGCCGGCCCTGCAGCAGCCCTCCCGGCTCGAAGAAGAAGGCGAAGAGCGGGAGCGCATAGGGCGGGTAGACGGAGTAGGGGATGCTGCGGCCCGCGATTGGCGGCTCGACTGCCGCGTTGGGAAACACGCCGTCGCGAAACGAGGCGTACTCGGCGGCACGCGTCTGCAGGTCGAAGTCGCCGATGGTCCATGCGAACCGGATGCCGCGCACGACGTTCGAGACCGCGAGCACCGCCAGCAGGGAGACGAGCGCCCACATGAGCGCCCTGGCGGGCGTTCCCTGGACCTGCGACCGGTCGCCCGTCACCGGCTCGGTGCGGCCGGCTCGACTGTCGGAGTCCGTCTGGACCCGCTCGATGAGCCGCTCGCTCGGGAGTCGCGGGAGAGCCATGGAAAAGTCGCTCTTCGGCTACCGAGGAGTTCGCGGGCGGCGATCACCCCGAAGGTGAGGGACGAATAGACGAAGTAGAGCCAGTGGAGCGCGACCGAGGCGACCGCGAACCGCAGGCCCCGCTTGCTCAAGCAGAGACGATAGAGGCCGCGGTTGAGCAGCACCAGCGCCCCCGTCCATCCCAGGGCGGCCCAGAGGCCGACCGGCGTGAACCAGCCGGCCACGAGGCTGGCCGCCAGGCCGAGCGCACAGATCGCCCCGAGCCGCCCCCGCCAGTCGAGGTTGAGCGTGGTGGGCAGATGCTTCTGGCTCAGGATCAGCCGCGTCCAGGGGGCGGCGCGATGCACGATGTCGGTGAAGACCATCGATCCGAGGGTCCACCGCTTGAGATGCTTGCAGCGAAGATCGGGGTCGAGCACGATCCGGCCGCCGCTCGCGGCGATCCGCATGCCGAGTTCGATGTCTTCGACGCTCGGGTGGGCGAACGACTCGTTGAATCCGCCCAGGTCGAGGAAGGCGGCCGTGCGGACCGCGCCGCAGCCGGTCCAGAACGTGGAGGCCTCGCCCGGATTGGCGGCGTGGGTGTGATGGTGGAGCAGGTTGCGAAACGTGCTCACGACACCCATCGCGGCCGGTTCGTCGTCATAGGCTCCAAACAGCGCCACGAGGTCGGGGTCGGCGTCGAAGGAGGCCAACACCCGCACGAGGGCGTCTGTGGCGAGTTCCACGTCGGCGTCGACGAAGAACAAGACCGAGCCGCGGGCCGCCTGGGCCGCCAGGTTGCGGGCGATCGCCGGGCCCGATCGGCGGTGGGTCGCCACGATCCTCACGTCCCCGCGGTCGAGCCAGGCCGGTTTCGGTGGCGGGACACCGTCGAAGGCGAAGATCACCTCTGTCGGCTCGGGAGCGCGGTCGATGAGTTCGAGGGCCCTGCGGGCACACTGCTCGAACGACCCGGTCCAGAAGACGGTGGGCATGACGAGCGACAGTCTGCACGGCTGAACCGTCGCCGTGCCCGGGTCGCCCGAAGATGCCGTCTGAGTGGCCCTTGGACGTGCGGCAGGGGGCCGCGAAAGTGTCAGGCCACCACGTGCGTCCGCGCTGTCCATGCGGTCCGTGCTGTTGGGGTGCGGGTGAAACGCCGCCAAATTGCCCCGCCCTGAACCGATGAAACCAGCCGCGGTTCCATGACGCGAACGGGAAGGCCCTCGAGAGTATAGTCGCGGGGGCGGCCAGCGGCACGAAATCGGCACATGCCGCCCTCTGCAGGGCTTTTTCAGGGGGCGCAGGCATGGAACAGGACCATGGCCGGCTTTTCCCACGCCAGTCAGGGGCCGTCCGGTGACGCCGCGGGCGATTCGAGCGTGAAATCGTGCCGATTGCGGCCGGGCCGCACGATGGCCTCGAGCCGTGACCGGGTGTGATACCGAGGTGGCAGCGACTCGATCCCGCCCGCTTCATCACGAGCGGTGGTGATCCTGACCACGTGGCGGTCGACGTCGGCCCCGGGGATGTCCCGCAAGTACAACAGCTGGTAGCGGCCCGAGGCGTCGGTGACGCCCTCGGCGGTCCGGCCCGGTCCCGACGGCGTGAACCGCACCGTCGCGTCGGCGAGCGGCCGCCCGTCGAGCGTGACGACGCCCTCGACGGTTCCGAGTGGCGGCCGGGGCCCGCGGCCGCAGCCCGCCAGAGCGATCACGATCGCCAAGGAGAATCGCCATCGCCATCCTGGTCGACGCCGTCGCGGGGGCTCTTCGGGGAGAGGCATCTCGGGCACCGCTCACGGGGCTTTGGGCTCAGGGGCGACCGTCCCGCATCGAGCCGAGCAGCGGGAATACGGAGTTGTTGTCCTTCGCGTCGATGAACTCGCTGAGCCAATGCACCGAACCGTCCGCCATCGCGAAGAAGGCACCGCCGCCGTGGTCGCTGCCGGGCGACTCGAAGAACAGGTTGTTCATGCCGCCCGGATTGCCGTGGACCGGATCGGTCGCCGTGACGAACAGCGTCGCCGCGCCGCCGACGGCCCAGCCATCCTGGCTGGTGCGGTTGTAGGTGCTGGCGGCGGCCGTGGCGGCCCGCAGGGGTCTGAGCCGCTGCAACTCGCCGAGCAGGATCGTGCGGGAGAGGCCGTCGGTCGCCAACGCCAGCCGGCGGCCCTCCTGCGGTGTGAAGAGTCCGTCCCGCCGGCCCGACGAGCCGGCGATCGGGGTGTCGACGTCGGCGAACCGGCGGTCGGAGGCGGTGTCGTTGACGAACCCGTCCAGGCGGCCGTAACAGCCGCCGTAGTCGGTGCCGCCGCCCCGCCAGGCCGGGTCGAGCAGGCTGCGGTGGTCGTCGCGGTCGGTGCGGATCCGGGATCGGCGGCTCGGGCAGTAGAAGTTCGGCACGTCCGTCCGTGCGACGGCGGCGTTTCCCCGCACGTTCGTCGCCGGATCCCAGCGGCCATGGAGCGTTAACTGCTCCAGGAAGGGAAGCACCGCGAGCATCCAGCTCGAGCCGTGCCGAGTGCCCGGTGCGGGCACGCTCTGCCCCGCTTCGAGCCAGGGATTCCAGCAGCCCGTGCAGGTGGCCGGGTTGGCGGCCTCGGTCACGCGGGCTGCCGGCGGCAGCCGCCGGCAGCCCGACTCGTGTTCCAGCACGCCGAGGGCCAGGTGCCGGAGGTTGTCGCGGCAGGTCACCCGCCGGCTGGCTTCGCGGGCCGACTGGATGGCAGGCAGGGAGAGGATCGCGACGATCGCGATCACCGCCGTCACGACGAGCAGTTCGACGAGGGTGAACCCGCGCTGGCCGAACGTGCGCCGCGGGGCCGCTCCCTGGCCATTTGCAGGCGACCGCTCCCTCGGTCGGCCCTGATTGACGTGCACCGATCACCCTCGCTCCGCAGACCGCATCCCGATTCGCAGCCAAACCTGGGTGCAGTCGTTATACGGGTGGTCTGGCCCCTCGCAAGGGGATGGTGTCGCGGGCCACTGAACGTGCCAAAAGAAAAGGACCCGCGGTGATGACACCACGGGTCCGGTAGCGGCTCTAGAAGTGTGGGTCTTTGGGGGGGGGGAACAGCCGCTGAAGAGATCGGAAGTTGTTTTGCGACGCGAGAGCCGAAGCCGGTCTCGCCTGGGCCGAAGCCCGTGTCTGACGAAACCATACCCCATTCTTGGTGTCGTGTCGAATCCGCTCCCCTTTTTTCGTCGGGGCCAAAGAGGGGGCGAGTCGCTACAACCGGGATTTACGGCCGTTTTTCGCGGCGAAGAACGGCCAAGCCTTCTCCCGCGAACACCGCGTTCGCTAGTCTTGACCACTGTTGCCGCCCTGTGTGCCCGGTTCCTCTCGGTCGGCCGCGGCCGGGGCGGCACGGCCCCTCCGCCGCCTCCGCGGACGGCCCCGTCCTCCATCCAAACGGCACCGGAATCCTCTTCTCACCGGAACTTCAACCATGGCAGCGTCCTTCATCGACCCGTTTTCGGCCCGTGCGACGTTCGAGACCGGCTCCGGCCCGGCGACGCTTTACCGCCTCCGGGCGCTCGACGACGCCGGGGTCACGAACACCGCCCGACTGCCCTATTCCATCCGCATGGTGCTCGAGGCGCTCCTGCGGACCTGTGACGGCTACGAGGTCACGGAAGCCGACGTGCGCAGCCTCGCCGGGTGGAATGCGGCCCGGCCGGCCGAGACGGAGATCCCGTTCAAGCCCGCCCGGGTGGTGCTGCAGGACTTCACAGGCGTGCCGTGTGTCGTCGACCTGGCCGCGATGCGGGCGGCGATGCGGCGGCTCGGCGGCGATCCGAAAAAGATCAACCCGCTCGTGCCGGTCGATCTCGTCATCGACCACTCCGTGCAGGTCGACTACTTCGGCACGGCCGACGCGCTGGCCCGTAATGTCGACGTCGAGTTCGAGCGCAACGCGGAGCGGTATGCGTTTCTCCGGTGGGGACAGCAGGCGTTCCGCAACTTCCGCGTGGTGCCGCCGGCCATCGGCATCGTCCACCAGGTCAACCTCGAGTACCTCGCCGGCTGCGTGTTCCTGCGCGACGATCCCGCCGGTCGGCCGGGTGGCCCCAAGGTGGCCGTGCCCGACACGCTCGTGGGCACCGACAGCCACACGACGATGATCAACGGGCTCGGCGTCGTCGGCTGGGGTGTGGGCGGCATCGAGGCCGAGGCGGTGATGCTCGGGCAGGCGCTGTCGCTGCTCCTGCCGGAGGTGGTCGGGTTCGAGTTGACCGGCCGGCTCCCGGCGGGTGCCACCGCCACCGATCTCGTGCTCACGGTCACCGAGATCCTGCGGAAGGAAGGGGTCGTGGGGAAGTTCGTCGAGTTTTTCGGTCCGGGCCTCGACGGCATGTCGCTCGCCGACCGGGCGACGATCGCCAACATGGCGCCGGAATACGGCGCGACGATGGGCTTCTTCCCGATCGACGACGAAACGCTCGCGTACCTCAGGCTCACCGGCCGCCCGGCGGAGCAGGTGACGCTCGTGGAGCGGTACATGAAGGAGCAGGGGCTGTTCCGCACGGCGCAGGCGCCGGTACCCGAGTTCACGAAGCGGCTGTCCCTCGACCTGGGCGGCGTGGTGCCGAGCCTGGCGGGGCCCAAGCGGCCGCAGGACCGCGTGCCGCTCGTGCAGGTGAAGCGGGCCTTCGCCGAGTCGCTTACCGCCCCCACGGCCAAGCGCGGCTTCGCCCTGGAGCCGGAGGCCGTGTCGCGGACGGCGACGGTGCGGGACGACGGCCGTGCGGCGACGATCGGCCATGGCGCGGTGGTGATCGCCGCCATCACCAGTTGCACCAACACGAGCAACCCCAGCGTCATGGTGGCCGCCGGGTTGCTCGCCCGGAAGGCGGTGGCGAAGGGCCTCGCCACGAAGCCCTGGGTGAAGACGAGCCTCGCCCCGGGATCGCGGGTCGTCACCGACTACCTCGAGCGGTCGGGGCTGTCCCGTGATCTCGACGCGCTCGGCTTCGAGACGGTGGGCTACGGCTGCACCACCTGCATCGGCAACTCCGGCCCCCTCCCCGAGCCGGTGGCCCAGGCCGTCACCGAGGGCGACCTCGTGGCCGCCGCGGTTCTCTCCGGCAATCGCAACTTCGAGGGCCGTGTCAATCCGCTCGTAAAGGCCAACTGGCTGGCGAGCCCGCCGCTGGTGGTCGCCTACGCGTTGGCGGGCACCACCGACATCGACCTCGACTCGGAGCCGATCGGCGCCGGCCGAGATGGCGGCCCGGTCTTCCTACGGGACATCTGGCCAACCGCGGAGGAGGTGCGGCGGACGGTCGAGGCGAGCGTGGCGCCGGACCAGTTCCAGGCCCGCTACGGTAATGTCTGGAACTCCAACGACCGCTGGAACGCGGTGCCCACGTCCTCCGGCGAGCTTTACGACTGGGACGCGGCGAGCACCTACATCCAGGAGCCGCCGTTCCTCGCCGACATCGCGCGCGAGCCGACGCCGCCGACGAGCGTGCGGGCCGCCCGCGTGCTCCTCGCCCTCGGCGACAGCGTCACCACCGACCATATCTCGCCCGCGGGCAGCATCTCGAAGACGAGTCCCGCCGGCCGCTATCTCGTCGAGCATGGCGTGCCTCCCGCCGACTTCAACAGCTACGGCGCCCGCCGCGGCAACGACCGGGTGATGACCCGCGGCACGTTCGCCAACATCCGCATCCGCAACCTGCTCGTGCCGGGCACGGAGGGGGGCGTCACACGACTGCTGCCGGGGGCCGAGGTGCTGTCGGTCTACGACGCGGCGATCCGCTACCGCGAGGCGGGCACGCCGCTCGTCGTGCTGGCCGGGGCCGAGTACGGCACGGGCAGCTCCCGCGACTGGGCCGCGAAGGGCACGATGCTCCTGGGCGTGCGGGCGGTGCTGGCGACGAGCTTCGAGCGGATCCACCGGTCGAATCTCGTGGGGATGGGCGTGCTGCCGCTCGTGCTCCCGCAGCCCTGGCAGCAACTGGGGCTCTCCGGCGAGGAGACCTTCGACATCCCGTTCGACGGGCTCGCGCCACGGTCGACCGTGATCGTCAAGGCGACACGGCCGGACGGCTCGGTGCTCGACATCCCGTGCGTGGTGCGGATCGACACGCCCGTCGAGCTCGATCAGTTCCGGGCGGGCGGCATCCTGCCGTTCGTGCTGCGGAAGCTGCTGGCGGGCTGAAACACGGTGCCCTGCGCTCCCCGTGAGACGAATCTGGCCGCACGGTCGACGCAGGCCGCAGGCTCGCAGCCTGCTCGCATCGTCGCGTCGCCGACGTATAATCACGGCCCGCGTCGGCCGCTGCGGAGGCGGCATCACGACCAGCGGACGTCTCGCGGACGAGACGGTGCCGTCGCTCTCGCGAAGCGTGCGCACGGAGGGATGTTCGATGGGAGACGGTATGACGACGTTAGCGACGCCCGGAACCGTCCTGGATGATCGCTCGTGGCCCCGGGCCCATGCCCGCGAGGTGATCGAGCGGGTGGTGCTCGAGGAACTGGCGCGGGTCAGCCCGCGAGGCCTGCCGCGGCCCCGCGATGCGCAGGCTGCGCTCACCGACTGCGGCATCGACGACGCCCGGTTTCTGGATGCCGTATCCCGGATCGAAGGCCGCTACCAGATGCGGTTTCGCGCGGAGTGGCTTGCCGGCGTGACCACCTGCGCGGATCTCGTGGAGCGGGTTGCCCTCCACATGTTCGACGAGGCCGACCGGGCCGCCGACGCCGGTAATCCGGCCACGGCGGCAGCCGTCACCCCGGCCCCGGGCCGGCCGGCCCGGATCGACGCGGCCGCCTCCGGCGGCGACGACCCGTTCCCGGAGTGTCGGGCGCTCGAGGAGCGGCTCGCGGCGCTCGACGAAGCCGGCCTCGAGAACCCGTTCCTGTGGGCCAACGAGCAGGTGCGGGGCCGCACGGCGCGGGTCCGTGGCCGGGATGTCGTCAGCTTCACGAGCTTCGACTACCTCGGCCTGGCCTGCCATCCCGACGTGAAGCGGGCCGCCAAGGAGGCGATCGATCGCTTCGGGTGCAGCGCCTCGGCCAGCCGGATGGTGGGGGGCAACAACACGCTCCTCGACGAGCTCGACGCCGAGCTCGCCGCGTTCCTCGGCGCCGAGCGGGCGGTGGTGTTTCCCTGCGGCTACGGCACGAACGCCTCGGTGCTCGGGCATCTCTTCGGCGCTGGCGACCTGATCCTGTACGACGAACTCGCCCATAACAGCATCATGCAGGGAGCCGGCGCCTCGAAGGCGGGCAAGCGGTCCTTCCGGCACAACGATCACGATCAGCTCGACGGCCTGCTCCGCGACCTGCGGTCGCAATACCGCCGGGTCGTGGTCGCGATCGAGGGCGTCTACAGCATGGATGGCGATTACCCGGACCTGCCCCGGTTCATCGAGGTGAAACGCCGCCACGACGCGCTGCTCTATGTCGACGAGGCCCACTCGCTCGGCACCATGGGCCCCGAGGGCCGTGGCATCTGTGATTTCTTCGACGTCGATCCCGCCGACGGCGACCTCTGGATGGGCACGATCAGCAAGGCGCTCGGCGCCGGCGGCGGCTACCTGGCCGGCGGCGAGCGGCTCATCCGCTACCTGGGCTTCACCACGCCCGCGTTCGTCTTCTCGACTGCCTGCTCGCCCCCCAATGCCGCCGCGGCGCTCGAGGGCCTGCGGGTCATCCGCCGCGAGCCGTGGCGGGTGACACGGTTGCGCGAGCGGTCGGAGCTGTTCCTGAAGCTCGCGCGGGACTGCGACTTCGACACCGGCTCGAGCTCCGATACGCCCGTCATCCCCGTCATCGTGGGCTCTTCGGCGCGGGCCATGCGGGTCTCGCAGCTGCTCATGGAGCGGGGCGTCAACGCGCGGCCGATCCTCTATCCCGCGGTGCGGGAGAGCGGTGCGAGGGTGCGGTTCTTCCTCACCGCGGAGCACACCGAGGAGCAGATCGTCCAGGCGGTCGAAGCGCTCGAAGAGGCGATGTCGGCCACCGCCATCTGAGCCCTCTGGCGGGCAGGTTCGCTTGCGGGCCGTCAGGCGGCGTTCGTCACGTCGGCCGACGGGGCCGCCGGCCAGGCCAGCGGCTGGCTGCCGAAGATGCCGTCACCGCGCCCCGCTGGCAGCCGCCGCACCCAGGCGTCGGTCACGACCAAAAGCGCCGGCAGGAAGACGAGCTCGGCGAGCGTGGCCGCCGCCACCGCGGCGCAGGCCAGCATGCCGAATCCGGAAAGCAGGGGCACCGAGCTGACGGTCACCGCGGCGAAACCGACCGTCAGGACGATCCCCCCGAGCACGACCGGATTGCCCGTCTCGGCCACGGCACGGCGGACGGCCGTCGCGATCGGCATCCGCTCGCGGCGCTGTCGCTTGAGCGCCGCGAGCAGATGCACCGTGTCGTCGACGGCGAGTCCGAGGCAGACGTTGAAGACGATCACCGTCGCCGGGTCGAGCGCGCGGCCGGAGAGGCTCATCACGGCAGCCACGACCGCCAGCGGAAACACGTTGGGCACGAGGCTGACGAGGCCCGCCAGTGGTGAGCGGAAAGCGATCGCCAGGATGCCGCCGATCACCGCGACCTCGAGCAGGAGGCTCGAGCCGAGATCGCGGACGAGCTGGCGGATGTTGCGGGCCGACACGACCGACATGCCGGCCAGCTCGAACGTCCAGCCGGGGCGGTCTCGGGCGAGACCGGCGAGCGCCGTGCCGATCCGGTCGTACACGCCTTCGAGCCGGCGGGAGCCCAGGTCGCGAACCCGCGCCCGGACGATCGCCCGGCGGCCCTCCGGGTCGACCAGGTCGGGGAAGTCGTCGGCGTCGAGCCGCTGCCGCGCCCGCTCCGAGAGTCCGCTCCCCACCGTGGCCAGGGAGATCGAGCGGCTCATCCCGCCCTCGTCGCGAAGCACCTCGTGCACACGGTCCAGTGCCGCGAGCACGTCCGCGTCCCTCCAGGCGATCGCCTCGGGCCAGCGGACCACGACGTCGACGCCGAGCACACCGCCGAACTCCCGGTCGACCCGGGAGAGCGTGCGGGCGGCCGCGGCGCCCCGGGGCAGGCTGTCGGCGACCCGATTGTCGGCGTCCAGGCCGAGAGCGGCCACCGCCAGCATGAGCGTGGCCAGGCAGCCCGCCGCGGCGATCGGCCGGGCCTGGCGGACCGAGACCGCCGCCAAGGTCGTCGCCACGCGGCCGGCCCAGCGGGACGAGCGGCCGAGCCGCGCCCCGGAGAGCCAGGGGGTCGATGCCAGGAGCGGCGTCAGCAGGCTCACCGCCAGGAAGCTGGCCACGGCGCCGGCCGCCGCCGCCAGGCCGAACGTCCGCACCGCGTCGATCTTGGCGGCCGCCAGCGAGGCGAAGCC
>JBJOKF010000123.1:0-6530 GCA_046046235.1 Planctomycetota bacterium | reverse complement strand
ACCGAACAGCGAAACCGGCCCGCCTCGACGCGGACGAGCAGCCGGTTCCACGCGCCCGGCTTGTAGTGCGGTGACCGCAGGTCGCGGAGGATCTTCCAGTCGTAGACCGACGGCCCGTCGAACCGCGTGAATCGCAGTTTGCCGGCCGTCGGATAGAAGCCGTAGTGGCGGTTGCCCCCGTCGGCATGGAAGACGAGCCCCGCTGCCCCCGCCTCGTCGTCGAGCTTGACGTCCACCTCCACATCGAAGGGTGCGGCGGGCGGCGCCTGCCGGGAAAGACAAAGCGTCCGACCGCCAAACCCGCTGCCGGCGTCGCGCACGGCGATCCGGCCGCCACGCTGCTGCCAGCGGCCGCCGAACCTCGTCTCCCACAGCTCGGGATCGAGCCCGCCCCTGGAGAGCCAGCGGGCCATCGGCACCGGATTCGGCTTGGAGACGAGCGGTTTGAGCGCGTCGACGCCGACGGCGAAGCCCAGATTTCGGGTGACGAGCGACTTGATCGTCACGATGCCGACCACGCCGCCGTCCGGCCCGACGACCGGCCCGCCGCTGTTGCCCGGCTCGATCGGCATCGCCAGCTGCAGCATGTCGCGGCCGTCGATCTCCCGCGTGCCCGAGACGACGCCGCCGACGACGCTGAACGTCAGGCCGTGCGGATTGCCGACGGTCAGCACCCGCAGGCCGTCGGGCAGGGCGGAAGAGTCGCCGAGCGGCAGGGGCGCAAGCGGCGCGGCCGGCGGCACGATCCGCACGATCGCCAGGTCGAGGCCGCGGTCCGACGCCGTCACCTCCGTGACGGCATGTCGCGAGCCGTCGGCCAGCTGCACCGCGATCGGACGGCCCTCGCCGATGACGTGGAAGTTGGTGGCGATGAGCCCGGCGGCGTCGATGACGAAACCGGTGCCGAGTCCCTGCTGCTCTCCCTCACGGCCCTCGAACGTCACCACGACGACCGACTGTCTCACCCGCTTCGTGAGCTCCTCGACCGACAGGGCAGGGGGCGGCTCGGCGGCGGATGCGAGCCCGGGGGCGACTCCCCACAGCCCCCAGAGGCATACGGGCCAGAGCCACCGACGGGCACGCGCGGTCATGATCCCACTCCGGGTTCGAGGTGACCGCACTATACGCGATTCGCCGCACGCGCCGGTCTCTCAGCCGACTCCGAGAAAATTGGGCCGCAGCCGGTGCAGCCCCGAGTCGAGCCGGCGGAGAATGCCCACCAGGTCGCCCGCCTCGTCGAATGCCGCGACCGCGTCGCCCGCCGGCTCGGGCAGTTGCATGAGCGCCCCGCGGACGGCGTCGGCCAGCGCGTCGCCGGCGAGCACGTGCCGCGGCAGGTGGGCCACGGCGACGGCCGCGGGCAGCAGGCTCGCCCGGGCCGACTCAGGACTGATCGCATCGAGCGGCACGCTCGATGCGACCGCGAATGGCCCCACGGCCGTCCGCACGAGCGACTCCATCACCGCCCGCGTGCCGACCGCCTCCGCGAGATCGCGGCCGATCGCCCGCACGAACGTGCCCGACGAGCAGTCGATCTCGACGTCGAGCCGGGGCCACTCGTGGCCCATGATCTCGAGCCTGTCGATCCGCACCGGCTTGGGCTCGAGCACGAGCGGCCTGCCCTTGCGGGCGATCCGATAGGCCCGCTGCCCACCGACATGGACGGCCGAGTAGTCGCAAGGCCGCTGGAGGATGTCGCCGCGAAAGCCCGCCGCGGCCGTCTCGATCGCCGTGGCTGTCGGCCGCACCGGAGCCTGCTCCTCCGTGACGGGCGTCTCCAGATCGTCGGAGGGGCTCGACCGTCCGAGCAGGAACGTCGCCGCGTAGCGCTTCGGCAGCGCATGGAGGTAGTCCACCAGCTTCGTGGCGTGGCCCACGCAGACGATGACAACGCCGCGGGCCAGCGGATCGAGCGTGCCCGCATGGCCGACCGCCTTCATGCCGAGGCTGCGGGCGACCGCATCCACCACCCCGCGCGACGACACGCCGCTCGGCTTGTCAACCGGGATCACACCCGTGAATGGGAAACGCATACAGCTCCGCGATCTCGGCCACCGAACGCCCCGCCACCCGCACCCGCTCCCGCACCGCCCGTGGATCGTCGACCGCGCCGGCGACGAGCCGGTCGAACTTGAGGGCCACGAGCTTCGCCGTGTCCGCGGCATCGGACTGGGCGTGCCCCAGCGGATACCGCACGATGCCGCCGCCGAGCGTGCCGAGCGGCTCGTGCTCGATCGCCACGCTCGTCGGGATGCCGTCCGGATACAGCCTGTCGTATTCCGGCCCGCCGTGCTCGATCACGATCCTGTCGATCACCGCCCGCACCTCCGGCGCAGCGATCGAGGCGTCGGAATAATCGGCCGGGAGCAGCATCACCGTGTCCCAGTCGGGCATCCGGCCGGCGGCCACCGCAGCGCGGGCTTTGAGCAGCGTTCTGGCGAGAATATAGGGCAGGGAGTGGTCGGCGCTCTGCCGCGTCGTGGGCGTCCGCTTCGCGGGATCGGCGATGATCGAATAGGCCGGTTCGTAGATCCGCACACGGATCGCGCGGATGCGGCCCAGGTCGGCTACGGCCTCGGGCCGGGCCGCCACCGCATCGATCACCGCCTGGATGGCGCCGGCCGACTGGTGCTCGTAGAGGCCGAGTTTGAAGTGCATGCCGAGGATGGCGAAGGCGTCGCCGTCGAGGCCAAGCTCCATGTCGAAGGGGCTCTGGCCGTCGGGGCAGGGCTCGTTCCTTCGATAGATCGCCAGCGGATTGCGGAAGACATCCCGCGGCCCGAGGAAGCCGGCGAGCGCCCGGCGGGCACACATCACCGCCGCCTCCGCCGCCAGGGCCGCCGAAGCGCCCTTGCTGTCGGAGAGCTGATGACCGGCCCGGATCGCCCGGTAAGGAACATAGTGCGCCACCGCCATCCCGATCGCCGACTCGATCTGCTCTTCAGAGCCGCCGAGCGCCGCCGCAAACGCCGCCGCGCAGGCGACGGTGCCGTGATGCACGTGGTCGATCGCATAGCGACGCAGCGCGAAGACCTCGGCGAGACGCCCGCGGATTTCGTCGATCAGGAGCATCAGCCGCAGCGTCTGGTCGCCGGCGAGGCCGGCCTCGCCGGCCGCGGCGACCGCGACGGGGTAGAAGTCGTTGTGGCCGAACTCGCCGGCGATGCGGCCCTTCGCCGCGTCGTAGCCGAAGTTCGTGCCGTTGGAGTCCCACTCTCGCACCGCCGAGCAGTTCGCGGCGACCGCCTTCTCGACGGCGCAGGGACGGGCGGCGCCGAAGCAGATGCCGCCGCGATCCCCGGCCGCCGGCGGCGACCGCAGCGCCTCGCGCCGCAGCACCGTGGGCGCATTGGCACCCAGCGCCAAGGCCGAGATGCCGCAGCCGACGCTGTCGAGGTGAAACTGCTCGACGCGGTCACGCGTGGCCTGGCCGATGGCCCGCGGCGACTGGAGAAACTCCCGGCAGTACCGGGCGAGGCCGGCCGCCTGGTTCTCCGACCTGGACAGGAACCGCGTGCTGCCGGCGGTCGTACCGCGCTGCGTCGTCGTCATGGCTCGTCTCCTCGCTGGTGCCGCGGCCGCGCGGCAACGCGCCGTCATCGGGCCCGCAGTTGTACCCAGGCCGGCATCGCAGGAAACCCGCCCACAGCGATCGCCGCACGGCAGCGTGCGCCGCCACGGGCCAGCCATGGAAGCGGGCGGGCGATTACGGGTAGACTTCCGGCATGCAGCCCACCCACCTGGGCCCCTACGAGATCCGGTCGCGGCTCGGCCGCGGCGGGATGGGGGCGGTCTACGAGGCGGTCGACACGGCCACCGGCGCCACGGTCGCCGTGAAGGTGCTCGCATCCCACCTCGTCGACGATCACGGCCTGCGGCAGCGGTTCGACGCCGAGATCGAGACGCTCAAGAGCCTCAGGCATCCGGGCATCGTGCGGCTCCTGGCCTTCGGCGAGCAGGACGACCAGCCCTACTTCGCCATGGAGCTCGTCCGGGGCCGGAGCCTCGATCAGCTCATCCGTTCGGGCCGCCGCTACGACTGGCGGGAGACCGTCGCGATCGCCGGCGAGATCACCAGGGCGCTGAAAGTGGCCCATGATCACGGGGTCGTGCATCGCGACCTCAAGCCGGCGAATCTCCTGATCATCGACGCGGAAGAGCCCGCCGCCGGCGCAACGCGGGTCAAGCTCGCCGATTTCGGCATCGCGAAGCTCTTCGGCGGCGTGGCCCACACCGCGCAGGGCAACGTGATTGGGACGGCCGAGTACATGGCTCCCGAGCAGGCATCGGGGAGGCCGGTCGATCATCGGGCCGATCTCTACAGCTTGGGATTGGTGATGTTCGCGATGCTCACCGGCGCGCCTCCTTTTCGCGGCACGCAACTGACCGAGATCATCGACAAGCAGCGGCGGGCGATCCCGCCCCGCGTGGCGAGCGTTGTGCCCGACGTGCCACCGGAACTCGACGAGCTCATCGCCCGTCTCCTCTCAAAAGAGCCGGCCCAGCGGCCGGCCAACGCCCTGTCGCTCGGCCGCCTGCTCACGGCGATCGACACGCTGCACGCGCCCCAGCCGGCGACGCCCGGTCCGCCACCTGCGGCACCGCGTGGCGACGGCCCGACGGCACACGACCGCAGCAACAAGGCCACACGGCCGATCGACACGGCCGACCGCCGGCCGCCGGCCGCTGCGGCCCCGCCCCCCCCACGCTCGGCCATCGATCTCCTCGCGCCGACGCTCGATCGCCCGGCCTCGCCGCCGCGGCCCGGCGGCGGCGCCGCGGCGCCGCCGACCCACCGCGACGCGGCGACCGAGGCCACGCAGGACTTCGTCCGCGATCCTCACGCGAGCGCGGGCGCCGCCGGCTCGCGGCTCCCGACCGACGTGGCCATGGCGGAGACCGTCGTCGACCGGTCACCACGCAACCGTTTCACGACCGTCGAGGAATACGAACGCCTCACCGCCGAGCAGGCCCGCCGGGCGCAGTCGCGCGAGGCGCTGTGGCAGGGCCTCGCGGCCGCGGGCATCGCGGCCGCGATCGCCGCGGGAGCCTGGTTCGTGCTCAAGCCGCCGTCGGCAGACACGCTCCACCGCCGCGTCATGGCGATCGCCGACGATCCGCACGGTGATCTCCGCGATGCCCGCGGCGACATCGACCGCTTCCTGTCTCGACACGCCGACGATCCCCGGGCCGAGGCGATCCGCGGCCTCGCCCGCAAGATCGAGCTCGACACGCTCGAGCGCAGGGCCCGGCGGCGGATCCGCGGCGACAAGGAGCTCGCGCCGATCGAGCGGGACTACCGGGCCGCGATGGCGGACGAGACGCACGGCGCCACCACGTGCGTGAAGTCCCTCGAGGCGTTTCTCACCGTGCACGGTTCGAGCGTGCCGGCCAACGCGGAGGAGGGAGACGAGCTCTGGGCCGACCTCGCCCGCCGCCAACTCGAACGCCTGCGTCCGCAGGCGGAGCGAGAGCAGCAGGAGGACATGCAGAAGATCGCGAAGCTCCTGGCCGAGGCCCAGTCCTTGGCGGCCCGGGCGGGCATCGCCAACGACGAGTCCGCCCGCGCGGCCTTCGTCGCGCAGCGGCGACAGCTCCTCGAAAAGCTCGTCCAGATGTACGACCGCCGGCCGCACGCCGCCGAGGCCGTGGCCTTCGCCAAGGGCGAACTCGGCGCCGCCGCCGAAGCGCCGTAGCCTGTCGCTCGAACCACTCTCGCCCCGTAGGAATCGCGACCCCATGCCCTTGCCGCCGCACGAACGTGAAGCCGCCCGCCGCGCCGCCAGCCGCACGGCTTTCGCGCGGGCCCGCGGCCTGATCCCGGGGGGCGTCAACTCCCCCGCCCGGGCCTTCGGCGGCGTCGGCGGCGAGCCGATCTTTTTCAAGCAAGCGCAGGGCCAGCACCTCACCGACATCGACGGCAACCGCTACCTCGACTACATCGGCTCCTGGGGCCCGATGATCCTCGGGCATCGCCATCCGCGGGTCGTCGCGGCGATCGCGGCGACACTCGAGACCGGCACGAGCTACGGAGCCCCGACCGAGGCCGAGAGCCGGCTCGCGGAGATCGTCATCGCGGCCGTGCCGAGCATCGAGAAGGTGCGGCTGGTGAGTTCCGGCACCGAGGCGACCATGAGCGCCGTGCGGCTGGCCCGCGGCTTCACCGGCCGCGAGAAGATCGTGAAGTTCGCCGGCAACTATCATGGCCACGCCGACAGCCTGCTCGTGGCGGCGGGCTCCGCGGCCGCCACGCTCGGCGTGCCCAACTCGCCCGGCGTGACCGCCGGCACGGCCCGCGACACGATCGTGCTGGATTACAACGACGCCGCGCGGCTGGAGGACGTGTTTCGGTCCGCGGGCGACACGATCGCCGCCGTGATCCTGGAGCCGGTCGTCGGCAACATGGGCCTCGTGCGGCCGTCGCGGGAGTTTCTCGACACGGCCCGGCGGCTCACCGCGGCCTCGGGCGCGGTCCTGATCTTCGACGAGGTGATGACCGGCTTCCGGCTGGCCTACGGCGGCGCCCAGGA